>JACRIZ010000018.1 GCA_016235765.1 Rhodocyclales bacterium | reverse complement strand
GCCATGCGCCGGCGGTTTGGTTCCGCCTCTTCGGTGCTAGAATGCGCGCCGTCGGAGAGGTGGCAGAGTGGTCGATTGTACCTGACTCGAAATCAGGCGATGGGAAACCATCCGTGGGTTCGAATCCCACCCTCTCCGCCATTTCCCCTTGTCACTCAAGGGGATGCGGCCAGCAAGGCCCAGCCACCCACCAATTAGCTTGGCGATTGAATTGCCTTCAATTTCGCATCGCGCTAGGACTGCCACAGCCACCGCGACTGCTGGACGTTTGTGGCAAGGTTGCCCTCCCAGCACTTGCGCTCGAATCCTGTCAGAACGATACCGAGCCGGTCTCACCGGACCACCACTCGGTCATAGACTGGCTGTCGCGAGATTGCTAGCGGCGGAACACTCGGCCCGACTGTTTGAGGTATTCGAGAAAGTTGGCGCAGGGCACGTTTACGGCTGGCAATCTGCACACCGTCGGGATCTTGTATTTCTTCATATTCTGGGGCGCGGTGGGCTGGTCTTCGTTGGATACCAGATCCATGCCGACAAGTCTGGCTGTCGAGATAATAATGATGTCGTTCTCACCGACACCATTTGGATGGAATTGATCTTGAACAATACCGAGCATGGTCTTGATCCGAAGAGCCTCCTGAAGCTCTCGGTTGCCGACCGGCCATTGGTGCAGGTTGTTGTCCTTAAGCCAGTCGGCGCAATCCGGGGACACATTCCGAACCTCGTCGAAGGCGACAGCAGACAACTTGATGTGTTCGGCATTGACCTCTGCTGCCAGCCAATCCCAAAGCGGAGGAAATTGGGCAATCGGATAGTTGTCCCAGCCGTGGATAATCGCCGACGAATCAAAGGCCGGCATAGTACCCCTCGAGTTGGTGCAGGTCGCGGAGCTTGATGCGGTCGAGGTAGGTACTTGCCTTGGTGAGCGTAATACTACGGGTACCCAGCGAATCTAGGATAGCCCTCACGTATCTGTCGCCGAAGATGTGGACTGGCTCGCGGTGTCGCCACGCGCGGTTTCCACCGTCATCTGCTCTCGGGGCTGTCTGCTGCCGCCAGCGGCGATATGCTTCGTACTCGGCATGCTGCAGTCGCCCGTTGTCCATAAGGCGGCGCAGAATCACTTCACCGCTCACCCCCCATGCCCTACGCTGTTGCTCAAGCCAATCGTCGAACAATGCAACTTCTCCCGGGCGGGCGGCGTCGTCTATGGTGGTTAGGAGGTCGTTGGGGACAAGTAAATTTCCGGCAAATGCATTCGCCTCTCGTTCTGCACCCTGATGTGACTGGAAGTCGCCGTCGTCGTCGATCCAACTCACCCTATGCAGAAGGATGTGGCCGAGTTCGTGCATCAGCGTGAATGATTGCCTCGGCTCCCAGTCGAGTTTTTTGACGACGATGACCGGGCAGGTTTCATCGTAGATCGAAAAGCCGAGAATCGGGCTCTCCTTGGCGATTTGCCACTTGCCGTTGTAACCATTGCTGCGGAAGACCAGAATTCCGTGAGCTTCAACTGCCTCCCTATACGTCTCGAACGTGTTCACGGGGCCCAGACCAAGCCAGTCACGGGCGACGACCGAGGCTTGCGCGGGACTTAGGCCGGCAATGTCCGGTGGGCGGTAGCGGGGGAAATCCTCTTCGTCGAGACGCTCTCGAAGACTCAGGTACAAGTCTCTGTGCTGCTCGGTGCGCTCAATCAGAGCCCGGAGTCTGGCTGATAGCTCGGGCTTCTTGTTCGCCAGCGTACGAAACTGCGGTGTGTGAACCTGCTCAACTGCAACTGGTGCGTCCTCAAGGAAGAACAGCACGCCGCGACCGAAGTAGTGGGCAATGGTCTGTAGTTGGTGGAACGTCAGACCATTGACGCGCTCCATGGCGCGCTGAAGGGTAGCAGGCGAAATTCCGCACTCAGCCGCGAGCTGATCCGAGGTGATGCCATGGTCGGCACAACACCATGCGATCCTATCCGGGTTGAGTGCGTTAATGCGTTCCATCGGTGCCATTATAGCTTTGCCATACAGTCATACCGCTTGAGTGGTGAGCCCACTTTAACCGTGCGGGAGGCGCGTGACGTGAGCCTACCGGGGCTATTGGCCCATCCCAATCCATCCGCTTGACCTTCCGCGATTTGCATCGCTACAATAGCCGACAAAATACATCTACTATTGGAGTTCCCCATGGAAGACCTCAAGCGGCAAGTGCAACAACTGGTGACCAGTGCCCCCGTGGTGTTGTTCATGAAGGGCACGCCGCAGTTTCCGTCCTGCGGTTTTTCGTCGCGCGCGGCGCAGGTGTTGAAGGCCTGCGGCCTCAAGGATTTTAAGTACGTGAACGTGTTGATGGAGCCGCCGGAAGTTCAGCAGGCGGTGTGCGACTACGGCCGTTGGCCGACCTGGCCGCAGCTCTACATCGCCGGTGAGCTGGTCGGCGGCGCGGACATCATGACCGAGATGTACCAGAACGGCGAACTCCAGCAGAAGCTGGCGGGCGTTGGCCAGGCCGCTTAACCGCGGAGTTCCGCCAGCAGTCTGTCCATCATGCGCCGGGCCTGGTTGAGGTAGCCGGCGCCGAACAGGTTGTAGTGGTTCAGGACGTGGTACAGGTTGTAGAGCGTCTTGCGCGTCTCGTAACCTGGATCGAGCGGCCAGGCCGCCCGGTAGCTGGCGTAGAAGGACTCCGGGAAGCCGCCGAACAGTTCGCTCATGGCGACGTCCGTTTCGCGGTCCCCGTAGTACACCGCCGGATCGAAGATCACCGGCGTACCGTCGGGCAGCGCCGAGGCGTTGCTGCCCCACAGGTCGCCATGCAGGAGCGACGGCTGGGGGTGGTAGTCGACGAAGAAGGCCGCCAGGCGCTCGGCGAGCGATTCGCCCTGCTCGACCAGCTTCCGTTCCATGCCCGTGCCACGCGCCCACTGCAACTGCGGTCGCAGGCGGCGCTCGGCGAAAAAGCGCGGCCATTCGTCGCGCCAGCCGTTCGCCTGCGGCGAGCCGCCGATCCAGTTGTCCTCGCCGAAACCGAAACGTTCGCCGACATGGCGGTGCAGGTCCGCCAGCTGTTGGCCGAGCAGGGCGCCACTGGCGCGGTCCAGCCCGCGCAGGTCGAGGAATTCGATTTCCAGTCGTGCCTGGCCATCCGCGATGCCGCAGGCGTAGACCTGGGGCACACGCACGGCGCCAGTGGCGCGTAAGGCGGCAAGCCCGGTGGCTTCGGCGGCGAAACGAGGCAGGTCTTCGGCGCCGCCGGTCTTGATGAACGGCCGGGTTGGCGCCGCGGCCATCACTTGGCCGAGAGGCGGATATTGGCCTGGCTCAGGCGGCCGGCCAGTACTTCCAGGAAGGCCTGGTAGAAATTCATGCGGCAGGTGTCGGAAGCGCAGCGCAGGCCGTCACCGGAAATCGTCACCACCTTGGCCGTGGTCTGTGCGATCACATCGGCGCCGCGCTGGTGGTCGGTCCGGCCGATCACCGCCATTTCGCCGACGCAGTCGCCCGGTTCGAGGATGCTCAAGGTGCGTCCCTTCTTGGCGACGCGCAATTCCCCGTCGGTGAGGAAGCAGAAGGAATCGCCGGTCTCGCCGTCCCTCATGATGATGGTGCCGGGCGCGACTACGTCCCAGCGCGCGAAGCGCACCACCTCCCAGATTTCCACGTCCGAGAACTCGGCGAAGAAGGGTAGCCGGCGCAGCGTCTCGAACTTCTCGGCGTCGGGGAACGCCTGTTTGCGGGTGGCCAGATGCGAATTGCGGAACGCCTGGGCCAGGTCGTGCGAAAAGGCCTCCCAGGTCGAATAGCGCGCGTCGAGATCCTTGTGCATGGCGCGGGCGACGATGGCGTCGAGGCTGGCCGGCACCTCGCGGCGGAAGCTGGACGGCGGCGGCGGATCGACATGGCAAATCTGATACACCATGGCGAAATTGTTGGCGGCCTGGAAGGGCAGGCGGCCGGTGAGCAACTGGTACATCACGACGCCCAGCGAGTAGATGTCGGTGCGGTGGTCGAGTTCGGATTCGCGCACCTGCTGAGGCGACATATAGGCCGGCGAGCCGACGCCCGAGACCTGCGTCTGCGTCTGGTTGGTGGCCTGGATGGCCGCGCCGAAGTCGGAAATCTTGATGTCGCCGCGGCTGGCGTCTGCGCCCGACTCCGTGATCAGGATGTTGGCGGGCTTGATGTCGCGATGGGTGATGCCGAGCCGGAAGGCATAGTCGAGCGCCCGCGTGCACTTGAAGATGATTTCTACCAAGCGGTCGAGCGGCAGCAGGTTGTCGGGCGAGCAGAACTGGTCGAGGGTGCCGCCGCCGACGTATTCCATGACGATGTAGCTTTGCTCTTCCGACACGACGGCATCGAAGATCTGGACGATGTGCGGATGGATCAGCTTGCCGGCCAGCGAGGCCTCGTTCTTCAGCAGCCGGCGATAGATGCGGCTCTGCGCCTCGTCGCGCAGCACCTTCTGGTCGATCAGCTTGATCGCGACGTCGCGCTCGGCAAACGAATCACGGGCTAACCAGACGGTGGCGGTGGAACCTTCGCCCAGCTTGCGGATGAGTTCGTACTTGCCGAGGCGTTGCATCAGAGACGCAGGCGTGCCCTGGCAATGGCGGCCTTGACCTGGACCGGCGCAGTGCCGCCGATGTGGTCGCGGGCGGCGAGCGAGCCGGCTACCGTCAGGACGTCGAACACGTCCTTGCCGATCAGCGGCGAGAAGGCCTGCAACTCGGCCAGCGGCAGGTCGGCGAGATCGCAGTTCTTCGCTTCGGCGGCGCGCACGGCGCGCGCCACCGCTTCGTGGGCATCGCGGAAGGGCAGGCCCCGTTTGACCAGATAGTCGGCAAGGTCGGTGGCCGTGGCGTAGCCCTGGCGCAGGGCGGCGGCCATGTTCTCCGGCTTGACGCGGACGCCCGGCACCATGTCGGCGAAGATGCGCAGGGTGTCGATCAAGGTGTCGGCGGTGTCGAACAGCGGCTCCTTGTCTTCCTGGTTGTCCTTGTTGTAGGCCAGCGGCTGGCCTTTCATCAGGGTCAGAAGGCCCATCAGGTGGCCATAGACGCGGCCGGTCTTGCCGCGCGCCAGCTCCGGTACGTCGGGGTTCTTCTTCTGCGGCATGATCGACGAGCCAGTGCAGAAGCGGTCGGCGAGGTCGATGAAGCCGACGCGCGGGCTCATCCAGAGGATCAGTTCCTCGGAGAAGCGCGAGACGTGCGTCATCACCAGCGACGCGGCGGCGCAGAACTCGATGGCGAAGTCGCGATCGGAAACGGCGTCGAGCGAGTTCTCGCAGACGCCGTCGAAGCCGAGTTCCTGTGCGACGAATTCCCGGTCGATCGGGAAGGTGGTGCCGGCCAGCGCGGCGGCGCCGAGCGGCAGGCGGTTCATGCGCCGGCGGGCGTCGGCGAAGCGGCTGCGGTCGCGCGCCAGCATCTCGACATAGGCGAGCAGGTGGTGGCCGAAGGTGACCGGCTGGGCGACCTGCAGGTGCGTAAAACCGGGCAGCGGCGTTTCGGCATGCCGTTCGGCGACGTCGAGCAGGGCGGCCTGGAGGTTGCGCAGCAGGCCATCGATGTCGTCGATACAGTCGCGCAGCCAGAGCCGGATGTCGGTGGCGACCTGGTCGTTGCGCGAGCGCCCGGTGTGCAGGCGCTTGCCGGCATCGCCGACCAGCGCGGTCAGGCGCTTCTCGATGTTGAGGTGCACGTCCTCGGCGTCGAGGCTCCACTCGAATGAACCTGCGTCGATCTCGCCGGCGATCTGTGCCATGCCGCCCTCGATGGCGGCAAGGTCCTGGGCGCCGATGATGCCCTGGCGTGCCAGCATTTTGGCGTGCGCCAGGGAGCCCCGGATGTCCTGGGCCGCCATGCGACGGTCGAAGAAGACGGAAGCGGTGTAGCGCTTGACCAGTTCGGAAACGGGTTCCGCGAAGCGGCCCGACCACGTATTGTCTGACATAATGAAGGTTGCTATAAGCATTGTTCCGTAACATGGCGAGTATACGGGAAATCTTCCGCACGCTTCGGCTCCCCGACTTCTGCAACCTCGGCACCTGGCTGCGCATCCTGCTGGGGGTCAACGGCATGGCGCTGGCGGCCGCCCTGCAAGGCAGTCGCCAACTGGGCTCGGTGCCGGGCAACTTCGTCGAGTTGGCGGCCTACGTCGAGCCGATCACCTTTGGCAGCCTGGTCATGCTCTGCGGCGGCAGTCGCTGGCTGGCGCCCCTCGCCCCGCTGCAGAAGGCGCTGACGGCGCTGCTGGCCGCGCTGGCCTGCGCTACCGCGACCGCCTTCCTGCTGGCGCCGCTCGACGACGGCCGGGCTTCGCTGCCGCGTCTTTGGCTTCTGACCGCCCTGGCCGTACTGCTGCTGCTGGCCTGGTTCGACCTCGCCGCGCGCGCCCACGCGCCGGCGCTGGCCGAGGCGCGCCTGATGGCCCTGACGGCGCGCATCCGGCCGCATTTCCTGTTCAACAGCCTGAACGCCGTGCTCGGCGTCATCCGCTCCGATCCCCGTCGCGCCGAGACGGCGCTCGAGGAACTGGCCGAACTCTTTCGCAACCTGATGCAGGACAACCGCGATCTGGTGCCGCTGTCGGCCGAGATCGCCTTGTCGCGCCAGTATCTCGACCTGGAGCGTTTGCGGCTCGGCGAGCGCCTGCAGGTGCGCTGGGACGTCGAGTCCTGCCCGCCGGACGCGCTGGTGCCGCCGCTGATGCTGCAGCCCCTGCTGGAGAATGCCGTTTACCACGGCATCGAGCCGCTCGGCGAGCCGGGCGAGATACAGGTCCATCTGGCGTGCCGCGACGACCGGCTTTCGGTCCAGATTGCCAATCCTTGCGGTTCCGCCGAGTCCGGCAATCATCACGCCGGCAATCGCATGGCGCTGGCCAATATCCGCGAGCGCCTGGCCCTGTTCTTCGACCTCGAAGCTTCGTTGACCACCGAGACGGCGGGGCGACGCTTCCAGGTGCGCATCGAATTGCCCTATCGGCGCGAGGGAGCCAAATGAGCGGCGCATTGCGGCTGCTGATCGTCGACGACGAGGCACCGGCCAGGGCGCGCCTGCGCAACCTGCTCGACGACCTGGCGCCGCAGGTGCCGACCCAGGTGGTGGCCGAGGCGGGCGACGGCATCGAGGCGCTGCAGCGCATCGAAGGACTGACAGTCGATGTTGCCGTGGTCGACATCCGCATGCCGCGCATGGACGGCATCGAGCTGGCGCGACACCTGGCGAAGCTGGCGCCGCCACCGGTCGTGATCTTCGCCACCGCCTACGACCAATATGCGGTCAAGGCCTTCGAACTGTCGGCCATCGACTACCTGCTCAAGCCGGTCAAGGCGACCCGCCTCGCCGAAGCGCTGTGCAAGGCAGTCCGGACCCCGCCGGCAGCCGCTGCGCTCACCGAAGTCGCCGAGGCGATCGAGCCGGGCGGCCGCCGGCAGTTGCGCTGCCTGGAGCGCGGCAAGGTGCTGCTGGTGCCGGTCGCCGACGTCGTCTACTTCAAGGCCGAGCAGAAGTACGTGACGGCGCGCACGCGCGAGCGCGAGTTCCTGCTCGAGGAATCGCTGGCGCAACTGGAAACGGAATTTGCCCAGCGCTTCATGCGCATCCACCGCAACTGCCTGGTGGCCCGCGACGCCGTCGGCGGCTACGAACGCGACCACGAGACGGCAGGCGAGGCCGATCCGCGCTGGGCACTGATCCTGACGGATGTTCCGGAGCGGCTGGCGGTCAGCCGGCGCCTCTGGCCGCAGGTGAAGGCGGCGCTGGTGCAGGGCTGAGCGGCGCCGCTACTCGTTGTGGTGTTCGCCGGCCTCGTAGCCGATCTCGCTGACCCAGCTCCAGACGTCGCCGTCCTGCTTGGGCGGCTCGCGCAGCAGGTGGAGCTTGCGAAAGACGCCGATCAAGACCATCAGTTCGTCGAAGACCTCGACCGGGAAGCCCTGCCGGCCGGTACGCTGGGTCAGCATCAGGTTCTCGAAGAACTTCTCGATTTCGACCGGGCTCGTCAGGCTGGCAATCTTCTCGAGGATGTGCGGGTACTTCTGCTCGAGAATTTTCGGGTACGCATGGGCGTAGGCAGGGCCTAGTTGCGCCAGGATGCGGTCATGGACTTGCGGATCGATCGCCATTGGTATCCCTCGCTAGGACGGTGGGATCATTCTAGTGCATCAGCCGCTGTTGCGCAGTCCCGCGGCGATGCCGTTGATGGAGAGGTGGATGCCGCGCTGCACGCGCTCGTCCGTCTCGCCGGCCCGATGGCGGTTGAGCAGCTCGACCTGCAGGTGGTTGAGCGGGTCGAGATAGGGAAAGCGGTTGCGGATCGAGCGCTTGAGCAGCGGATTGCCGTCGAGTAGTTCCGCCTGCCCCGTGATCGCCAGCAAGGCCTTGACCGAGGTGTGCCATTCGCCGCGGATGCGCTCGAAGATGGCGGTGCGCAGGGCCTCGTCCTTGACCAATTGGGCGTAGCGGGCGGCGATGGCCATGTCGCTCTTGCCGAGCACCATGTCCATGTTGGAGAGCAGGGCGCGGAAGAAGCCCCACTCGCCATGCATCCGGCGCAGCAGTTCCAGCCCGGCCTCGCCGTGCGCGGACTTGTAGGCCTCGACCGCCGAGCCGAAGCCGTACCAGCCGGGCAGCATCACGCGGCACTGCGACCACGAGAACACCCAGGGGATGGCGCGCAGCGATTCGATGGCGCGCGTCTGGCTGCGCGAGGCCGGCCGGCTGCCGATGTTGAGCTGCGCGATTTCCGAGATCACCGTCGATTCCCAGAAATACTGTTCGAAGCCCGGCGTTTCGTAGACCAGGCCGCGGTAGGCGCGGAAGGCGTGGTCGGACAGTTCGGCCATCGCGGCCAGGCATGCCTCGCTCGGGTTGTCGTGCTCGTGGGGCAGCAAGGTGGCTTCCAGCGTCGCGGCGGCCAGCGTTTCCAGGTTGCGCCGGCCGAGTTCCGGGTTGGCGTACTTGGAGGCGATCACTTCGCCCTGTTCGGTGATGCGGATGCGGCCCTGCACGGCGCCGGCCGGCTGGGCCAGGATGGCCTGGTAGCTGGGCCCGCCGCCGCGGCCGACGGTGCCGCCGCGGCCATGGAAGAGGCGCAGCGTGATGCCGTGCCGGCGGAAGACCTCGATCAGCGCGATCTCGGCGCGGTAGAGCGACCAGCCCGAAGTGAGGAAGCCGCCGTCCTTGTTGCTGTCCGAGTAGCCGAGCATGGCTTCCTGGCACAGGCCGCGCGATTCGAGCAGGCGGCGGTAGGCCGGCAGGCCGAACAGCCTGTCCATGGCCGGGCCGCTGGCTTCGAGGTCGGCGATGGTCTCGAACAGCGGCACGATGTTGACGTCCAGTTCGCCCTCGCGCGGCCGCAGCAGGCCCGCTTCCTTGAGCAGCAGGGCGACTTCGAGGATGTCGGAGACGCCGTCGGTCTTCGAGATGATGACGTTCTCGATCGCCGGCCTGCCATAGCGCAACTGCGCCTCGCGCGCGGCGCGGAAGATCGCCAGCTCGGACATGGTCTCGTCCGAATAGGTGAAGTAGGGCGTCGACAGCAGGCGCGGCGTCGCCAGTTCGCCGAGCAGCAGGGCGATACGGCCTTCCTCGCTGCGGCCGATGTAGTCAACGCCGGGCCGCGCGGCCTCGAACAGCTCATGCACGGTGCGCACATGCACATCGGAATTCTGGCGCAGGTCGATCGGCGCCAGGTGGAAGCCGAAGACCGAGACCGCGCGGCGCAGCCGGCGCAGGCGGCCGCGCGCCAGCAGCGCCGAGCCGTTGGCGACCAGCGAGCGATGGATGATGTCGAGGTCGGCGGCAAATTCCTGCGCCGTCGCGTAAGGCGCCGCTTCGGCGACGGCCTGGCGCGGCGCCTCCATCTCGTCGAGCACGCGCGCCGTGGCGGCGAGCCGCGCGTAGAGGCCGGCGATGGCGCGGCGATAGGGCTCGTCGTCGCGATGCGGGCTGTGGTCGGGCGAGGCGGCGGCCAGCGCCGCCAGTTCGTCGGAGACGTTCACCAGCAGGCGGGTCGGCGACAGCGCCGCGCCGAGCTTGTGCAATTGGTCGAGATAGAAGCCGAGCGCCCGGCGGCTCTGCGCGCGCAGGGCGCCGGTCAGCACTTCGGCGGTGACGAAGGGGTTGCCGTCGCGGTCGCCGCCGATCCAGGAACCGGGGCGCAGGAAGGGCGGCAGTTCGCGCGCCGCGGGCCAGCCGGGCACCAGCGTCGCCAACTGGTCCTCGATCGCGTTGTAGAGACGGGGCAGGGCGCGCAGGAAGGTGGTGTCGTAGTAGGTCAGCGCGTTGCCGACCTCGTCCATGACCGCCAGCTTGACCGGCCGCAGCATGCGCGTCTGCCAGAGGGTGAGCACCGCGCGGCGGATCGCTTCCTCCTCGTCGGCGAGTTCCTGCGGCGTCAACTGCCGGCGGTCGCGCTCGTCGAGCAGGGCGGCGATCTGCCACTGGCAGTCGAGGATGCTCTTGCGCTGCACCTCGGTCGGGTGTGCGGTGAGCACGGGATTGACCTGGGCGCCGGTGAAGAATTCCACCAGCCGTTCGGCGCTGACGCCCATGGCCAGCGCGCGCTCGACCGAGTGGGCGACGCTGCCTTCGCGCGGCGCCGAGCCGGCGATGGCGTGTGAGCGGGCGCGGCGGATGTGGTGCTGGTCCTCGGCGATGTTGGCCAGGTGCGAGAAATAGCTGAAGGCGCGCACCACCTGGTTGGTCTGCGCCGGCACCAGGCCGGCCAGCAGCGCCTGCAATTCGCGTCGCGCCGCCACGTCCTCGTCGCGGTGGCAGCGGATCGACAGCACGCGCACCCGCTCGATCAGATCGAACACCGCGTTGCCGTCGAAGGCGCGCAGGGTGTCGCCGAGGATGCGGCCGAGCAGGCGGATGTCCTCGCGCAGCGGTTCGTCCTTGTCGTTGGCGGCCGGCGGCGTACTGCCATGGCTGACTTTTTTCATTTCGTTCCGTTCCGGAGCTGGTGGCGGCTGTCCTCGATGGCGTCCTCGATCAGCGTGCCGTAGAACTCGGGCAGCCGGTAGCCGACGATGGCGGCGGCCAGTTCGCGGCCGTCCGCGGCGAAGAACATCAGGGTCGGCGTCATCTTCACATGGTGGCCGCGGGCGAAGTCGCGATGGCTGGTCTTGCGACCGGCAAAATCCACCAGCGGTGCATCACTGTCGAGGTTGACCTGCCGATACAGTGCGCCGTCGGCAGCCCGCGCCGCCTGGCTGGCCATGGCATTGAGGTGCTCGCGGCGCGCCTTGTCGCACCAGGTGCACAGGCTGCGGCTGTACAGGACGACGACGGGCTGCCGCGCCGAATGCGCCGCTTTGCCGTCCGCAGCGAGGTTTGCGGCCGTCGGCACGGGCCGGATGGCCGCTGCCGAGCAGGTCCACCATGCTAAAATCAGGCCGAAAATCAGGCGTTGCCAGGCCGTGGCCGGTGGCGCCATATGTCCCCTCTCGTGTTGCTTTTCCATCATTTGGGCCGCCCAGTGAATCCCACAACGAACCAGGTTCCCGAGCGTATCGTGATCGCCACGCGCGAATCCCGCCTTGCCTTGTGGCAGGCCGAACACGTGCGCGATCTGCTGCAGAAATTATACCCGTCGTGCCGCGTCGAACTGCTGGGCATGACCACCCGCGGCGACCAGATCCTCGACCGGCCGCTGGCCAAGGTCGGCGGCAAGGGCCTGTTCGTCAAGGAACTCGAAGCGGCGCTCCACGACGGCCGCGCCGACATCGCCGTGCATTCGATGAAGGACGTGCCGATGGTGCTGCCGGAAGGCTTCGCCCTGGTCGCCACCGGCCCGCGCGAAGTGCCGCTCGATGCCTTCGTGTCGGGCAAGTACGCCAGCCTCGACGACCTGCCGCCCGGCGCGGTGGTCGGCACTTCCAGCCTGCGCCGCGAAGCGCAGTTGCACGCCCGCTTCCCCTATCTCGCCGTGAGTTCCCTGCGCGGCAACCTCGACACCCGGCTGCGCAAGCTCGACGAAGGCCAGTACGACGCGATCATCCTCGCCGCTGCCGGCCTGACGCGCCTCGGCCTCAAGGCGCGCATCCGCGCCGTGCTGCCCGCCGAGGTGTCGTTGCCTGCCGCCGGGCAGGGGGCGCTGGGCATCGAGGCCGTGGCCTCGCGCGCCGACGTGGCCGCCTGGCTGGCGCCGCTCAACGATGCTGCCACGGCCGCCTGCGTGCGCGCCGAACGCGCCGTGTCGCGCGCGCTGGCCGGCAGTTGCGAAGTGCCGCTGGGCGCCTATGCCGAGATGCGCGATGGCGCCATCTTCCTGCGCGGCTTCGTCGCCACGCCGGACGGCAAGCGCATGGCCAGCGCCGAACTGACCGGTGCGCCGGGCGATCCGGAAGCGCTCGGGCTGCAACTGGCCACCGAGTTGCGCGCCCAGGGCGCCGACGAGATCCTGGCCGCACTGGGCTGAAGCGATGACCGTTGCTTCGCCGCTCGCTGGCCGCAACATCGTCGTCACCCGCCCGGCCGGGCAGGCGACGCATCTGGCCGACGCGCTGATCGGGCTGGGCGCCAAGCCGATCCTGTTTCCCGTACTGGCGATCTTCGACGTCGACGATCCGGCGGCCCTGCAAGGCATCGCCATTCGCCTCGACGAGTTCGACTGGGCCTGTTTCGTCAGCCCGAACGCGGTCGAGAAATCCCTCTCGGCGATTCTTGCCCGCCGCGCCTGGCCACAGCATTTGCGCGCCGCGACGGTCGGCAAGAGCAGCGAGCTGGCCCTGGCGAAGTTCGGCATCGCCGACGTGGTGGCGCCGCAGGGTCGCTTCGATTCCGAAGCGCTGCTCGACCTGCCCGAGCTGCAGGACATGCACGGCCGGCGCGTGGTGATCTTCCGCGGCGACGGCGGCCGCGAACTGCTCGGCGACACCCTGAAGCAGCGCGGCGCCGAGGTCGAGTATGTCGCCTGCTACCGGCGCGACAAGCCGGACCTGGACCCCGCGCCGCTGCTGAAGTTGTGGGGCGACGGCCATCTCGACGGCGTCACCGTGACCAGCAGCGAAGGCCTGAAGAACCTGGTCGACATGGTCGGCAAACTCGGCCAGACCTGGTTGAAGAAGACGCCGCTGTTCGTGCCGCACCAGCGCATCGCCGGCCTGGCGCGCGCGCTGGGCTGCCATGAAGTGATTCTTACCGGACCGGGCGACGATGGCCTAGTGACCGGACTCCTGGAGTATTACCGTGACCACGCCCGAGTTGCCTGACCCCGTAGCGGCCCCCGCGCCGAAGACCCTGCCCGAACGCCGGAAGGGCGCCTGGCGCCGGCCCGCCACGGTGATCGCCGCCGTCGCGCTGGCCCTGCTCGGCTGGCAGTGGCTGGAAACGCGCCAACGCCTTGCCGAGGTGCAGGAGGAACTGACCAAGCGGCTCGCCGACCACGATGCCGTGGTCAAGGAAAGCCGCGTCGTCGCCCGCAACACGCAGGAGGCACACGCGGTGCTGCAGGCCAAGGTCGCCACGCTGGAGGCGCAGTTGTCCGAGATGCAGGGCCAGCACGTTGCCTTCGACGCGATCTACAAGGAACTGGCCAGGAGCAGCGACGAACGCCTGCTGGCCGAGGTCGAGCAGGGCGTGGCGATGGCCGCGCAGCAACTGCGCCTGGCCGGCAACGTCGAGGCGGCGCTGATCGTGCTGTCGGGCGTCGAGGCGCGCCTGGCGCGTACCGTCAGGCCGCAGTTCGCGCCGCTGCGCCAACTGATCGGCCGCGACATCGAGCGCCTGAAGGCCTTGCCCGGCGCCGACGTGCCCGGCCTCACGATCAAGCTGGAGGGCATCATCGCCGGCATCGACGCGCTGCCGCTCGCCTACGAGCGGCGGCCGAAGCCGGAACCGGCACGCCCGGCCGCGCCGCCGACCCAGGTCGGCTTCTGGCAGGCGCTGGCGCTCGACTTCTGGCAGGAGTTGCGGCAGTTGGTGCGCGTCGAGCGCATCGATTCGCCCAGCCATGCCGACCCCGGCCTGCTGTCGCCGAGCCAGAGCCTGTTCCTGCGCGAGAACCTCAAGCTGCGCCTGGGCCATGCGCGCCTGGCCCTGCTGACCCGCGACGGCCGCGCCTTCCGCGCGGATGCGCAGCAGGCGACGCTGTGGCTGGAGCGCTATTTCGACGGCTCTGCCCGGCCGGTGCAAGCGGCGCTCGCCACCCTGCGCGGCATGCAGACCGCCAACATCGGCGCCGAACTGCCGGCACTCACCGAAACCCTCGACGCGGTGCGCAACTTCAAAGTCGCGCGCGGCGGGAAGTAGCCATGCGCGTCCTGGTCTGGTTCCTGATCCTTGCCGCGGTGGCCACCGGACTGGCCGTGGCCGGCCGCTACAACGACGGCTACGCGCTGCTGGTGCTGCCGCCCTGGCGCATCGAGATGTCCTTCAACCTGCTGGCCATCCTGGTGATCAGTTCCTGCGGCGTGGTCTATCTGCTGCTGCATGCGGTCGCTTCCGTGGTACGCATGCCCGGCACGGTCGCCGAATTCCGCACGCGGCGCGCCCGCGCCCGCGCCGATAGCGCGTTGCGCGGGGCGATGCTGTTCCTGCAGGAGGGCCGCTACAGCCAGGCGATCAAGAGTGCCGAGGTCTCCTTTCTGGCCAACCATGCGCCGGGACTCGCGGCGCTGATCGGCCTGCGCGCCGCCCACGCGTTGCGCGACGACGAGCGCATCGAGGAGTGGGGCGAGCGCTTGCGCTTCAACGAGGCGGGCATGCGCACCGTGCGCCTGAAGACCGAAGCCGAGCTGGCGCTCGACAACCACGACTACGGCCTGGCGCGCGAGCGCGTCGACCAGTTGCTGGCCGAGGGCGGCCGCCACATCGCGGCGCTGCGCCTGTCCTTGCGCGTGCGCCAGGCGCAGGGCGACTGGACCGAGGTGCTGAAGCTGACGCGGCAACTGGAAAAGCACAGGGCACTGACGCCCGAGCAGGCGGCGCCGCTGCGCATGCGTGCGCAGCGCGAGAACATCGCCGCGCTGGCAGGCGATGCCGAGCAACTGGCGCGTTACTGGCACGCCATGCCCGACGGCGACAAGCTGGATGTACGCCTGGCGCTGACTGCCGCGCAGGCGCTCGGTGCCGCCGACAACTGCGGCCAGGCCGCGGCGATCGTCGAGGACTTCCTCGATCACCAGTGGGATTCGACGCTGGCCGCCGCCTACGGCCAGTGCCAGGGCGGCGACGTGTTGGCGCGCATCGCCCATGCCGAGAAGTGGCTCAACAGCCACCCGCGCGATGCCAGCCTGCTGCTGACGCTGGGCCGCTTGTGCCGGCAGAAGCAATTGTGGGGCAAGGCGCAGAGCTATCTCGAGGCATCGCTGGCCATCGCGCCGTCGCGCGCCGCCCACCTTGAACTGGCCGGCCTCGCCGACGAACTCGAAAAGTCAGCCGTGGCGGAACGCCACTACCGGGCAGCGGCGCTGCTCTGACCCGGCCTGCCTCAGGCGGCGTTCGTCGCTGCCAGCGCCGGCGCCGGTACCGTACTCGCGTCGGCAGCGGAGTGCGGGAAAGTGACGCGCCGGACCGAAGCGCCGTCGGCGTCCCGATAGACCAGTTCGTCGGTGTCGAACGCATAGTCGGGGTGGCCGGTGTCGTTCCACTGCGTCAGGAAATGGGTGTAGAAGGCGGGGAAGAAGCCGCGCGTGGGGCGCTCGGCCTGCAGGGCGAAGACGTATTCCGGGAACTTGCCCTGATCGCGGCTGCCGGCCACGCAGCGTACCCAGGCATGCTCGCCGGTGAACACGAGTTTCCAGAACGGCGGGTCGTCGTAGAGCTTCAACACCACCTTCTTGCCTGCGCCCGCGAGCCGGCGCAGGCAGTCGATGCTGGCCTGCGTCTCGCGCCTCAGGGCGGCGAGGATGGCGGCAGGGTCGGCGTGCAGGTCGGCATACGCCTGGGCGCCGGGGCCATAGGGATTCATGAGCATCACGCGCAATTCGTAACACTCGTTGAGGACGCCCTTCAAGGCACTGTCGGACGCGGCGAAGGTACCGTAGCCGGTGACGGCCAGAATGGTGAGATCGCGCTTCCAGGGCAGGCCGCGCAGGCGGTCGTCCTTGACCCAGCGCGACAGCCAGTGATCTTCCTCGTGGGCATGTACCAGCGAGGCGATTGCGCTCATTCGCGCACGCTGGCGGTAGTGCCAGGCGAGCTTGACGAGATTGAGCAGTACCACCAGAACGGTGGCGAAGGCGATCTCCGTATAGAGGAGCAGTTGTGAATTGCCCTGCACCTTGGGCCACCAATTGAAGAGAATGTAGCTTGCCAGCTCCGGCAGCGAGAAGGCAATCGCGACGGCGAGCAAGGTGATGCCGGCGTGCGTGGCAATGTTGCTCCAGAGGTTGAGGACGGGGGTCTTCGTTCCCATGACTTCTCCTTCGGGCGTATGGACACCTCGGATGGACGGCGCTACGGGCTGGGCGCGGCTGGGGAGGGGGCGGTGTCGGCGTAGCGATACCCGCGGCGCGGCCTCGGCTCGGTAGGCCGCCCCTGAAATAGGTCGATGAATCGATCCGACCACGATCCGGCCGGCGAGTTCGATTCTTGTTGCTTAGTGCTGGAAAATCAGGGCGCTAGGCCCAGTCGCGCGGCGGCAGGAAGTCGGTGTAGAGCTTTTCCTCGGCGCTGCCCGGTTCCGGGTGCCAGTCGTAGCGCCACTTCACCACCGGCGGCAGGGACATCAGGATCGATTCGGTGCGGCCGCCCGATTGCAGGCCGAACAGCGTGCCGCGATCCCAGACGAGATTGAATTCGACATAGCGGCCGCGCCGGTAGGCCTGGAAGTCGCGTTCGCGTTCGCCATACGGCGTGTCGCGGCGCTTCTCGCAGATCGGCAGGTAGGCGGAGGTGAAGGAGTCGCCGACGGCGCGGGTGAGGTTGAAGCAGCGCTCGAAGCCGGATGCCCCCGGTGCGTTGAGGTCGTCGTAGAAGATGCCGCCGATGCCGCGCGGCTCGCTGCGGTGCTTGAGGAAGAAGTAGTCGTCGCACCACTTCTTGTAGCGCGGATGCACCTCGGCGCCGAAGGGCGCCAGCGCGTCGCGGCAGGTGCGATGGAAGTGCTCGCAGTCTTCCTCGAAGCCGTAGTAGGGCGTCAGGTCCATGCCGCCGCCGAACCACCAGACCGGGTTGGCGCCGGGTTTGGTGGCGATGAAGCAGCGCACGTTCATGTGGCTGGTCGGGCAGTAGGGATTGCGCGGGTGCAGCACCAGCGAGACCCCCAGCGCCTCCCATTTGCGGCCGGCAAGTTCGGGCCGGTGCGCGGTCGCCGAGGCGGGCAGGCTGTCGCCCGTGACGTGCGAGAAATTCACGCCGCCGCGCTCGAAGAAGTTGCCTTCCTCGATCACGCAGGCGGTACCCTTGCCCCACGAGTCGCGGGTGAAGGGCTTGCCGTCGAACGTCTCCAATGCGCCGACAATCTGCGCCTGCAGGCCGGTGAGGTAGCTGCGTACCGCTGCTGCGTCCATCAGCGCCGGATCGCCCGATAGCCGATGTCGCGGCGGCACTGCAGGCCGTCGAAACGTATCGTGTCCACCGCCTCGTAGGCGCGCTTCTGCGCCGCCCAGGTGGTGTCGCCGAGTGCGGTCACGCACAGCACGCGGCCACCCGCGGTCACGACGTCCTTGCCTTGCGTCGCCGTGCCGGCATGGAAGACGTGGGCGTCGCCGTTCGCCTCGGCTTGTTGCGGCGACGGCAGGCCATGGATGACGTCGCCCTTGCGCGGCGTATCGGGGTAGTCGGCGGCCGCCAGCACCACGCCGAGGGCGACACGGCGGTCCCATTCGGCCTCGACCTTGTCGAGGCGACCGTCGATGGCGGCGTCGAGCAAGGTGATGAAGTTGCCCTTCAGCCGCATCATGATCGGCTGCGTTTCCGGATCGCCCATGCGGCAGTTGAACTCCAGCACCTTGAGCGAACCGTCGGGCCGGATCATCAGGCCGGCGTAGAGGAAGCCGGTGTAGGGAATGCCGTCTTTCTCCATGCCCTGAATGGTCGGCATGATCACTTCGCGCATGGCGCGGGCGTGGATCTGCGGCGTCACCACGGGGGCGGGCGAGTAGGCGCCCATGCCGCCGGTGTTCGGCCCCTGGTCGCCGTCCTTGAGCCGCTTGTGGTCCTGGCTGGTGGCCAGCGCCAACGCATGCTTGCCGTCGGCCATGACGATGAAGCTGGCTTCCTCACCTTCGAGGAATTCCTCAATGACCACGCGCGCACCCGCGTCGCCCATCTTGTTGTCGAGCAGCATCATGTCGATGGCGGCATGCGCGTCGGCAAGGCTCATGGCGACCACCACGCCCTTGCCGGCGGCGAGGCCGTCGGCCTTGACGACGATGGGCGCACCCTTGGCGTCGACGTAGGCGTGGGCACTGGCAGCGTCGGCGAAGGTCTCGAATTCGGCGGTCGGAATGCCGTGGCGGGCCATGAAGCGCTTCGAGAAATCCTTCGAGCTTTCCAACTGCGCGGCGGCCCTGGTCGGGCCGAAGATGCGCAGATTGCGTTCGCGGAACACGTCGACGATGCCCGCCGCCAGCGGCGCCTCGGGGCCGACCACGGTCAGGTAGATGTTCTCCTTCTCCACGTAGTCGGCCAGCTCATGGATGTCGGTGATCGGCACGTTCTCCAGCTCGGGCTCGCGCGCTGTGCCGGCATTGCCCGGGGCGACCAGCACCTTCTGCAGGCCGGGCGCCTGGGCGATGCGCCAGGCCAGCGCGTGCTCACGACCACCGGAACCGACGACGAGGATCTTCATGGCTTCAGTTGGCGGCGAAGCGCCACTTGGTGGTAAAGAACACCACGTTACCATTGCCCTCGCCGCCCGGGACATAGGCGGCTTCCAGCGACAGGCGGCCGTATTCGATCGACGCCGCCGGCAGGATGAAGGGCACCGGCGCGTAGTGGCTGTAGTCGGTGCGGGCGGTCAGGCCGGTGACGAAGCCAAGGCCGAGCTTGGTTTCGCTGCCCAGCGCCCAGTAGGTCTTCCAAAGGTAACCGATCATCCATTCGGGCTTGAAGTGCGAGTCCTGGAAGCCGACGCCGAACACGCCGTGGTAGTTGCCCTTGGCGTCGATGCGGCCGCGGCCATAGCCCAAGCCGTACGGATAGTTCTGGTATTCGTTGATCTTGGTCCGCGTGTAGGCGAAGGGCAGATGCCAGGTGTAGGTCGGAATCAACAGTTCATGCGTTCCCTGCTCCCAGGTTTCCGACACGTTGTCCTTGGCCGTCTGGTACCAGCCCTTCTCGGTGTCTTCGGCATGCGCGGGGACTGCGGCGGCGATCGTGGCGATGGCAGCCAGGAGTTGAATCGGCTTGTTCATGTCAGTGTCGGAAGTGGCGGAAACCGGTGAAGACCATGGCGACGTTCTGTTCGTCGGCGGCGGCGATGACTTCCGCGTCGCGCACCGAGCCGCCCGGCTGGATGACGGCGGTGGCGCCGGCCCTGGCCAGCACGTCGAGGCCGTCGCGGAAGGGGAAGAAGGCATCGGAGGCGACCACCGAGCCGGCCACGGTGAGGCCGTTGTTTTCGGCCTTGATGGCGGCGATGCGCGCCGAATCGACGCGGCTCATCTGGCCGGCGCCGACGCCGGTGGTCATGCCGTCCTTGCAGTAGACGATGGCGTTCGACTTGACGTACTTGGCGACGCGCCAGGCGAACAGCAGGTCGGTCATTTCCTGCGCCGTCGGGGCGCGCTTGGTGACCAGCTTGAGGTCGGATTCAGCGATGCGCGCCACGTCGGCCGTCTGCACCAGCAGCCCGCCGCCGACGCGCTTGTAGTCGAATTGCGTGCCGTCGGCCTTGCCCCCATTGGCCAATAAGGGCACCACCAGCACGCGCAGGTTCTGCTTGGCGGCGAACACGGCACGGGCCTCGGCGGTGATTTCCGGGGCGATGATCACTTCGGCGAACTGGCCGGAAACTGCTTCGGCGGTCGCCTTGTCGATGGCGCAGTTGAAGGCGATGATGCCGCCGAAGGCCGAGGTCGGGTCGGTCTTGAAGGCCTTCTGGTAGGCGCCCAGTGCGGTCGGCGCGATGGCGACGCCGCAGGGGTTGGCATGCTTGACGATCACACACGCGGTGGTGTCGAAGGCCTTGACGCATTCCCAGGCCGCATCGGAGTCGCCGATGTTGTTGTACGACAGTTCCTTGCCCTGCAGTTGTTCGTAGTTGGCGATCGAACCGGGCACCGCAACGGGCTCGCGATAGAACGCGGCCTGCTGGTGCGGGTTCTCGCCGTAGCGCATGGTGTCGACCTTGTCGAAGGCCAGTTGCAGGCGCTCGGGGAAGGTAGTCGGCTTGTCCTCGGCATCCAGGCTGGTCAGCCAGTTCGAGATGCCGGCGTCGTAGCGGGCGGTGTGCGTAAAGGCTTTCTTGGCCAGCGCGAAACGGGTCTTGTAAGACAGTGCGCCGCCGTTGCTCTTGAGTTCGGCCAGCACCGGCGCGTAGTCCTCGGGCTCGGTGATGATGCCGACGCCGCCGGCTTCGTTGCCGTGGTTCTTGGCCGCCGCGCGCACCATGGTCGGCCCGCCGATGTCGATGTTCTCGATGGCGTCGATCAGCGTGCAGTCTTTCTTGGCCACGGTGGCCGCGAACGGGTAGAGGTTCACGATCACCAGGTCGATGGGCGGGATGCCGTGCTTCTGCATGGTCGCCGCGTGCTCGGCATTGCCGCGGATGCCGAGGATGCCGCCATGCACCTTCGGGTGCAGCGTCTTGACGCGGCCGTCCAGCATTTCGGGGAAGCCCGTGTAGTCGGAGACGTCGGTGACCTTGATGCCGGCGTCGCGCAGCAGCTTGGCGGTGCCGCCGGTGGAGAGGATGTTCACGCCGAGGCCGGCGAGGTCGCGGGCGAAGTCGACGATGCCGCGCTTGTCGGAGACGCTGATCAGTGCTTGTTGTACTTTCATCTTGTCCTCAGAGAAGAAGGTCATGGTCGGCGAGCTTGCGCCGCAAGGTATTGCGATTGATGCCGAGCATGTCGGCGGCCACCGTCTGGTTGCCGTTGGCCTGTTTCATCACCACTTCCAGCATCGGCTTTTCGACCGCGTGCAGCACCATGTCGTAGATGGCGTGCGGGCGGTTGCCGTCGAGGTCGCGGAAATAGCGGTTGAGCGTCTTCTTGACGCAGTCGGTGATATCGGCGCTCATGCGGCCTCTTCGTATTCGATCTGCTCGTTGGCCGCCTGCGCCGAGAAGAACTCGTCGGTGGCGCCCAACTGGGCATCCATGGTGGTGAGCTGGTTCATGGCTTGGCGGAACTTCGCCGCGCCGACGATCCCCTTGGTGTACCAACTGATATGCTTGCGGGCGATCTTGGCGCCCGTGTCCTCGCCGTAGAACTCGTAAAGATCGGCGAGGTGGCCGCGCAGGATGGCGTGGATTTCGGCCGTGCCCGGCGCCGCCAGCAGCGTGCCGGTCTTCAGGTAATGCGCAATCTCCCGGAACAGCCAGGGCTTGCCCTGCGCCGCGCGGCCGATCATCAGGCCGTCGGCCCCGGTGTGTTCGAGCACGAACTTCGCCTTCTGCGGCGTGGCGATGTCGCCGTTGGCGATCACTGGTATCTTCACCAGCGTCTTCACCAGCGCGATGGTGTCGTACTCCGCCTCGCCCATGTACTGGTCGGCGCGGGTGCGGCCGTGGATGGCGATGGCGCGCACGCCGCAATCCTCGGCGATGCGGGCGATGGCGGGAGCGTTCCTGTGCTCGCGGTTCCAGCCGGTACGGAACTTGAGCGTCACCGGCGTGTTCGGCACGGCCTCGACCACCGCGGTCAGGATCTGCGCCACCAGCGCCTCGTCCTTCATCAGCGCCGAGCCGGCCATGACGTTGCAGACCTTCTTGGCCGGGCAGCCCATGTTGATGTCGATGATCTGCGCGCCCTCGTCGACGTTGTACCTGGCCGCCTCGCCCATCATGCGCGGGTCGGCGCCGGCGATCTGCACCGAGATCGGCTCCACCTCGCCGTCGTGGTTGGCGCGCCGGCGCGTCTTGGCGCTGCCGTAGAGCAGGGAATTCGAGGTCACCATCTCCGACACCGCCAGCCCGGCGCCGAGCTTCTTGCAGAGCTGGCGGAACGGACGATCGGTGACCCCGGCCATGGGCGCGACAAATAGATTGTTACGGAGCGTGTAGCCCAGAAAGTTCATGGCCGAGCGGGAGCGGGTGAGCGCAAAAACGGAAGGCGCGGATTCTACCCCTTGGCGCCTAATTTTTGTGCAGCGTCGGGGCGTGTCGGGAATTGATTACAAGCGCGACATCAGGCTCCGCTGGAGGTAATCGGTCGAAGCCCTTGTCGATGCAGAGAAAGGCGCCGACTGAGGTGGCGTATCGCCACGGCTGACTTTTTCCGGTCGCCCAATGAGCCGAACGGACCCATTTACCATCACGGTCGGGCATTTTCTGCACACAATGCGTTATGGGAGAGAGAGAAGGACGACTTCAGGGAGGGAACGAGACGCCATCGCGGCGCGTCGACGGCGATGGCCGCCGGCTTGGGTTGGCGCTGGTTCTCTCCCTGGCGCTGCATGTGCTGTTCATCAGCCTGACCTTCGGCGATGCGGATGTCGGGCTGCCGGGCTTGAGCTTCTTCTGGAAGGAGCGGCGGGTCGAGGTATCGCCCCTGCGCGTCGAACTGGCGCCGCCGCCGGCCCCGGCGGCGGTGTTGCACGAGGTGCCCGTCCGGGCGACTGTCGAACGCGCGCGGGTCGCGCGGCCGGTCTTGCGGCCGATTGTGGCGCCGGTCGCACCGCCGCCGAGGGCCGTGGCAGAACCGGCCGTGACGACGATTGCGATGGTGAAGCCGGAGCCGGAGGCGGCGCCGCAGCCCGAGGTAATGGCCGCTCCACCTGCCCCGCCTGCCCCCGTCGCCGAGCCGGCGGCGAAGCCCGCCGACCCCGAACTTCCGGTGCGCGAAGCGGCGATGCCGAAGCTCGATGTTCCCGAGCGTGAGCCCGCGCCGGAAGACCTCACCGCGGCGAAGCTGGAGGCCGCCCGTGTCGAGGCGGAGGCCGAGATGAAGGAAGCGGCACGCAGGGAAGCGGAGCGCCTGGACGCAGAGCGTCGGGAAGCGGAACGTCTGGCGGCAGAGCGCCGGGCTGCGGAGGCGGAAGCCCGGCGCCAGGAGGCGGCTCGCCAGGACGCCGCGCGCATTGAGGCTCAGCGCCTCGAGGCTCAGCGCCTCGAGGCCGAGCGCCAGGAAACGGCCCGCCAGGAAGCCGTGGGACGGGAGGCGGCCCGCCTCGAAGCTGAACGCCGGGCCGCGGCACTGGAGGCCCAGCGCCTGGAAGCGGCGCGTCGCGAAGCCGCCCGTTTGGAGGCGGAGCGCCGGGAGGCAGCTCGTTTGGAAGCGGAGCGCCAGGAGGCCTTGCGCCTGGAAGCCGCAAGACTGGCGGCGGCGCGGGAGGAGGAGGAAAGGCGGGAAGCGCGGCTGCGGGCGATCGGTCGCCAGCTCGACGAGGAGGCCAGGCAGCGCGAAGCCGGCCCGAACCTGCCCTATTCCTTGAGCACGGCGCGCCGGCTCAGACTATGGGGGCGCAGCGACCCCAACGAGGAACTCGTCAAGTATGCGGAGGCCTGGGCCCGCAGGATCCAGCTCAATACGCCGGTCGAAACGGTCCGTGAATTGGCGCAGCGGCCGCACGGCGATCCCATGGTGACGGTGGCCATCCGCAGCGACGGCTCCGTGGAGTCGGTGACCATCGTCCACTCCAGCGGCGTCGCGGAAATCGATGCCGCGATACGGAATATCGTGCAAAGCCAGGCGCCCTATCAGGCGTTTCCGCCGGGGCTGGCGCGCCATGCCGACGTGATCGAAGTCCGGCGGACCTGGTACTTCGATGTCGCCATCCGCTTGAACTGAAGTCCCCTCCCGCCACAGCAGGGCTACTTCCACATCCGGCTGTCGAACCCGAATGGAACGGGCGGCTGGATTTTCAGTTTGGCGAAGTCGCGGTGGTTGGGGTTCAGCAGGTAGTTGAACTCGCGCGGGACGATGATGGACGGGACGCGCAGCAATGCGGTTTCATTGCGCTTGACCCAGTCGAGGCCGATGGCCTGGGTGGCGTGCGGCGGCGGCTCGTTGCGCCAGTCCGCCGGCAGGGCTTTGGTGGCCAGTTCCGTGATCTTCACGCTGTCGGGGACGACGACTTCGATCGCGACGAGGGCGAGGCGGGCATCCTCGGGCGCGAGGTGCATGAAGGTTTCCAGCGCCGCGAGCGAGAGTGTTCCGCCAAGATAGACGACCGGGGTGCCGCGCGGATTCCACCGGCCACCGTAGCGGCGGGCGCCTTCGCCGTCTAAGGCGCCGGTGACGTGCTTCGCCTTGACGATGCGCCAGAGCGGCAGCGGCATCAACTGAAGACGCCGAACTCGATTCTGCCGAGCAGGTCTTCCACTTCGCGGGCGCCGGCTTCGGTGGAAAGCAACGAGAGCGGCGAGCGGTTGCCGAGGCCGCGCTGCGGCTCCTTGAGCCAGCGATGGGCGCGTTCGCCGTCCTCGAACACCTCCTCGGCGAAGCCGACGATGCGGGCGAGGCGGAACAGGCGATCACTTTGTGCGGGGGTGAGGCGCGCATCGGCGTCCTTGCCGATCCGTTGCAGCGTCTTGCCGCTGACGCCGATACCCTGGGCAAGCTCGCCATCGGACCAGTCGAGGCGCTGTTGCAGACGGTCGGCCACCCGGCGCGGCAAGCCGGCTTCGACGACGTCGGCAAGGTCGAGGGGATTCAGGATGCGCCTGCCGAGCAGGCGTTGTCCGCCGAGAACCTTGACTACCGACATGTCGCCCATGATTTCGCTCCGTTTGACATCTGTCCGTGCATTGTAGGACAGATGGCCTGGAGAGGCAACGGTGCCGGCAGCGTTGCCTCAGTCGGCCGGAATTGCCATACCCTGGCCCTGCATCTCGGCTCTCAGCTTCCCGATCTCGTGGGCCCAATCCATGTACTTGGGCTCGCGCCGCTCCGCTTCGCGGTACAAGCGATAGGCCGTCTCGAAGTGCCCGAGCAGCGCGTGGCCGACCGCCTGGTCGAGGAAGTACTGTGGCCACACGGCCTCGCCTTTTGCCGCGATGAGCTTGTCGACTTCATGCAGCGCGGCCGCGATCCGTTCTTCGGTGGTCGGGTTGGGCAGCAGCGACCTGCGGCGCAGGTAGGTCTGCATCCAGACGTACAGGCTGTCCGGATCCAGCTCATACGCCTTTTCCAATGCCTGCCGGGCCGGGCGGCTGCTGGCATCCGCCTCGATCCAGCCGACGATGCGGCCATCGACGACGTCCGGGCCGGGCAGGTAGCGCATGCGGGAATAGATGCGGGCAGCGGCCGGCTTGTCGCCGGCCGCCAGGGCCTGCTGCGCCGCCGCCTCCAGTTGATCCGGCAAAGCCAGCACGCGCCGCTGGTTCTCCTCGGTCAGGGATCCGTTGCGTCGGGCATCCGAGAGTTCAAAGCGCAGGCGGGCGAAGCTCTGGAGATAGGCCTGTGTCTCCAAGGCTTCGTCGGGCTTGCGCTTGAGCGTGACCGTCGCTTCGACACGCTTCTGGTTTCCCGGCACGGTGAATGCAACCCGGCCGGGCAGATAGCCGCGCTTCTGGAAGGTATAGCCGAAGCTCAAGGGGTCGGGGCGGGCGTAATGGTTTTCCTTGCCGGTTGCCTCGGCGTAGTCCAGCGTTTCCTGGAAGACTCCGTCGCCGTTGCCAAGGATCGCCACCCGGAGCGATGCAACGGGCTTGTCGCCGACCTCGCAGATGATGTCGTGCAACTCGCCGTAGCGCAGCGTCACGCGCCACAGGTCGTCGACCGACAGGGTTCGGTGGCTGCCTTCGTCCTTGAGGTGCTTCCTGTCGTATTCGATCGCGCTCCACACCGTCACATACGGAATCGGCTGGCCGGATTCGTCCTGCACCCTGACCGCAACGTCGATCGTGCCGTCGTCGGACTCGGCATGCACAGGCGCGGTCAGCCAGGTCAGGGACACCGCGCAAGCCGCCAGGAACCGTTTCAGGCTTGAGCGGTGCATGGTCATCGGACGGCTACCAGCCGCGCGCGCCGAACATCATGCGGCGGGCGACGAAGTGTCGGGCGGGCGGGAAGAGGTCAAGGGCGAGGAGGCCGGCGCCGCGGCCATGGCGGAGCAGGAAGTTGTCGTTGCTGAAGAGGTGCACCAGCGTGTCGGTGAAGCTCATGGCGCCGTAGCGGTCAAGGCGGCGGGTGGCGTCGTAGCGCTCCAGCAGTTCCGGCGCGCCGGGATCGGCGGCGTCCGCCAGCGTGCGCGCGAGCTCGAAGATGTCGCGCAGCGCGAGGTTGAAGCCCTGGCCGGCGACCGGATGCAGGGTCTGGGCGGCATTGCCGATCCAGACCTGGCGTGCCGCCACGGCTGACTTCCGGTAGCGCAGGCCGAGCGGGAAGACGAAGCGTTCGCTGACCGAGGTATAGCGCACGCGGCCGCCGAAGCGGGCTTGCAGCGTGACGAGGAAATCCGCGTCGCCCAGCGCGCCGATCCGTGTCGACTGGTCGGCGGCGCAGGTGAGCACCACCGCGTAGTCCTTGCCCCACGGCAAGGCGGCGACCGGGCCTGCGGGCGTGAAACGCTCCCAGGCGCGGCCGGCGTGCGGCTCGTCGGCTGTGGCGGTGCAGATGACCGCGTGCTGGCCGTAGTCGCGGACGATGGCAGCCTCGTCATCGACGGCGCCTTCGGCCCAGACGGTCAGCGGCCAATCGTGCATGTGGGGCTGCGCGTCGACGCGCGTGTTCTCGCGGAACGGAATGTCGGACCTGGCCAGCGCGGCATCGAGGCTGGCGGCGAGGTCGCCGGCGGCCAGCACGTAGCCCAGCGCCGGCACGCCCTCGTCCTCGGCAGTGAGTTTCGTGCGGCCGAGGCCGCCCTGGTGCGAAATGTGGATGGTGGTGATGGCGGTATGCGGAATCGCGGCCCAGACACCCAGCCACTCGAGAATCTGCCGCGCGCCGTGCGAGAGGGCGAGGATGCGCTGGTCGGCGATCGCGGCGCCGCGTTGGCGCGCATCGACAATCTCGGCCTCGACGCCGTTGCGATGCAGCGCGAGCGCGACGGCCATGCCGGCCGGGCCGCCGCCGACGACAGTGACGGGCGCGCTCACGACTTCGCCTCGGCCATCAGCGCCTCGATGTCGGCGATGGACTTGGGCGCGGCGGTGGTCAGGATTTCGCAGCCGTCCGGCGTCACCAAGGCATCGTCCTCGATGCGGATGCCGATGTTGTGGAAGGCGGCGGGCACGTCGTCGGCCGGGCGGATGTAGCAGCCGGGCTCGACGGTCAGTACCATGCCGGGGGCGAGTACGCGCCACTCGTCACCGGTCTTGTATTCGCCCACGTCGTGCACGTCCATGCCCAGCCAGTGGCTGGTGCGGTGCATGTAGAAGCGCTTGTAGGCTTCCGATTCGATCACCGCGTCGACGCTGCCGTGCAGCAGCTTCAAGTCGATCATGCCCTGCGCCAGCACCTTGACGGCAGCCTCGTGCGGCGCCATGAAGTGGGCACCGGGCTTGATCGCGGCGATCGCGGCGGCCTGCGCGGCCTCGACCAGTTCGTATACATCTTCCTGGGGGCCGGAAAAACGGCCATTGACCGGGAAGGTGCGCGTGATGTCGGAGGCGTAGCCGTCGAGTTCGCAGCCCGCGTCGATCAGCAGCAGTTCGCCGTCCTGCATCTGGCGGTCGTTGTTGACGTAGTGCAGCACGCAGGCGCCGGGGCCGGAGGCGACAATGGTGGTGTAGGCCGGGAACTGGCTGCCCTGGCGGCGGAACTCGTGCAGGAACTCCGCCTCGATCTCGTATTCGTGGCGGCCCGGTCTGGCTTCGCGCATGGCACGGCGGTGAGCGGCGGCCGCGATGTCGGCGGCGCGGCGCATCAGCGCAATCTCGTGGCCGTCCTTGATCAGGCGCATTTCATCGAGCGCGGCGCGCAGGTCGTGCACCGAGGTCGGTGGGCGCTTGCCGGCGCGGCTTTGCGCGCGCACGGCGGTGAGCGCGCGGCCGATGCGTGCATCCCACTCGGGCTCGAAGCCCAGCGAATGCCAGAGCGCGGGCTGGTTGGCGATCAGGCCGGGCAGCATCTCGTCGAGCGCGGCGATGGAATGCGCTTCGTCGAAGCCGAAGGTCTGCTGTGCGCCTTCCGGGCCGTAGCGGTAGCCGTCCCAGATTTCCTTGTCCGGATCGCGGTCGCGGCAGAAGAGGATGGTCTTGGGGCCCGCGTCAACTTGGCCCGCGATCAGCACCAGCACCGCCTCGGGCTCGTCGAAGCCGGTCAGGTAGTGGAAGTAGCTGTCGGCGCGGTAAGGGTAGGTTGCGTCGCGGTTGCGTGTCTTCTCGGTCGCCGTCGGCAGGATGGCGACACCGCCGCCTGCACTATCCATGCTGGCGATCAGTCGGGCGCGGCGGTCGAGGAAAGGCTGGATGTCCATGCTCCCGATTATAGGTGGGAGCGGACTTCCTCATCGAGAGCGACGAGCCGCTCGGGTGTACCGACATCGACCCAGCGGCCGGTGTGGATTTGGCCGGAAACCCGGTCCTTCGCCATGGCTTCGCGCAGCAGCGGCGCTAGCCTGGCCGGTTGGCCGCGTTCGAGCGACGCGAACAATTCGGGACGGTAGCGGCCGATGCCGCTAAAAGTCAGTCTTGGTGATACGCCTACCCGCCCATCCTGCAAGTCGAAGTCGCCGTTCGGGTGCTGCGGCGGATTCGGCACCAGCACCAGGTGGGCGAGGTCGTGGTCGGCCAGTGGGGGCAGGGTGGCGAGATCGAGGTCGCACCAGATGTCACCGTTGACGACCAGGAAGGGCTCGCTACCCAACAGCGGCAGCGCGTTGGCGATGCCGCCCGCGGTTTCCAGCGCGCCGGGCGGCTCGGCCGAATAGCGGATGGATACGCCCCAGGCGGCCCCGTCGTCGAGCAGGCCCTCGATCTGGTCGGGCAGGTGGGCGTGGTTGATGACGATGTCGCGATAGCCGGCCCTGGCCAGCCGCTCCAGGTGCCAGACGATCAGCGGCTTGCCGGCGACCGGAAGGAGGGGTTTCGGAGTGCGGTCGGTGAGCGGCCGCATGCGCTCGCCGCGGCCGGCGGCGAGGATCATCGCCCTCAAAACGTGTACCCCACCTGTTCTTCGCGGTTCTCGGCCAGATCGAGGATGCGCAGCAGCGGCGCGAGTTCGCGGTAGCGTTCGCAGGCGCCGCGCAGGTAGCGCGCCACCAGCGGCATGTCCTTGAGGTAGCCGTCCTTGCCGTCGCGGTGGTAGAGCCGGGCGAAAATGCCGAGCACCTTGACGTGGCGCTGCACGCCCATCCATTCGTAGTCGCGGAAGAAATCGCCGAAGTCGGCGCGTACCGGCAAGCCGGCCTTCCGCGCCGCCTGCCAGTAGCGCACCAGCCAGTCGAGCACGCGCTCTTCCGGCCAGTGGACGTAGGCGTCCTTGAACAGCGAGACCAGGTCGTAGCTGATCGGGCCGTAGACGGCGTCCTGGAAGTCGATGATGCCGGGGTTGGGCCGCGCCACCATGAGATTGCGCGAATGGTAGTCGCGATGGACGTACACCCGGGGCTCGGCGAGGTTGACGGCCATGATCTGCTCGAACGCCGCGGCGAGCTGCGACGACTGACTTTCCGTCAGGCTCAGCTTGACGTGCTGCGCCAGGTACCAGTCGGGGAACAGGTCGAGTTCGCGCTTGAGCAGCACGCGGTCGTAGGGCGGCAATTCGTTGGCCTTGCTGGCAAGCTGGATCCTGATCAGCGCTTCGCTGGCCGCCCGGTAGTGTTCGTCGGCGTTGTCGTTCGTGAGGTCCGCAAGGTAAGTCGTCGAGCCGAGGTCGGAGAGCAGCAGGTAGCCGCGCTCGATGTCGGCGGCGATCACCTCGGGAACATGGGTGCCGGCATCGTGGAAGAGCCGCTGGACGTGCAGCCAGGGCTTGACGTCCTCGTGGCTGGGCGGCGCGTCCATGACCACGCGCGTCCCGCCATCGTCGAAAGTCGCGCGCAGGTAGCGGCGGAAGCTGGCGTCGGCGGAGGCCGGTGCGAGGGTGAACGGGCGGCCGGGCAGCAGGGCGCGGAGCCAGTCCTCGATCTCTTGCTGCCTTTGTTGATGGGCGTCCACGCTGATTGGGGCGGTCGGAATGCTAGAATCGAAATTCTATCATTGGCTTGCAGCGCGCCCGGGCGCGCGACGATATCGGACGATGCGCTTGCGCCTGCTCGGACAGTTGGTTCTTCTGCTACCCGGGGCCCTGGCGGCCACCGCGGCCGCCCAGACCGTAACGACGCCGATCGAGCCAGAGCCGGGCGCGACGGTGGTCACGGCAGACCGCATCAGCGGCCGCAACGACGTCGAGACGGTTGCCGACGGCCATGCCGAATTCCGGCGCGATACCACCACCATCACCGCCGATCACCTGACCTACCGCCATCTGGAAGACGAGGCGGAGGCCGAAGGCGACGTGCTGATGATCCGCGACGAGGACCGCATCAGCGGCCCGCATCTGCGCCTCAAGGTGCAGGACAACCTCGGTGAGTTCGACCAGCCCTCATTCGCGTTCAAGCGCCCGCCCAAGGCGGTGCCAGGGTTCGACTACCAGCGCGAAGCGGATGTCGGCAGCGGCGATGCAGAGCGGATGGACTTCGAGGGCGAGGGGCTGTACCGGCTCACGCGCGGCAACTTCAGCACCTGTTCGCCCAACCGCGACTGGTACGTCGCCGCCGACGAGATCGTCCTCGACTACAACCGGCAGATCGGCGAAGCGGACAGCGCCAAGGTCGTGTTCATGAACACGCCGATCTTCTACTGGCCGTCGTTCAGTTTCGCGCTCAACCACGAGCGCAAGTCCGGCTTCCTGGCGCCCACCTACAGCCAGAGCACCACCAGCGGCCTGGAACTGACCATCCCCTGGTACTGGAACATCGCGCCGAACATGGACGCCACCATCGCGCCGCGCATCCTCGCCCGGCGCGGCCTGCAACTGAACTCGGAATTCCGCTACATCGACTACGCCTACAACGGCAAGACGCGCCTGGAGTTCCTGCCCAACGACCAGGTGACGTCGTCGGATCGAAGCGCCTACGCGATTGCGCACAATCACATCCTCGCCCCCGGCCTGACCGGCGAGATCAACCTGAACGGCGTTTCCGACGACCGATATTTTGCCGACCTGTCCTCGCGGGTGTCCATGGTGTCGCAGGCCAACCTGTTGCGCCAGGGCCGCCTGGTCTATGGCGCCGGCTGGTGGAGCGCCGCCCTGATGGCCCAGCGCTACCAGACGCTGCAGGATCCGGAAGCCCCGGTGGCGATCCCCTACTACAGGCTGCCGCAGTTCCTGCTCACGGCACTGCGTCCGGACTTGCCGGGCGGAGTGAACTTCCACTTCACGGGCGAATTCGTCGATTTCCATCACCCGACCCAGGTGGTCGCCCAGCGCACCGTCGTCTATCCGCAACTGTCGCTGCCGATCCAACTGGCGGCGTTCTATGTCACGCCCAAGGTCGGGGTGCACCAGACGCGTTACGACCTGGATCGCCAGGACACCGGCGTCCCCGACAAGCTGAGCCGCGAGGTGCCGATCGCCAGCATCGATTCCGGCATGGTCTTCGAACGCGACGTGGACTGGTTTGGCCGCCCGCTGTTGCAGACGGCCGAGCCGCGTCTCTACTACGTCAACATTCCCGAGCGCGATCAGAGCAAGATTCCGGTCTTCGATTCGGGGCTGACCGACTTCAACTTCGCGCAAATCTTCGCCGAGAACCGCTACGGCGGCAGTGACCGCATCGGCGATGCCAACCAATTGACGGCTGCCATCGTCTCGCGCCTGATCGATCCGGGGACGGGCAATGAATTGATGCGCGCCGCGCTCGGCCAGCGCTACTACTTCCAGGACCAGCAGGTGACGCTGCCGACCGAGACTGCCCGCACCAATCGCAAGACCGACATACTGGCGGCCTTCTCCGGCCGCATCATGCCCAAGGTGCATCTGGATGCCGGCTGGCAGTACAGTCCTTTCTACGAACGCACCGAGCGCTTCAACGTCGGCGTCCGCTACCAGCCCGACTTCGGCCGCGTGGTGAACGCCGCCTACCGCTATACCCGGGACCAGATCGGCCAGGTCGACATCTCCGGCCAGTGGCCGCTGGGCGGTGGCTGGTATGGCGTCGGCCGCTACAACTACTCGCTCAAGGACAACCGCCTGGTCGAGGGCGTGGCAGGCATCGAGTATGATGCCGGCTGCTGGGTGGCGCGTGTCGTCCTGCACCGCCTGGCCACCACGGTGGCGACCACGTCGACCGGCGTGTTCGTCCAGCTCGAACTGAATGGCTTGGCCCGCATCGGGTCGAACCCCATCGACCTGCTCAAGCGCAACATCGCCGGCTATGGCGTCATCAACCAGCCGACCGCCGACCCGTTCTTCGGAGACTACTGACCCCGCCATGAAACGCCACGCCATCATCGCCCTGCTGGTCCTCCTCTTGCCCTTGTCCGTTGCGGCACAGTCCGGGCGGGGGCGCACCATCGATGCCGACCGGATCGTCGCGGTCGTCAACAGCGAGGCCATCACGCTGCACGAACTGCGCTCGCGCCTGGCCATCGTCGAGCGGCAGTTGCGCGCCCAGGGGGTGCAACTGCCGGCGCGCGAGGTGCTCGAGAAGCAGTTGCTGGAGCGCATGATCATCGACCGCGCGCAGATGCAGTTCGCCAGGGAGAACGGCGTGCAGGTCTCCGACGGCGAAGTCGATGTCGCCCTGCGCCGCATTGCCGACAGCAACCGTCTGAACCTGGTCGATTTCCGCAAGGCGCTGGAAGGCGACGGCATCATCTGGGCCAAGTTCCGCGAGGACATTCGCCAGGAAATCACCCTGGCGCGCCTGCGCGACCGCGAAGTCGACAACCGCCTGACGATTTCCGAGGACGAGATCGACGGTTATCTGGAGAACCTGGCCAAGGCAGGCGGCAATGGCGACGTGGTACAGGTCGCCCACATCATCGTCCGCGTGCCCGAGCAGGCCAACGCCCTGCAACTCGAGCGCAGCCGCAATCGCGCCATGCAGGCCGCCGAGCAGCTCAAGGCGGGCGAGGAGTTTGGGCGGGTTGCCGCGGCCTTCTCGGATGCGACCGACGGCCTGGCCGGCGGCGTCATGGAGGCGCGGCCGCTCGACCGGCTGCCTGCCCTGTATGCCGATGCCGTGCGCCGCCTGGCGCCGGGCGAAACCAGCGCCATCCTGCGCAGCCCGGCCGGCTTCCACATCGTCCGGCTGGTTTCCCGCCAGGGCGGCGCTGCCCAGATGCAGTCGCTCAAGCAGACCCGTGCCCGCCACATCCTAATCAAGGTCAATGAACTGCTCTCCGACACCGAAGCTCGCCAGCGCGCCCTGGTGCTGAAGGAGCGGCTGGACAACGGCGCCGACTTCGCGGAACTCGCCCGCCTGCACTCGACGGACTTGTCGGCCGCCAAGGGCGGCGACCTGGGCTGGCTCTACCAGGGCGATACGGTGCCCGAGTTCGAGAAGGCGATGGATGCGCTGAAGATAGGCGTCACCAGCGAGCCGGTGCGCTCGCCCTTCGGCTGGCACCTGATCCAGGTCCAGGAGCGGCGCACCGAGGACGCGTCGAAGGAGCGCCGGCGGCTGATGGCGCGTCAGGCGCTGCGCGAGCGCAAGTCCGACGAGGCCTACCAGGACTGGCTGCGCCAGTTGCGCGACCGCATCTACGTCGAGTACCGCCTGGAAGAGAAATGACCGTTCCGGTCATCGCGGTCACCAGCGGCGAACCGGCCGGCATCGGACCGGATATCTGTCTTGCGCTGGCGCAGTGGCTGAACGAGTCAGCCGTGGGGGCACGCCTCGTCGTGCTCGGCGACCGCAACCTGCTTGAGGATCGCGCCCGCCGGCTCGGCATCGACCTCGGCGCGCTGGAGATCCGCCATGTGCCCCTGCGCGTACCCAGTGTTGCCGGGCAGCTAGACACCGGCAATGCCCGCTACGTGCTCGACCTGCTCGACATCGCCTGCGACGGCTGCACGAGCGGCGAGTTTGCCGCCATGGTCACGGCGCCGGTACACAAGGGCGTGATCAACGATGCCGGCATACCGTTTACGGGCCACACCGAATACCTCGCCGAGCGCACGCATACGCCGCGCGTGGTGATGATGCTGGCCGGTACCGGCGAACTGGCCGGCCTGCGTGTTGCACTCGCGACGACGCACCTGCCGCTCAAGGACGTGCCGGCGGCGATCACGAAGGATGAACTCACCACCACCATCCGCATCCTGCACCACGACCTGGTGACGAAGTTCGGTTTTGCCCGGCCGCGCATCCTCGTCGCGGGCTTGAATCCGCATGCGGGCGAGGGCGGCCACCTCGGCATGGAGGAGATCGAGGTGATCGCGCCGGTGCTCGACGCGCTGCGCGCCGAGGGCATGGACCTGGTCGGGCCGCTGCCCGCCGACACGCTATTCACGCGCAAGCTGCTGGCCGGCTCCGATGCCCAGCTTGCCATGTATCACGACCAAGGCCTGGCGGTGCTCAAGTACGCCGCCTTCGAGGAAGGCATCAACATCACGCTCGGCCTGCCCATCCTGCGCACCTCGGTCGACCACGGCACCGCACTCGACCTCGCCGGCAGCGGCCGTGCCGATCCGCGCAGCCTGTTCGCGGCGGTCAAGGTCGCGGCGGACATCGTCGCGCGGCGATGAAAGAGCACCAGGCGCGAAAGCGCTTTGGCCAGAACTTCCTGGTCTGCCGCGGCACCATCGCCAGGATCGTCGAGGCGATCGCGCCGCGCCGCGAGGATCGCGTGGTCGAGATCGGCCCCGGCCTCGGCGCGCTCACCGAACCGCTGCTGGAGCGTCTGGATCACCTGGATGTGGTCGAAATCGACCGCGACCTGATCGCCCGGCTGAAGGACAGCCATCCGCCCGAGCGCCTGACCGTCCACGAAGGCGACGCGCTCGAGTTCGATTTCGGGGAAATAGGCAGCGACTTGCGCATCGTCGGCAACCTGCCCTACAACATCTCGACGCCGCTGCTGTTCCATCTCGCCACCTACGCGGCCTCGGTGCGCGACATGCATTTCATGCTGCAGAAGGAAGTGGTGGACCGCATGGTCGCCGATCCCGGCACGGCCGATTACGGACGGTTATCGGTGATGCTGCAATACCGCTTCCACATGGACCGGCTGTTCGTGGTGCCGCCCGGCGCCTTCAATCCGGCGCCCAAGGTCGACTCGGCCATCGTGCGGCTGATTCCGAAGCCGGCCGCAGAATTGACCGTCCGCGATGAGGGGGCGCTGGCGAAAGTGGTGTCCGCGGCCTTCGGCCAACGGCGCAAGATGCTGCGCAACAACCTGCGCGAGCTGTTCTCGGAGGCGCAGTTGCGCGACCTCGGCATCGCGCCGACGGCGCGCGCCGAGGAGCTCACGGTCGAGGATTACGTGCGCTTGGCGGGGCAGGTATTCATGCCCAGGAGCGGGTAGAACGGGCAGAAGCCGATCACGCCGGTGGCGAGCGGCACGATGCCGATCCAGGTCCAGGGCGCGCCGATGCCGGCAATGGCCAAGCCGATCAGCACCAGACCGGCCACGATGCGCAACGCTTTATCGATACCACCGACGTTCAGTTTCATGCGATTCTCCTGTGAGTGATTGGGACGACGGGCGGATTTGACCACGTCGCCCTCGCGGCGTCTGTGACCTAAGTCACGCAGCTCAGACCTCGGCGATCCGACGCAGCCCGGCCGGATCGAGAATCTCGACCTGCTCGCGCGCCAGGCGCACCAGGCCCTGCTCGGCAAAGCCTTTCAGGAGGCGGCTGACCATCTCGCGCACGCTGCCCAGTTCGTCGGCCAATTGCTGGTGCGTGGCATGCAGGACTTTCCCCTTGCCGAGCAGCAGGCCGGCCAGCCGCTGGTCGAGCTTGCGGAAGGCCACCTCCTCGATTACCTGCATCAGTTCGGCGATGCGCTCCGAGAACAGGTGGAAGACGAAGTCGCGGAATGCCGGTTCGGCGAGCAGTTCGTCGAACAGCGGCCGCGGCATCAGCGCCAGCGTCGTCTCGCCGTCGGCGATGCCGCGCGCGGGGTAGTCGGTGTGGCCGAGCAGGCAACTCGACGTGATGATGCAGGATTCGCCGGGCAGCACGCGGTAGAGCGGCAGTTCGCGGCCGTTGGCGGCCGGCTTCAGCACCCGGATGTCGCCCTTGATCACGAACGGAAAGCCCTGGCAGGCCTGGTGCTCGTCGAAGACCACCGTCCCGGCCGGCACGGTCATGGTCTGCGCCTCGGCCGCAACGCGGGCCGCCAGCGCGGGCGGCAGTTGCGCCAGCACCGGATAGAGTTCGCTCAGGGCTTCGGCGTTCATGCGCGCAGCTCGGCGAAGACCGGTGCGTGGTCGGACGGCCGTTCCAGCTTGCGCGGCGCGCGGTCGATGGCGCAGGCCGTGCAATCGGCGGCCAGCGCGGGCGAGAGCAGGATGTGGTCGATGCGCAGGCCGAGGTTCTTCTGGAAGCCGAGCATGCGGTAGTCCCACCAACTGAAGGTCTTCTCCGGCTGGTCGAAGAGGCGGAAGGCGTCGGCGAGTCCCAATGCCGTCATGGCCCGGAATGCGTCGCGCTCCGCGTCGGAACAGAGGATCTGGCCGCGCCAGGCGACCGGGTCGTGCACGTCGCGGTCCTCGGGGGCGATGTTGTAGTCGCCGAGCAGCGCCAGGCGCGGATGGCGCGCCAGCTCGTCCTTGAGCCAGGCGTTGAGCGCGCGCAGCCATTTCAGCTTGTACTCGTACTTGTCGGAGCCGACCGCCTGGCCGTTGGGGATGTAGGCGCAGACGATGCGCACGCCGTCCAGAGTGGCGGCGATCACGCGCGCCTGCGGGTCGTCGAAATCCGGGATGTTGCGCACCACGTCCTGCGCCTCGGCGCGCGCCAGGATCGCGACGCCGTTGTAGGTCTTCTGGCCGTGATGCACGGCGCGGTAGCCGGCGGCCTCGATCTCTGCGAACGGGAAGGCCTTGTCCTCCAGTTTGGTCTCCTGCAGGCAGAGCACGGCGGGCTGCTGCGCAGCGAGCCAGTCCAGCACATGCGGCAGCCGGACCTTCAGGGAGTTGACGTTCCAGGTGGCGATCTTGTAGCTCACGAAGAGAATGATAACCTGCGGCCCATGGGTTTCGACTTCGATACCGTGATCGACCGCAGCGGCGGCGACTCCTACAAGTGGAACAAGTACGCCGGCCGCGACATCCTGCCGCTCTGGGTGGCGGACATGGACTTTGCCGCGCCGCCGGCGGTGATCGAGGCGCTGCACCGGCGCGTCGACCATGGCGTGTTCGGCTATGGCGGGCCGTGGCCGTCGCTGGTCGATGCCGTGCTGGAACATCTGGAGCGCGAATACGGCTGGGCCATCGAGCCCGCCTGGATCGTCTGGCTGCCGGGCCTGGTGACCGGCCTCAACGTCGCCTGCCGCGCCGTCGACGGGCCGGTGTTCACCGCCACGCCCATCTATCCGCCGTTTCTCTCGTCGCCGCGGCTGAGCGGCCGCGAACTGGCCACGGTGCCGCTGGCGCAGGCGGGCGCGCACTGGGGCTGGGATTTCGCGGCCACCGAAGCGGCGTTGGCGGAAAGCCGGGCGAAGCTGTGGCTGCTCTGCCATCCGCACAATCCGGTCGGGCGGGCGTGGAGCGACGAGGAACTGGCGCGCATCGCCGCGCTGGCCGAGGCACACGACCTGGTCGTCTGTTCCGACGAGATCCATTGCGACCTGATGCTCGAAGGCCGGCACCGGCCCTTCGCAACGATTTCGCCGCAGGCGGCCGCGCGCAGCATCACCCTCATGGCGCCCTCGAAGACCTTCAACGTGCCCGGCCTCGGCTGCGCCTTCGCCGTCATTCCCGATGCCGGCCTGCGCCGAAGCTTCCGGCGGGCGATGGACGGCATCGTGCCGCACATAAACATCCTCGGCCTCGTCGCCTGCGAAGCGGCGCTGCGCCACGGCGGCGAGTGGCGCGCGGCCATGATCGACTACCTGCGCGGCAATCGCGAGCGGGTGATGCGAGCCGTGGCCGAAATGCCCGGGTTGGGCATGGCGCCGGTCGAGGCGACCTACCTCGCGTGGATCGAAACGACGGGCATCGCCCATCCGGCGCGCTTCTTCGAGCAGGCCGGCGTCGGCCTGCCGGACGGCAGCGATTTCGGCCCCGGCGACGCCTATGCCCGCTTCGTGCGCCTCAACTTCGGCTGTCCGCGCACGATACTCGACCGGGCGCTGGAACGCATGGCCCAGGCGCTGGGCGACCTATAATGCCTTGGTGAAAGTCAGCCATGGTGACACGCCGACATGAATGACCCTGACGACCGCCGCCGATTCTGGCGCGCCGCTTTCCAGGCGGATGTCTGGCTGCTGCACGAGTCGGGCGACATTCCGGCCGAACTGATCGACATTTCGCTCAGGGGCGCCCTGATCAAGGTGCCGCTGCACTGGGTAGGGCGGATCGACGACCCCTGCCGGCTCGAGCTGACGCTCGCCGACGATGCGGTGATCGCCATGGACGCCGTGGTGACGCATATCGAGGCCGAGCAGGTCGGCCTGCACTGCGAGAACATCGACCTCGACAGCATCACCCACCTGCGCCGCCTGGTCTTGCTGAATGCGGGCGATGCGGACCTGCTCGACCGCGAACTGGCAGCGCTTCGAAGCTGAGCGCCGTCAGGCGTCGATCATGCCGTTGTGGCGCAGCAGGGCGTCGACGCTCGGCTCGCGGCCGCGGAAGGCCTTGAAGGATTCCATTGCCGGGCGCGAGCCGCCCACCGCCAGGATCTCGCGCCAGAAGCGCTCGCCGGTCGCGGCATCGAGCGTGCTGCCGCGCTGCCTGCCGGCTTCCTCGAAGGCGGCGTAGGCGTCCGCCGACAGGACTTCCGCCCACTTGTAGCTGTAATAGCCGGCCGCGTAGCCGCCGCCGAAGATGTGCGAGAAGCTCTGCGGGAAGCGGTTCCAGTCGGGCGGGAAGATCACCGCCACTTCGGCGCGCACCTCGGCCAGCAACTGCTGCACGGTACGCTCGCCCTGCGGGTCGAATTCGCTGTGCAGCAGCAGGTCGAACAGCGCGAACTCGATCTGGCGCAAGGTCTGCATGCCGCTCTGGAAGTTCTTCGCCGCGATCATCTTGTCGAACAACGCGCGCGGCAGCGGCTCGCCGGTCTCGGCGTGGGCTGTCATGCCGGAGAGCACGTCCCATTCCCAGCAGAAATTCTCCATGAACTGGCTGGGCAGCTCCACCGCATCCCACTCGACGCCGTCGATGCCCGAGACAGGCAGGTCTTCCACTTGCGTCAGCAGGTGGTGCAGGCCGTGGCCGGTTTCGTGGAATAGCGTCAGCACGTCGTCGTGGCTGAAGGTGGCGGGCTTGCCGCCGACGGGCGCCGGGAAGTTGCAGCACAGATAGGCGACCGGGGTCTGGACGCCGGCGGCGGTGCGCCGGCGGCCGATGGCGTCCTGCATCCAGGCGCCGCCGCGCTTGGTTTCGCGCGCATAGAGGTCGACGTAGAAATGGCCAATGGCCGCGCCGCCGCGTTCGATGCGGAAGAAGCGCACCGCCGGATGCCAGGCGGCGGCGTGGTCGGGCTGGACATTCACGGAGAACAGCGATTCGACGACGCGGAACAGGCCGGCCATCACGTTGTGCTCGGGGAAGTACTGCTTCACTTCCTCGTCGGAGAAGGCGTAGCGCGCGTGCTTGAGCTTTTCCGAGGCCCAGGCGATGTCCCAGCTTTCCAGCTTGTCCATGCCCAGTTCGGTCCGCGCGAACTCGCGCAGTTCGGCCACGTCGCGCTCGGCGAAGGGCTTGGCCTTGGTGGCCAGTTCATGCAGGAAGGCGGCGACCTGCGCGGTCGACTCGGCCATCTTCGGCACCAGCGAGACCTGGGCGTAGTTGTCGTAGCCCAGCATGGCCGCTTCCTCGGCGCGCAGTTGCAGCAGGCGCGTGATCAGCGGGCCGTTGTCCCATTCGGGCTTGCCGAACTCGGAGGCGCGCGTCGCGTAGGCGCGATACATGCGCGCGCGCAGTTCGCGATCCTCGGCGTACTGCATGACCGGGATGTAGGCCGGCGCCTGCAGGATGAACTTCCAGCCGGGTTTGCCGTCGCGTTCGGCAGCGGCGCGGGCGGCGGTCTTGACATCCTCCGGCAGGCCCGCCAGGCCGGCTTCATCGGTGACCCACTCGGCGTGCGCATTGGTGGCGTCGAGCAGGTTTTCGGAGAACTTGGCGGCCAGTGCCGACATTTCCTCCTGGATTTCCTTGAAGCGCGGCTTCCTGTCCTCGGGCAGTTCCGCGCCGGACAGGCGGAAGTCGCGCAGGTCGTTGTCGATGATGCGCTGGCGCGTCGGCGACAGCGTCGCGTATTCGGCGCTCTCGCGCAACGCCTTCACCCTGGCGAAGATCGCCTCGTTCTGGCCCAGCTCGGCGTAATAGCCGGTGATCTCGGGCAGCAGCGCGTTGTAGGCCTCGCGCCATTCGGGCACGTCCATCACCGAGTGCATGTGGCCGACGATGCCCCAGGCGCGGCCCAGCCGTTCGCCGGCATCGGTGAGCGGCTGCATGAAGGCGTCCCACGACGGCTGACTTTCGGTGGTCGACAAATCCGCGACGAGCTTGCGGTTTTCGGCGATCAGGTCGCGGATCGCCGGGCCGACGTGCTCGGGGGTAATCGCGTCGAAACGGGGCAGTCCCGCGAAATCGAGCAGAGGGTTCATGGCTTCCATGTTGGGGGCGAATGGCGGGGGTACAAGCCCCCGCTCGTGTTTTCAGGCCGTCAGGCGAGTCAGCGCTTCGCGGTACTTGGCGCTGGTCTTCTCGAGGATATCGGGCGGCAGTTTCGGGCCGGGCGCCTGCTTGTTCCAGTCCAGCGTCTCCAGGTAGTCGCGCACGAACTGCTTGTCGAAGCTGGCCGGGCTGGCGCCGACCTGGTAAGTGTCGGCCGGCCAGAAGCGCGAGGAATCGGGCGTCAGCACCTCGTCGATCAGGTACAGCTTGCCGGCATCGTCGAGGCCGAACTCGAATTTGGTGTCGGCGATGATGATGCCGCGCGTGCGCGCGTAGTCGGCGGCCTGCTTGTAGAGGCGGATGGCGGCGTCGCGCACCTGCGCGGCCAGCGCCGGGCCGATGGTCTTCTCGACCGTGGCGAAGTCGATGTTCTCGTCGTGCGTGCCGAGCTCGGCCTTGGTCGAGGGCGTGAACAGCGGTTCGGGCAGTTGCTGGGCCATCTTCAGGCCGACCGGCAGCGGGATGCCGCAGACCTTGCCGGTCGCCTGATAGTCCTTCCAGCCGGAACCGATCAGGTAGCCGCGCACCACGGCCTCGATCGGCAGCGGCTTCAGGCGCTTGACGACGATGGCACGGCCGCGCACCTGCTCGCGCTCGTCCGCAGCAACCACCGATTCCGGATCGATGCCGGTGAGCTGGTTGGGGATGATGCCGGCCAGCTTGCCGAACCAGAAGTTGGCGACGGCGGTGAGCACCTCGCCCTTGCCCGGGATCGGGTCCGGCAGGATCACGTCGAAGGCCGAGAGGCGGTCGCTGGTGACGATCAGCATCTTGTCGTCGCCGACGGCGTAGTTGTCGCGCACCTTGCCGCGGCCGAGCAGCGGCAGGCTCTTGATGGAGGCTTCGTAGAGGGGCTGGGTCATGGTCATTCGCGGACGTAGGGTTTCTGGTTCTTCAGGTCTTCCCCATACGGGAAGCGCGTGTGGCCGTAGCGGATCGCCAGCACGGCCAGGGTCAGCAGGAAGACGGCCGCGGCGACCGCCAGCATGCGCCACTCGGTCATCTCCTTGAGGTCGAGGATCATGTAGCGGGCCAGGGCGACCATGGCGATGTAGAGCGGATAGCGCACCGGCAGGTGGCCGGACTTGAAGTACTGGCCGATCATGGCCAGCACCTCGAGGTAGAGGAACATCAGCAGCAGGTCGGCCAACTGGACGCGCTTGGCCTCGAACATGGTGACGATCTCGTGGTACATCGCCACCGTGGTCGCAAACGCGATCACCAGCAGGCCGACATACTCGATGAGGTCGAGGCCGCCGCCGAAAAAGCGCCGGATGCGGTCGAATGCGTGGGATTGGATGTCCATGGATGATTCGTCTGACCGGCCGCCTGGCGGCCGAAGCGCGGATTATCTCAGGGATTTGTCGCCGCGGGAACGCGCCCGGGGGCGGCGCTATTTTTCGCGCAGCCGGCGATAGAGGGTGTTGCGGCTGATGCCGAGCCGCCGCGCCGCCTCGGACATGTTGCCGCGGCTCAGCGCGATGGCCCGTTCGATCGTGGCCTGCGACAGCTCGCGCAGGTTCTCGGTCTCCTCGCCGGCGCTGGTGGCGGCGGGGGGGACGCGCCAGCGCAGCTCTTCGGCGATATCGTCGGGCAGGTGGCTCCAGCCGATGCGGGTTTCGGCTTCGTCGAGCAGCGCGATGGCGGCGCGCAAGGCATTGTTGAGCTGGCGCAGGTTGCCGGGCCAGGAATATTCGGCGAAGGCGGTGGCGACGGCGGGGTCGAGGCTGATGGCGCGCCCCGGCGCCAGTTCTTCCAGCAGCCGCGCCACCAGTGCCGGGAAGTCCTGGCGTTCGCGCAGCGGTGCCAGTTGCAGCGTGACGCCGTTGATGCGGTAGTAGAAGTCCGCGTCGAACTCGCCGGCTTCGATGGCCGCTTTCAGGTTGCTGTGGGTGGCGCAGATCAGGACGATATCGATCGGCACCGTTTCGGTCGCGCCGATGGGCGTGACGCGATGGTCCAGCATGACCTTGAGCAACTGCTTCTGGGCGGGCAGGGGCAGAAGCTCGATTTCGTCCATGAACAGGGTACCGCCATGGGCCTCGCGGACGTGGCCCGGTTCGCCGTCGCGGCAAAGCGTCGGCGCGTAGCCGAACAGTTCCGCCTCGACCAGGTTCGGCAGCAGGCCGGCGCAATGTACGGTGACGAACGGCCCGTCGTGGCGCGGGCCGGACGCGTGCACGGCGCCGGCGAAGCGCTCCTTGCCGACGCCGGGCTCGCCCTGCAGCAGCAGCGGGATGGGCTTGCCGACCAGCTTGTGGGCCTTTTCGATTGCCGTGGCCAGGCGTTCGTCGCCGGTATCCAGCGCATCGAGCGCATCCCGGGCGCGAACGCGCCGTTCGCTGGTCGGGGCGGCGGGCGCTGCCCGCATGGGCGGCTCGATGCGCATGAACAGCCGCTCGCCGTCGGCCAGCGTGACCAGCATGGGTTCGCCGGGACGGCGCCGGTTCCAGTCGAGCAGGTCCGCGAAGCGCAGCGGCAGGATGCGCGACAGCGGCGTGGCGTTGAGATCGCCGGCGCGCAGGCCCAGGAAGACCAGGCCGGCCTGGTTGGCGCCGATCAGCCAGCCGTCTTCCGAGAGCGCGGCGATGCCTTCCGAGAAGGTGCCGATGCCCTCGGCCATGGTATGGAAGCGGATGCGCAGGTTGCGCGCATGGTAGGCATCGAACAGCCGGTTCTCGACCATCTGGGCCGCGGCCCGGACCAGGCCGAAGGTGTGCGGGTGGTGCTGCCGTTCGTCGCCGGAGATGTCGAGCACGCCGAGCAGTTTGCCGTCGGGCGCGACCAGCGGCGCGGCGGCGCAGGACAGGAAGCCGTTGCGTTCCAGGAAATGCTCGCCGCCATGGACGACCAGCGGCCGTGCCTCGGCCAGCGCCGTGCCGATCGCATTGGTGCCGCGGTGCCGCTCGTGCCACGAAGCGCCGGGCGAGAGCGCGACGCGCTCCGCGCGGGTCAGGAAATCGGGATCGCCGAGGGCCTGCAGCAACACGCCCTTCTCGTCCGCCAGGGTCACCATGCTGCCCGAGTCGCGGGTCTGCGTGTGCAGGTATTCCATCACCGGGCGCGCATGGGCGATCAGCTCGTAGCGTTGTTCCCGGGTGCGCGCCAGTTCCGACTCGTCCAGGCGACAGGCGTCGGTCAGGCGGCCGTCGGGGGCCAGCCCGGCGTCCACGCTGCGTCGCCAGGAACGCGCCAGCAGCGTGCTGACCAGATAGCCGAGCGGCAACTCGCCGCGTTCCAGCATCAGGTCGCGGGCGCGGCGCAGCGAGGCACGGTCGGGCTTGGGTGTGGGCATCGCGATCGGATTTGACCGAAAGTAGTACTCAAGTATAGGAACTGGACGCTACTATAGGCCAGCACCCGTCGAATCCCGGATGTTGCCTACGCGGCATTCGCGCGGACGATATCTTCGGCCAGGCGGTCGAGTTCGGCAAGTGCCTCGTGTTTGGGGACGCCGCCGGCGACGACGGGCGCAAACCATTCGACGGCCAGATTGGGCAGCATCTTGGCCAGGCTGTTCTGCATGGCGTCGTTGCCCCAGCCGTAGGAGCCGATGATGCCGCCGTAGCGGGTCTTGGGCTTCAGGGCATTGACGAGGTAGGCGGCTGCCGCCATGGCCGGATGCGGCCCGTCGAGTACCGTCGGCGAGCCGAAGACGACCGTCGAGGCCTCGACCAGCGCGGCTGCGAAGCGTCCGCTGTCGAGATCGACGACGTTGAAGGGCTGGACCGACAGGCCTTTCGCCATCAGGCGATCGATCAGGTAGGCCACCATCTTCGCCGTGCTCTCGTACATCGAGAGATAGGGAATCACCACGGCCGGGCGCGTCGCGTCGCCGGCCCAGGCGCGATAGTGCGACAGGATGAATTCGGGGCGCCGGTAGACCGGGCCGTGGCTGGGACCGATCATGTCGATGGCCATGGCCGCCAACAGGTCGACGTATTTCTTCACGTGCGGCCGGTAGGGCATCATGATCTCGGCGTAGTACATGCGCGCGGCGCGTTCGACGCGCGCCTCGTCGTCGGCGTAAAGATCCGAGGTCGCGAGATGGGCGCCGAGGAAGTCGCAGGAGAACAGGACGCGGTCCTCCTCGACGTAGGTGAAGGTCGTGTCGGGCCAATGCACCCAGGGCACCCACATGAAACGCAGCGTCCTGTCGCCCAGCGAGACCGTCTGCTGGTCCTTGATGAGCGTGAATGCGTCCGGTTTCAGGCCGTGGCTGGCGATCAGCAGGCTGCGGCACTTGACGTTGGCCAGCACCTTGGCCTCGGGGTACTCGGCCAGCACCGCCGGGATCGAGCCGGAATGGTCCGGTTCGGCGTGATTGGACACGATGTAGTCGACGCGCTCGAGGCCGAGTCCCTTGAGGGCCGCCAGGAAGTCGCCGGTCATCGACGGATGCACCGAGTCGATCAGGGCGGTCTTCTCGCTGCCGACGACCACGTAGGCGTTGTAACTGGTGCCCTCGGGCAGCGGCACCAGCTCATCGAAAAGCTTGCGGTCCCAGTCGATGGCGACCAGCGCGTGGATACCCGGCTTGAGTTCCCTGACGATCACGATGCCCCCCTGCCTTTCCTTGGATTATTGGTCTTCAGCCACCGCCGATGGCGGGGAAGACTGCGAGCTCCTCGCCATCCACAAGCTGCCGGGTCGCGACGTCGGGCGGCAACACGCGGCGGCCCTGGATCATGATGATGTGGGCAAGCGCGAGCGGCACGCCGAGTACCGCCAGCGCGTCGGGGATCGTTGCGCCGTCCGGGAGGTCGAGCGTGACGCCGGTGTCGTGGCCGTCGGGCAGATAGTCCCGCAGGGTGGCGTAGAGGCGGAGGGCGATCTTCATTTCATGGCCCCCAGCGCGGAATTTGAAAAAAAGAACCGGTGCGGTTCGCGAGGAACCGCACCGGAGGAGGAAGGGCGCCTTTGCGGCGCCCAGAGGAGGAGAGCATCAGAAATTCCAGTAGGAATCCAGTTCTTCCGGCGTGATGTCCCAGACCACGTTGTGCGGCGGCAGGGCCTCGAGGCTGAAGAACTCAGGCAGCCGGTCGTGTTCCCGGGTCAGGCCCGCGGCGATGTTGAAGGCGTGCTCCGTCTTCAGCACCGACTTGCCCAGCGCCGTCACGTCGTCGCCGGAGAGGGCGATGCCGAAGCGGGCGTTGATCATGTCGATCAAGGACGTCAGGCAGGCCGGGATGTCCAGTGCCGGGAAGGCGATGAACAGGCACATGCCGGTCGAGTCGATGGCCGCCGTGGCGATGTTGAGGTTGCGCGCCAGCTCGATCTGGCCTTCCTTCTTGAGCGGATCGACGTGGCCGCCGACGGACAGGATGTTGGTCGCCACCGCGTAGCCGGAGGTATGGTCGGCGCCCATGGTCGACATCGCGTAGGTGACGCCGATGCCCTTGACCGCGCGCGGGTCGTAGGCCGGGATGCCCTGGTTCTTGACCACCGGTACGCGGGTGATGCCATAGACGCGACCGACGTTGGCCGCACCGCCGCCGAGAATACGGCCGAGCGGGGTGCCCTTGCCGATCTCTTCGGTCAACATGCGCACGACGCCCTTGCCGTCGCCGAAAGGCAGCACGCCGGCTTCCATGGCGACGCCGAACATCACCGCGGTTTCGATGCTATCGACGCCGATGTCGTCCATCACATGGTCGGCGGTGGCGATGTCGTCGAGGTCCTCGATGCAGCAATCGGCGCCCATGCCCCAGATGGTCTCGTATTCGAAGCCCGAGGTCAGGTACTTGCCGTCCTTGTCGTTGTAGATCTGCGAGCACTGGATCTGGCAACCCGGATGGCAGCCGTGGGTCGGCATGCCGCCGCGCGCGACGATGGTGGCGTGCATGGTTTCGCCCGAGATCTTGTCGTGCGCCGCGTACTGGCCGCTGGTGAAGTTGCGGGTCGGCAAGCCGCCGGCTTCGTGCAGGATGTTGACCAGCACGTTGGTGCCGTAGGTCGGCAGGCCTTGGCCGCTGACCGGGTGGTCGAGCAGGGTCTGGGCGAAAATCTTGGCGGCTTCCTTGAACTTGGCCGGTTCCTTCGGCATTACCGGCGGCGTGCCGGTATCGTCGATGGAAATGAACTTGAGCTTCTTGGAGCCCATCACCGCGCCGAGGCCGCCGCGGCCGATGCTGCGGATGTGCGATTCGGGGTCGGCCACCGAGATGTTGGCCGAGAGCATCTTCATTTCGCCGGCAGGGCCGACCGACATGACGCCGACGGGCTTGCCGAAGCGGGCCTGGACCTGATTGACCAGGCAGTAGTTGCCGGTGCCGACCGTGTCCTTTTCTTCCTGGATGGTGATGGCATCCTTGGCGACGTGTACGCTGTACCACTTGTCTGCGGCGGGCTGGCCTTCGACGACCAGCGCGGCGATGCCGAGCTTGGCCAGCATCTTGGCGGCCGTGCCGCCGGCGTTGGATTCCTTGATGCCGCCGGTGAGCGGGCTCTTGGCGCCGCAGGAAATGCGGCCCGAGTTGGCGGCGGCCGTGCCGGAAAGCAGGCCGGGAGCGAATACCAGTTTGTTGTTGGGGCCGAGCGCGTGGCAGGTGGGCGGCACTTCGGCGGCAACGACGGTGGAGGTCAGGGCTCGACCGCCCAATCCGACCCAGGCTGCGGGTACGGGCTCGACGCGGGTGGTCAGATCCGACATGTTGACTCTAACGATACGGTCCATTGCATTCTCCTAGTGAATGACTGGATGGCCGGCGCTCGACCGCCGACCGGGATGAAACGACTCAGGCCGGCACGCAGGCGTCGGTGTTGCAGAGTTGCGCGCACATCGGGCTGTCGTAAGTGCCTTCGCACTGCACACACTTTTCCGGGTCGATGGTGTAGAGCTTCTCGACGTGGCTGATGGCGCGGGTCGGGCATTCCGATTCGCACGCCGCGCAGCCGTTGCAGAGTTCGGGGACAATCTTGTAGGCCATGATGTACTCCTGGATGAATTGAAAGATGTTCGGGACTACGTGAGCGCAGTATGGAAATGGCGGGTCGCGGTAACAACGAAAACCCGGCTCCGGGTGATCGACCTGTCACGGATTGACACAACTTTCGGGCAATCGCCCCGGCTTTCTTGCTCGGCCATGGCGTGGCGCCGATACTGAAATCGCCCACCCGATGCAGCCAAAACAACCACAGAGAGTCCAACAATGTCCCCCCAAGCAAAGCCCGAAAGCTTCGTCCGCCAGGCGGTCGATCGCTGCGCCAACTGCGATTGGTGCCGCGACTACCTGAAGGAATCGTCCTGCCTGTTCTTCCGGCGCCTGTTCCGCATGTCCGATCGCGAGAAGCGCGGCGGCCGCGCCATCACGAACGTCGAGATGGAGAAGTTGACCGATTTATGCAACCTCTGCGGCATCTGTCCCTGCGTCGAGATCCGTACTTGGGTGCGCCAGGCCAAGGACGGTTTTGTCGCGCGCGACGGTCTGCCGAAGGTGATCCGCGTCCTCGAGGACGTGCGCCTGCAATCGAAACTAGCCGGCCTGGCGCCGCGCCTCACCAATGCACTGCTCGCCGACGGCCCCATCGGCCGCGGCATCAAGCGCGTCATCGGCATCCACCCCGAGCGCAAGCTGCCGGTCTTCCCGCGCCAGTCCTTCGATATCTGGGCCAGGAAGCGCGGCCTGCACGAAGAACCGGTCGGCGACGGCCCCAAGGTCGCCTACTTCACCGGTTGCACGGCGCGCTATCTCTTCCCGCAGGTGGCGCAAGCAACGGTCGAGGTGCTGGAAAGGAACGGTATCGCCGTCTACGTGCCGCCGCAGAAGTGCTGTGGCATGCCGACCATGCTGGAAGGCGATCGCGACTTCACCCACCGCACCGCGGGCTTCAACATCGACGAACTCACGCGCGTGATCGACGCGGGCTACGACATCGTCTGCTCCTGCCCGACCTGCGGCTACTTCTACAAGTCGGTGCTGCCGGCCGATGCGCTGACTTCACCTGGGTACCGCGCCAGCGTCGAAAGCGCGGCACACGCGGAAGGCGGCGATCTGGTGCGCATGGGCGAGCGCCTGCGCCGCGAGGAGTTCGCCTTCAACGGTCGCAGCGATCCGATGTTCGAGCGCGCCACCCAGCCTTCCATGCTGCGCTTCGTCCGGAACGGCCTGATGCGCGACCGCGGCTACTTCGGCGCCTTCGACGGCATGCAGCGCCTGCGCATCGCCAGCCGCACCTACGACCTCGGCGAATACCTGCTGCGGCTGGATGCCGAGGGAAAACTCGACCGCCGCTTCGGCGCCGTGCCGGAACGCATGGCCTACTTTGCGCCCTGCCACCAGCGCGAGCAGGACATCGGCCAGCCCTGGCAGAAACTGATGGCGCTGCTGCCCGGTGCGACCACCGGCCGCGTCGGTGAACCGCTCGATTGCTGCGGTCTGGGCGGCATCATGGGCTTCAAGAAGAAGTTCCATCCGACCTCGGTGGCCATCGGCCGCCGCCTGATGCGCAAGGTGGAGAAGGCCGCGCCCGAAAAGCTGCTCACCGACTGCCTGAGTTGTCGGTTACAGTTCAACCAGATGCTGCCGCAGCCCGTGGCGCATCCGGTCGAAATCCTGAATGCCGCCTATCAGGCCGCGAAGGAGAAATGAGATGACGAATCCGATCGAACTGCACGCCTACATGGGCATGGCCGATTTCTTCCGCGAACGGCAGTGGCCGAACCCGCGTGCGCTGGAAATCCCCGGCGAACTCACCGGTCCGCAACTGCTCGACCAACTCGGCGTCGCACAGGACAAGGTCGAGGTCATGTTCGTCAATCGCAAGGCCTACGCGGCGGATATCGCCGTCGTCCATCCCGGCGACCGCGTCGCCCTGGTGCCGCCCGGGGTGCCCGGACCGCACCGCTTCCTGCTCGGCTTCAAGAACCGCTGACGTCCGACCGGTCAACCTGTGCCGAAATTGATCGGCCTCAAGTGCAAGCCTGGGCTTGTACCTGTACGATAGCGCGCACAAGGTGAGGAGAGCGCCATGAACGGGAAGATTCTTGCCGGCCACTCGTGCGCGGCCGATGCGATAGCCGCAGTCGCCGAGTTCGAAAGCCAGGTCCGCCAGCCGGAGATGGCGCTGGTGCTGTTCTTTTGCTCCAGCGGCTATGACCTGTCGGTGCTGGCGGCGGAAATGAACCGGCGCTTTGCCGGCGTCACGGTGGTCGGCTGCACCACCGCGGGCGAAATCGGTCCGGCCGGCTACCGCGGGCAGAGCCTCTCCGGCATGAGTTTCCCGGCCGGCGCCTGCAGTGCGGTCGCGGGGCGGATCGAAAACCTCCAGTCGTTCGAGATTGCCGGGGGGCGGGCGTTTGCCCAGGACCTGCTGCGCGGTCTGGAGGCGTCGGCGCCCGGCGCGAGCGCCCGCAACACCTTCGGCCTGCTCCTGATCGACGGCTTGTCGCTGCGCGAGGAGCCGGTGACCCACGCCTTGCAGGACGGGCTCGGCGGCATCCGCATGATCGGCGGCTCCGCCGGCGACGACCTGAAGTTCGAGCGTACCTGGGTGTTCCAGGACGGCGCTTTCCGCACCGACAGTGCGGTGCTGCTGCTGCTCAGCACCCGCTACCCATTCCGCGTCATCAAGACGCAGCACTTCGTATCCGACGGCGAACGGATGGTGGTGACCGAGGTCGATGCCGCGCGGCGCGTCGTCAAGGAGATCAACGGCCTGCCGGCGGTCGAGGAATACGCCCGGGTGGTCGGCGTGGGCTCCGACTGCCTGACGCCGGACCACTTCGCGGCCTGTCCGGTGGTCGTCATGATCGACGGCACGGATTTCGTGCGTTCGATCCAGCATGCCAATCCCGACGGCAGCCTCACTTTCTATTGCGCCATCGACGACGGCGTGGTGTTGCGCGTGGCGCATGGCGCCGACCTGCTGGGCAAGCTGGAAGCGAACCTTGCCGAGTTGAACAGCGATCTGGGCGGCGTGCAGGGCATGCTGGTCTGCGACTGCATCCTGCGCAACCTCGAGGCGACCCGGGACGGCAGCAAGCAGGCGATCGGCGACCTGTTCCGCCGCTACAAGGCCGTCGGCTTCAGCACCTACGGCGAACAGTTTTCCGGCGTGCACGTCAATCAGACGCTGACCGGCATCGCCTTCGGCAGCGGAGAGCTTGCCGATGCCTGAGCAGACCCAGTCCGGCGACGAGTCCACGCTGAGGAAGGAAGTTGCACGCCTGAACAAGGTCGTTGCCGCCCTCATGAACCGGGCCGAGCGCGAGGTAAGCACCAAGGTCAGCAATTTCGGCTTGTTCCAGGATGCCGTGATGCTGGAGAGCCAGGTCCGGCGCCGAACCGAGGAACTGGAATCCGCGTTGCGCGACAACGAGCGGATCAACCGCGACCTGACGCGCGAACGCGAGGAGCAGCGCATCCTGATCAAGAAACTGGAAGAGGCGCACAACCAGTTGCTGCAATCGGAAAAGCTGGCCTCGATCGGCCAATTGGCCGCCGGCGTCGCCCACGAGATCAACAACCCGATCGGCTTCGTCAATTCCAACCTCGGCACGCTGAAGAACTACACGGCCCAACTCTTCGAACTGCTGGACGAGTACGTCCAGGCCGAGAGCAAGCTGCCCGCGGAAACCGTGCAGCGCTTGGCGACGGCCAAGCAGACTGCCGACCTGGACTTCGTGCGCGAGGACATGACGTCGCTGATCGCCGAGTCGATGGACGGCACCGCCCGCGTCCGGCGCATCGTCCAGGACCTGCGCGACTTCTCGCGGCCCGGCGATTCGGAATGGAAGAGCGTCGACCTGCATACCTGCATCGACAGCACGCTCAACGTGGTCTGGAACGAGATCAAGTTCAAGGCCGAAGTGGTGCGCGAATTCGGCCAGTTGCCGCCGGTCGAGTGCCTGCCCTTCCAGCTCAACCAGGTGTTCCTGAACCTGCTGGTCAACGCCGCCCAGGCGATCCCCGAGCGCGGCACCATCACCCTGCTCACCGCCTGCGACGGCGACCACGTCAGCATTTCCGTCGCCGACACCGGCACCGGCATGCCGCCCGAAGTGCGCGACCGCATCTTCGATCCCTTCTTTACCACCAAGCCGGTGGGCAAGGGCACCGGACTCGGCCTGTCGGTCGCCTACGGCATCATCGAAAAGCATGGCGGCCGCATCGACGTCGACACCGCGCCGGGCAAGGGCACTACGTTCACCATCCGGCTGCCGGTCAAGCGCGGCGGATAGTGACCGGGTGGCGTTGCACCACGACTGACTCTATCAGTCGTTCAAGTTGGCGCTGCGGCCGTTGATCAGCCGGACGCGGATGCCTTTGCGATCGAGTTCGAGGATGTTTACGCAGCCGTAGTCCTGGCCGAGGCGGAACATGTTCTGCACGGGCATGCCGAGCATGCGGCAGAGCAGGAGGCGGTTGACGCCGGCGTGGGCGACGACGGCGACGGCTTCGGTATCGGTGCCGGTGATGGCCTTCCAGACCGGCCAGGCGCGGGCCAGGCAGTCGGCGAAGCTCTCGCCGCCGGGCGGGCGGTAGCTGTCCATCTCGCGGCCGCGGGCGGTGAATTCGTCGGCGCGTCGCGTCGCCACCTCTTGCCGGAGCAGGCCTTCCCATTCGCCCAGCGACACCTCGCGCAGGCCGGCGTGGGCGGTGACGGGCAGGCCCAGCGCATCGCCGATGACGGCGGCCGTGTCGCGGCTGCGCGTGAGGTCGCTGCAGTGGATCGCGGCTATGCCCTTGCCGCGCAAAGCCCCGGCCATCGCTTTGGCCTGCGCGATGCCATCAGGCGCGAGCGGCAGGTCGGTCTGGCCGATGAAACGGTCGCGGCTGTCGCCGGCCAGGGTGCCGTGGCGCAGCAGGTAGATCGTGGTCATGCCGCATTATCCACCGCGATTCGGCGTTTGCCGACGCGCGTGCGCAGGCGGCCGTCGGCGGCCACGGCGATGGAGAGGTGCAGGCGTCGTCGCGCGATGGCCTGCGCCAGCACCGGGATGCCGGTCAATGCGGTACGCAGGGCGTCCAGTCTGCCGCCGCCCGGCAGCGTGGCGATATCGACATGCAGCCGGGGCGCCTTGCCCAGGCGGCAGGTGGCGGCAAAGTCGATCACCTTCGGCAGGGCGAACAAGGCCTCGTCGAGCATCGCCATGCTCAGTTCGCCCGTGCCGAGATCGACGCCGGCGCCGAGGCGGCCGGCAATACGATCGAGGCGCAGCAGCGGCGAGTTGCAGGCGCAGGCGCCCGGCACGATGCGGGAGAGATCGCCGGTGCGGTAGCGGATCAGCGGCAGGCCGCGCCGGGTGAGCGTCGTGACCACGACTTCGCCCACGGCGCCTTCGGGCACGGGCGCGCCGGTCGCGGGATCGACCACCTCGAACAGCAGTTCGGCCTCGCGCATGTGGTAGCCGGCGTGCACCGGGCAGTCGACGCCGCCGCCCAGGCCCATCTCGGTCATGCCGTAGTGGTCGTAGACCTCGCAGCCCCAGAGGCCGGTCAGGGCCGCACGCAGGCTGGCGCCGGCGCGGTCGGACGAGAGCAGCGCGCTGCGCACCCGTAGCGGCTCGTGCTTGCCGGCGGCGTCGTGGCGGGCCACGGCCAGCACGGCGACCGGCGCGCCGGCGACCACGTCGGGCCGGAACTCGCGCATCGCCCGGGCCGTGGCGGCGGGATCCTGCGGCCAGTCGGCCACCAGCGGCTCGGCGCCGAAGCCGCGCAGCGCGTGCGCCAGCAGGTCGCCGACGCTGCCGGCGCGGCCGCCGGGAAACAGGATGGCGACGCGATCGCCCGGCCGCGTGAACACGGACATGCCGTGCACGAAGAAGTCGCGCGTCGCGACCTGGTCCCCGGGCAGGAAGTAGAGGCGCTTGGCCGGCCCCTGGGTGCCTGACGTCTCCAGCGTCACCACATGGCTGACTTCGTCCTGGGAGACGCAGACCAGCGGCGGGTCGTTGCGCCGCAGGTCGTCCGCTGTCGTGAAGGGCAGCCGGCACAGGTCGTCGGCCGTACGCAGCGATTGCGCGTCGATGCCCGCCAGCAGGCGGCGGTAGAAGGGACTCTTCTGCTGCGCCCAGGCGACGGTTTCGCGCAGCCGTTCGAACTGGTGGCGGCGCAGGTCGGCGAGCCGCAATGGCCCGGCCGGCGCCCCGATCAGCGCGGCGGCAGCGGCGTCGAGCGGGTTGGCGGCGAGATGTTCAGGCGAGGGCGCATTCATGATGGGGCCGTCGGTACAGCGGCTCGCCGCTGGCCGACGTCAGGTTGTAGGCGCAGAAGGGAATGACCCGCCGGTCAGGCGAGACGACGTGGATGAAGCACTCGCGCAGGCGCTCCAGGTCGAGGTTCCAGGCATCCTGGAAGGCCATGCCGGAAATGCTGAAGCTGTGGCGGTGGTTGGCGAGGAAGGCTTCGAAGCTGGCGATGCCGATGCCGGGCGTATCGGGACTGGCGGCCTCGGCGGCTTCGGCGGCCCACTGGCCGGCGACCACGCGGCGCGCCCGCTGGGCGGCGTCGTCGGCGGCCGGCAGCCCGCAGCCGCAGCCGGACGAGGAGTCGCCGCAGCCGCCGCCCGGCGCGGCCGCGGCGTGCAGCCGGCCGTTGCCGCCGACGAAGAACTTGCCGCTGAAGGAACAGTAGGCATTCTCGGCCGAACCAGGGGCGAAGTCGCTTGCCTGGACCATGCCGTCGGTCTGGCGTTCCAGTTCGCGCATCACCTCGGGCAGCGTGATGCGGTCGCGGTCGGCGGGCGCGGCCGGATAGCGCCCGAAGTAGCTGACCGGCTGGAAGTGCACGGCGCGCACGGCCGGCACGCGCGCCAGCGCGAAGGCGAGGATGTTGCCGATCTCGCCGACATTGACCCCGGGCACCAGCGTCGGCACCAGCACCACGCCCAGGCCGGCATCGGCGCAGCGCATGATCGCCGTCTTCTTGACGGCCAGCAGGTTGGCGCCGCGGATCCGCCGGTAGACGCCGTCGCTGACGCCGTCGAACTGCAGGAACACGCAATCGAGCCCGGCGTCGGCCAGTTGCTTCGCGTAGCCGGCTTCCTTCGCCAGACGCAGGCCATTGGTGTTGAGCTGGACGAAGTCGAAGCCGAGCATGCGGCAACGGGCGACGATTTCTGGCAGGTCGTCGCGCACGGTCGGTTCGCCGCCGGAGAGCTGGATGTTCACCGGGCTGCCGTGGCGCTGCAGCAGGCGCAGCCAGGCTTCGATCTCCGCGATATCGGGGTCGCTGTCCTCGCGCTCGGCGGACGCGAAGCAGACCGGACAGCGCAGGTTGCAGCGCTGCGTCACCTCCAGCAGCACGCAGCAACTGTGCTGGCGATGCTCGGGGCAGATGCCGCAGTCGTGCGGACAGCCGCGCTCGACCGGGGTCTCCGTCACCGGCGGCGCCGCGGCGCGGCTGCCGCGCTCGCCCCACTGGAAGTAGGTTTCCAGGCCGCGCCAGACGATGGTTTTGAAGGCGCCGTGCTCGGGACAGCGCTTGTGCAGGTAGACGTCGTCGCCCGTCGCGACGCGCTGGGCCGCTACCGTGCGCAGGCACACCGGGCAGACGCTTTCGGTGACGGCGAGGAGCCGGTCGCTCATGCCGCCACTCCCGTGCCGGCCAGGATCTGCTCGTGGCCCATACCGGCGTGCGCCTCGATGGCCGCCAGCACGTTGCGGGCATTGCGGTACCGCCGCCGGGCCGCGGCCAGGGCGTCGGGCTGCCCGGCATAGCGGTCGATGGCCGGCTGGAAGCGGCTTGCCAACTGCACGCGGCGATCCTCGCGCACCAGCTTGTCGGCGATGAACACCACCGCCGCGGCGTCGGGCAGGCCGCCCGTGAAGTCGAAGTCCATGTGCTTGCCGACGATCTCGGCGACCGCCGGGTAGCCCAACTGCGCCACCCGAGCCGCGCCGGCTTCGGCATGCGCGGGCTGGCCCTTGGCGATGTCGTGCAGCAGACCGCCGGCCATGACCAGTTGCGGATCGACGCCCGGCAGGCGTCCGGCCAGCGCGGTGGCCACGGCGGCGACCGCGCGGCAATGGCGGCGCAGCGGCTCGCCGACGCCCTGCATCTCCAGCATGGCTTCGCACTCGGCCACGCTCGGCAGGAGGTGGTGCGCGGCGCGCGCCGCCAGCCGGGCATGATCTTCCGGCGTATCCATGTCGAGCAGGATGGACTGGTCGGCCACCGCCACCACGTCCGCCTGATGGCGCTGCAAGACCGCGCGCAATCCGCCGGTGCCGTCGCCGGCGAGAATTTCGGCGAACAGTTCGCGGCCGATCAGCGGCGGATGGCCGCGCTGGCCGCGAAACGCCGGATAGACCAGTGGCGTCCGGATGGCCGCGTAGCGCTCGGCGAGCGCCCGGACAGTCGAGGCGCGCACCAGGGGGATGTCGACCGGCAACAGGAAGCAGGCGTCCACCTCTGGCGCGAGCGAGGCCAGTCCGGCGCGGATGCTCGAATACATCCCGGTGTCGAAGGCGGGGTTGTGCAGCGCGGCCACTTTCAGGCGCTTCAGTTCCGGCGCCAAGTCGGCGGCGCGGTGGCCGGTGACGACGCCGATGTCGGCGACGCCGCCGTCGCGGCAGGCAGCGACCGTCCACTCCAGCGCGCTCTTGCCGGCCAGCGGCGCCAGGGGCTTGAAGCTGCCCATGCGCGAGGAGTAGCCGGCGGCGACGATGATGGCGGCAAACGTCGGCATGGCGCTATTCCTGTTCTGCGCCGCTGACGCCGTCGAGTTCGAAGCCGTTGGCCTCCAGCACTGCGCGGGCCTTACGGACGGCAGCCAGGATCAGGGTGGGACAGCGTTCGAGCCGCAGGCGCGGGTCGTCCTGCATGATCCGCGCGCAGTCGATGCCGCCGTAGCACTGGCCGAACTCGTCGCGGAACCACTCGGTGTACTCCGCCAGCATCTGCGGCAGGCGCGGGTGTTCGTCGCGGCCTTCGCCGTCCATGCCGGCATAGAGGCCGATCAGGCAGCAGCCGCCGGTCAGCGCGCCGCAGGTGAGACCGTCGCCCATGCCGCTGGCCAGCCCGGACATCGCGCTCAGCAGCTCGGGATTGCGCTTGCCCTGCGCATCGAGGCCGATCTGCACCAGGATGTGGCTGCACTTGTAGCCGATCAGCGAGAGTTCGGCGACGCGGAAGTCTTCGTCGGACATGTCATGCACTCCTTGCCGATTGGGTGGCGATGAGCAGGAAGTAACCCGGGCGGCAGGCGCGCAGGGCCGCCGTATGGGCGGCACCGTCGCCGCTCCACAAGGCCTCGGCGTCGCGTCCGGAAAAGATCAGTTGCGCCAGCAGCGACTTCAGCACGCCGGAGTGGTCTTCCCAGCGCTGGACGGCAAAGCCCGCCGCGGCCAGGGCCGCAAGGATGTCGGCACGCGTGGCGATGCCCGCCAGGCAGCCCGGGAGCGCCGCGTCAGGGCGGCCCTCTGCCCGCGCAAAGATGTCGGTGATGGCAATCTTGCCGCCGGGGCGCAGGACGCGCCGGCACTCGGTCAGGGTCTTGGCGGTGTAGCCGGCCAGCGAGAGCGAGCATTCGGCCAGCAGGCCGTCGAACGCGCCGTCGGCGAAGGGCAGGTCGCCGATGTTGCCTGCCACGGCGGTTCGGTTGGACCGGCCTGGCGCCAGGTCGAGGCCGATCGGCGTGCAGCCGTGCCGGCGCAGCAGCCGCGAGCCGGCTCCGACGCCGCAACCGAGATCGAGGATGCGTTCGCCGTGGGCGAAGCCGGCGCTGCGCAGCGTGCGCAGCGTCAGGGCGCTGCCCCCCGGGCGCAGTGGCGCGTCGTCGTCATGGCGGCCGGCCTGGTAGGGGTGTTCGAGGGCACAGAGCATCACTTGTCCTCCAGTGCCTGCTCGACCTGCAGCATCTTGCCCAGCGCCAGCGCTTCCGGCACGTAGACGAAGCCGCAGCCGGGGCAGCGCAGCAGGTCGACCTCGAAGGAATTGCCGAGGTAGCTGGCCTTGACCTTGCCGAGCACCAGTGCTTGTTGGCACTTGGCGCAGGCGAGTTCGGGGCCGGCGGCGTTCTTTTCGGTCATGGCTTGGTTTCCAGGTCCATGCGGTGGCTGTAGGCGCAGTGCACGACATGGCGGCCGTTTTCGACCGTGTATTCGACCCAGTAGGTGACGCGCACGGGGCGGTGGCAGGCAATGAAACGGCCGGTGCGCTTGTCGAGGAGCTTTTCGCCCGTGCTTTCGGCATGGCGGATGACCTGCCGCAAGTCGTCCTGCAGGATCAGCTTGCGTTCCAGGTCGGCATGCACCTCGGGGGAGATCTCGAGCTCGATGTCGGCGACGGGTTCGTTCATTTCTTCTCTCCACAAGTCGCGCTGCAGTTGCCGCTTCAGGCGGCCGCGATTCTCCTGGCGCGCGGAAAAGCCGGGGTCGGGGCGGGCCGCGGCGTCGCCGCCGGGATAAAGCAGGTCGAGGATGTGCACGGCATGCTTGCCGCGCCGGGCGAAGTTGTCTCGGCACATGGCGCAATAGGTCAGGGTGTCGGATTCGTCTTGGCCGATGCGGCGGTCGACGATCTTGTCGGCGACCTCGCGGTTGGCGAATTGGGCGAGGCCGCCGAAGCCGCAGCAGGTGGTGCGTTCGGCGCCGTCGAGTTCGGCGACGGTCGCGCCGCACTGCGCGGCGATCCGGCGCACGCTGGCGTGGATGTCGTGCTCGTGGCGGGTGGTACAAGGATCGTGAATAGTCAGCCGTGACGGCACGCCTATTGAGTCCGGCAGTCCGATGCGTTCGAGCAGCGTCCACAGCGATTCGACCGGCAAGTCCGGCGAGTGGTCGGCGAACATCCGGTAGCAACTCGAACAGGCGGTGACGACGGGCGGCTTGCCCAGGCGCTGCCACTCGGCGCGGAACTCGGCGCGCGTTTCGGCGAAGAGGTCGTTGCGCGCGGCCCAGTGCGCCGGCGCGCCGCAACAGCCGAGCATGAGCCCGACGCCGCCGGGCACGCGCGCGCACAGGTGCGCGTAGATGCGGGCCACGTGATCGGGCGAGGAAGCGGCCAACTGGCAGCCGGGATAGAACAGCAGCGCGCTGGCGTCGTGGCCGGGCTGGTGGCGCGCCAGCGTGAAGGCGTCGCTGCGGCTGAAGGCGAGGTCGCGCAGCGCGAAGTCGTGGTGCGAAACGGGCATCTTGCCCTTCGCGATCATGCCTTCGCGCGCGGAGAGGCAGACTTCGCCCATGCCCAGGTCTTCCGGGCAGACTTCGGCGCACAGGCCGCAGAGCGTGCAGGAGTCGATCATGCGATTCGACTTCCTGGCGCCCATGACGATGGTTTCGTTGTTGTAGATCTCGCGGATGTAGCGCTTGGGGTAGCCCTGGTAGTGTTCGAGATAGCGGCAGACCTGCACGCATTCCAGGCAATGGCAGGGGAAGCAGCGGGCGGCTTCCGCCCGGGCTTCGTCCTGCGTGTAGCCGGTCGATACATCGGCCGGCGCCACCGGCGGCATGGACGCGTGGCGGGCGAGGTTCACGTACAGGCGCGAAGGCTGGCTGCCCTGGTTGTCTCGGTTGGCGGTCAGCGAGGCGCCCTGCAGCATCCGTTCGATGGACAGCGCCGCGTGGCGGCCGTCGGCCAGCGAGGCGATCACCGAGTAGGGCGCGCCGTAGCGCAGGCTGCCGCCGGCAAATACCTTCGGGTGGGCGGTGGCGAGCGTCAGCGGATCGATAGCGATGGGCGACGTGGCGGGGCCGGTACCGAGATAGACGGCGTCGAATTGTTCGGCGAGTGCCGCGCCATCGGATTCTTCGTTGCAGCGGAACTCGACGCCGGTATTCTCGAAGCGCGCCAGGTCGGCTTCCAGTGCGGCGGCCGGCAGGCGCGGGTCGTCGCGCAGGCGTCCGAGCAGTTGCGGGCCGACCTCGAAGACCACGACTTCGTGGCCCTTGACGACCAGGTCGGCGGCGGCGGTGAGGCCGGAGAGCCCGGCGCCGACGATGGCGACGCGCTTCCTCTCCTGGGCGCGGCCGCGCCGGAAGGTCGGCGCCGCCGGGCCATGCGTGGCGACGGCGCGCTCCAGGGCATTGATGCGGATGGCCCCGCCGGCCTCGGCGCGCCTGCAGGGTGCTTCGCAGGGATGCTCGCAGAGGTGGCCGACGATGCCGGGAAACGGAAGGAAGCGACACAGCAGGGCGTGAGCGGCCGGCAAATCGCCCTTCCGGAGTGCATCCGCCAGCCCGCGCACGTCGAGATGCACGGGACAGGCAGCAGTGCAGGCCGGTGGGAGTTCCTCGATACAGCGGGATTCCCAGAGTTTGACTTGCTGGCCGTCCATGGTCGCCCTCCTGCCACTACGAACCTGCGGGCGCAGCTAGGACTACGCCCGCGGATCCTGGCTCAACTACGAGCAGGGATGATGGCCGGCTTGCCGGCCGCCTTGAGGTCCAGCCCCTTCTTCACCAGTTCCGGCAGCGCGGGCACCTTGAGGATGCGCACGCCGCAGGCGTTGTAGATGGCGTTGAGGATGGCCGGATGGGGCGCCGTCAGCGGTGCTTCGCCGACGCCTGCCGCGCCGTATGGACCCTGGGGCCGCGGCGTTTCCAGATACATGATCTCCATGTCGTCCGGAATGTCGCGCGGATAGGGCAAGCCGCAGTCGAGCAGGTTGACGTGCTTCTTGAGGTCGTCGAAGTCCTCGGTCAGCGCCAGCCCGATGCCCTGGGCGAGGCCGCCGTAGATCTGGCCGTCGACCGTGGCGCGGTTGATGATGGTGCCGACGTCGGCAGCGGTCGTGAACTTTACCACCGTCACCTTGCCGGTTTCGAGATCGACTTCCACTTCCGGCATGAACACTTCGTACATGTAGATGGCGAAGGGGCTGCCCTGGCCGGTGACCGGGTCGATCTCCTTGGTGTTCTGCACCGTCCACTTGCCGTCGTAGCGCAGCGGAATCTTCTCCTCGACCATCTCCTTGTAGGTCCGGTAGGTGCCGTTGGGCTTGCGCATGGCGTTGAGCAGCATCTCGCAGCTCACCTTGATGGCGTTGCCGACCATGACGTTGCAGCGGCTGCCGCCGGCCGGGCCGCTGTTCGGCTGATCGGTGGTGTTCATGACCAGTTCGATCTGCTCCGGCTTGATGCCCAGCGGCTTCAGCGTTTCATGGGCGAAGGTCAGCGTGCCCAGGTCGGCGCCCTGGCCGTGGTCTTCCCAGGCGTCGAAGACCTTGACGCCCGTCGCGGTCAGTTCGACCGCCGCGCCGGCACTGTCCGGGCCGTCCAGGCCGGAACCGTAGATGCCGACCGAGAGGCCGACGCCGCGCTGCTTGCCGGGAACGTTGAATGCCTTGCAGCGTTTCTTGGCTTCTTCCCACTTCGGCTTCATCATCTCCAGCAGCTTGTCGACCACGAACACTTCCGGCACCTGGCCGGTTGGCGTGGTGGCGCCGGGGCGGTAGGCGTTCTTCAGGCGCAGCTCCAGCGGGTCCATGTTCAGCTTTTCGGCCAGCATGTCCATCGCGGTTTCCGAGGACAGGAAGGCCTGCGGCGAACCGTAGGCGCGGAAGGCCGAACCCCAGGCATGGTTGGTGCAAACCGTCTTGCCCTTGCCGCGGATGTTCGGGATGTCGTAGCCGGCGCCCGTGAATTGCGCCTGGCGGGTGGTCAGCAGGTCGCCGAATTCGGAGTAGGGACCGTGGTCGATCCACCAGTTGGTTTCCATGCCGAGCAGCTTGCCGGTCTTGTCGGCGGCCAGCTTGGTTTCCACGTAGCCGGGCGAACGCTTGCCGGTGTAGGTAATGTTCTGGTACTGGGTATAGACCAGCGACACCGGGCGCTTGACGGCGAGGCAAGCCGCGCCGAGGATGGCTTCGATGGTCGGGCTGAACTTGTAGCCGAAGGTGCCGCCGGCGCCGTTCTGGACGATGCGCAGCTTCTCGGGCTCGACGCCGAGGCCCGGGCAGATCATGGCATGGTGCAGATGGATGCCGATGGACTTCGACTGGATGGTCAGCACGCCGTCGTCGTCGATGTAGGCGCAACCGCAGTCCGGTTCGAGGTGCAGGTGGGGCTGGCGCGAGCACAGGGTCTTGGCTTCGACCACGGCGGCGGCGGTCTTCATGATCGGCGCGGTGTCCTCGCCCTTGATCACGCCCTGCTCGTAATAGACGTTCGGCACGCCGGGGTGGATTTCCAGCGCGTCCGGTTCCTGGGCGGCCCAGCCGTCCATGTAGGCGGGCAGCACTTCGAGGTCGACCACGACTTTCTCGGCGGCGGCGCGGGCATGTTCCACCGTGTCGGCGGCGACGACGGCGATCGCATCGCCGAACTGGAAGACCTTGTCCTTGCAGAGGATCGGACGATCCCATCCGTCGCCCTTGTTGGTCGGGAAGGTGATCAGGCCGGTGATCGCGTTCTTGCCCTTGATGTCCTTCCAGGTGATGACCTTGACCACGCCCGGCATCTTCTCGGCTTCGGCGGCATCGATGCCCTTGATGTTGGCGTGCGAGACCTTGGTCTGCACCAGCGCCAGGTGCAGCGTGTCGGGCGGCATGTGCTGGACGACGTCGGCGCCGAAGTCCCAGGTGCCGGTGACCTTGGCGACGGCGGACGGACGATGGTACTTGGAGCCGATGATGGAGCCGTTATCCGGCACCTTCGGCATGAATTCCTCGCGCTTCTTCTCACCGCGCATGATGGCGGCGGCGTCGATCACCGCATCGGTGAGCGGCTTGTAGCCGGTGCAGCGGCAGGCGTTGCGGTTGCGGTTGAACCAGGTGCGCACTTCCTCGCGCGACGGGTTCTTGTTCTGGTCCAGCAGCGACTTGGCCGACATGATGAAGCCGGGCGTACACACGCCGCACTGGGCGCCGCCGTGGTGCATCCAGGTGACCTGCAGCGGGTGCAGGTTCTCGGGCGTGCCGATGCCTTCGATGGTGACGATCTTCGCGCCGGTGTCGGCGTACTTGGATACGGGCACCATGCACGCCTTGATGGGCTTCTGGTCGATGAGCACGGTACAGGTGCCGCACTGGCCGTTGTCGCAGCAGACCTTGCAGCCGGTCAGCATGAGGTTGTCGCGCAGGACGTCCGCGAGGGTCTTGGTCGTATCGGTGACGATCGGCCGATCGACGCCGTTGACGTTGATGATGATTCGCTTCATGACGTGCTCCTTCTTGAAATGCACCTTGGGTGCTCGGATTGAGGAAGTTGCCGCTACGGTTTGAAAACGGGGTCAGCCGACCTCGCGCAACCGGACGTCCGGCTGCGCGGGTTCCATGCGCAAATGGGGCAGGGCGGCGGCGCAGCGCCGCCGGAGGGCGATCATCTCCGCCACCACGGAAATGGCGATCTCTTCCGGCGGCTGGGCACCGATGTCCAGGCCGACGGGCGCGTGCACCGCGCGGAAGCGTTCCGAATTCACGCCATCCTTCCGCAGTTCGTGGAAGATGCCGGCCACCTTGCGCTTCGAGCCCATCATGCCGATGTAGCGCGCCGGCGTATCGACGGCCCAGCGCAGCACCTGCATGTCGCTCTGGTGGCTGGGGGTGAAGATCAGGACGTAGCTGCCGGGGGGCGGATGCAGTCCGGCCAACGCTACATCGTACGGGGCGACGACGATGCCCCTGGCGCTCGGGTAGCGTTCGCGGTTGGCGAAGGCTTCGCGTTCGTCGACCATGGTCACCTCGAAGCCGGCCGACAGCGCGATCCGGTAGGTGGACAGGCCGACATGGCCGGCGCCGAAGATGTAGAGCTTCGGCGCGACAACGATGGGCTCGACGTAGATTTCCAGGCTGCCGCCGCAAACCATGCCGGCATCCACGCCGGGCCGCTTGTTGAGATTGAAATTGACGGTGCGCGGCTTTTCCTCGTCGATGACCTCGCGGGCCGCCTGGATCACCTCGTACTCGGCGCCGCCGCCGCCGACGGTGCCAGAGATGGAACCGTCGTCGCGGACCAGCATCTTGGCGCTGGCGAACGAGGGTATCGAGCCCTGCGTGTTGACGATCGTGGCCAGGGCGCAGCTCCGGCCTTCCTGCCGCATCCGGACGATTTCTTCGTAGATGTCCAACATGGCCTTCTCCTCGAGTTCGTGTCGCTACGTACTCTCGATCAAGGAAGGTTCAAGGGGAAGGAAAAGCCCGCAAATTGCGAATGGGCATGTGTCACCTGATGACACAGGTGGCGGATGACCGCCGACGGTCGGCGGAGGTGAACTGTCACGTTTCGTGACAGTGGCCTATGCCGCGACCGGGAAAGACTTGACGGCAGCTTGGGCGGGCGAGAAGCCCTGGCGGACCACGAGCGCCTGTCCGGCCGGGGAAAGCAAGAAATCGGCGAATTCAGTGGCGGCGCATTCGCCCAGCAAGGTCAGGCCGAACTCCGCCCCGACCGCCAGGTCGTCCGGAATCGGCACGATCTGCAGATCCGGCGCTTCCCGCAGCGCCTGCACCGCGTTGCTGTAATAGGTCAGGAAGATATCGGCGGCGCCGTCCCCGATCAGCTTGGCATACAGATTGCGGCCCGGCGGCGGGGCCGGCGACGACGGCCCGCCCACGATCTGCAAGGCCTTGGCGCAAAGTGCGGCCTGCGCGCCCGGGTGGCGCCGCTCCGCGCGGGCGAAGAACTCGAAGGCGTAGTCGCCCGAAGGGTCCGCCTTCGGCGTCGAGGTGCCCAGCCGGACGGCCGGGTCCAGCAGGCGCTCGACCAGCGTCGCGCCGCTGACGCGCAGCCGCGGCGCTGCCAGCGCGCACAGCCGATTGCGCGCGAAGCACCGCACCGGCCCGGCCATCCCTGCCGAGGCCAGCGCCTGCGGATGCTCCATGTTGGCCGAGGCGAAAACGTCAGCCGCCTCGCCCGCCAGCAGCCGCTCGCGCAACAGGCCCGAGGGGCCGAACACCAGCTCGACCGGCACCGCCCGCAGCGCCGCGAAGGCGACCGCCAGATCGCCGAACGCGGCCCGAAGGCTGCCTGCGGCAAACACGCGGATGGTCATGACGCTCCCTGGATTCACTGTTGTCATGCCCCTCAGTCTCGACCAAGGTCCGCATGCCGGGAAGGGAAACCGAGCCCCGTGGCCGTGGAAGTGTCACGCGATGACACAGATCGAGAAAAGTCAGTCGTGGCGACACGCCACCCAGACGCTCAAGCGGCGGGCGGCGTCACCGGCGGCGCCATCTCCGCCGCGAGGTTGCACTTCAGGCAGCGGCTGCCTTCGGCGCGGGCGTCGGCGTCGCTGAAGCGGCTCTCGACTTCCGTCCAGCCCTTGCGCTCGGCGGGCGCGACCAGCGGCGGCAGGATGCGCGGGCGGCGGTTGAAGTCCTTGTCCTGGCCGAGATGCGGCGAGGTCTGCCAGCCGTCGGGCAGCAGCGTTTCCTCGATGTTGCCGTCGCCGCCGAGCTGGCGGTCCATGGCGGCGGCGGCGATGCGGCCCTGGGCCACGGATTCGATCAGCGACGAGGGGCCGAGCACGCAGTCGCCGCCGGCGTAGACGCCGGGGCGGCTGGTGGCGAGCGTTGCCTTGTCGGCGACGATGCGGCCCTTGGCGTCGGTCGCTACGCCGAAGCCGGCGAACTTCTGCACGTGCTGGCCGATGGCCGCGATGACGAGGTCGACGCCCTCGGTGACTTCCTCGCCGGAGTCGACCGGCCGGCGGCGGCCGGAGGCGTCGGGCTCGCCCGCCACCATGCGGGCGTAGGTGATCTTCAGGCGCGTCTGGCCGTCGCCGAGTTCGATGCGCTTGGGCGCGAGCTGGTAGCGCACATTCACGCCTTCGTCGAGGCAGCCTTCGAGTTCGTGGTCGTGGATGGGCATTTCCTCCGCAGTGCGGCGATAGACCATGTCCACCTCGACGCCGAATCGGCGCGTGGTGCGCGCGTTGTCGGCGGCGACGTTGCCGCCGCCGATCACGGCCACCTTGCTGTTGTCGATCACCGTCACCTTGGCGCCGGTGTCGATGCCGCCGCCGCGCGAATTGACCAGGCCCATGCTCACCGCGCGCAGGAAGGTCGGGCTGTCGATGACGCCCGGCAGGTCGTCGCCGGGGATGCCCAGCGAATCGCCGCCCTGGCAGCCGATGCCGATGAAGACCGCGTCGTAGCCCTCGGCGAACAGCGTGTCGAGGTTCTCGATGCGCGTGTCGAACTTGAAGCGCACGCCGAGCTTCGCCACCTCGCCCACTTCGCGGTCGAGCACGTCGACCGGCACGCGGTAGCCGGGAATGCCGTAGCGGATCATGCCGCCGGCGGCGGGCAGGGCGTCGAAGATAGTGACGGTGTGGCCCTTCTTGGCCAGGTACCAGGCCACCGTCAGCCCGGCCGGGCCGGCGCCGACAATCGCGGCGCGCTTGCCCGAGGGCGGCAGTTGCACGGAGAACTGGCGCCACAGGCCGGTGTCGTGGTCGTCGGCGATGCGCTTCAAGCCGCGGATGGAAAGCGACTCGTCCACCGCGCCGCGGCGGCAGGCCGACTCGCAGGGCGCGTAGCAGGCGCGACCGAGGATGCCGGGGAAGGGCAGCTTCTCGCGCACCACGGCGACCGCTTCCGAGTACCTGCCTTCGGCGGCGAGCTGCACGTAGCGCGCCGCGTCGATGCCGGCCGGGCAGGCCGACTTGCAGGGCACGGACACGTCGGCCCGCTTCGCCGGTTCGGATTCGCGCTCGGCGAGCGCGCCGCTCGGGCAGACGACCACGCAGGCCATGCAGAACTTGCAGCCGGATTCGACGAGTGTGGGCGCGATGGTGCCGACCCAGGTACGCGGCCCCAGCGGGGTGTCGACGCTCTTGATTTCCAGGCAGCCGACGCCGCGCACGTCGTTGCAGGCGATCAGGCAGCGGCGGCAATCGATGCAGAGGTTGTAGTCGCGGTCGAACAGCGGCTCGTCCTTCACCACGGGCAGGCGAGGCGATTCACAGGCCGGGATGTTCGGGCGGATGCCGACGACCTCGGCGACCCGGTGCAGTTCGCTTTCTTCGAAGCCGGCGCTGCCGCGGGCCTCCGGCGGATAGTTGCCGATGATCTTCGCCAGCGCCGACTGCCGGGCGATGCGGATCAGCGGCAGCGTCGTACGCACGGCCACGCCCTCGGTCACCTCCAGCTTGCAGGCGTGGCTGACCTTGTTCGGGCGGTCCGAAGTCTCCACCGCGCAGAGGTTGCAGCCGCCGCCATCGCCGCGCCGGCAGGCCGGGGGCAGCTCCGGGTGCGTGCACAGGTGAGGTACGTAGACGCCGTTGGCAATGATCGCGTTGAGCAGCGAGGCTCCAGCGGGCGCTTCGGCCGGCTGGCCGTCGATGGTGAAATGGACGGGCGCGCCGAAGGCGTCCAGCCCAGGCGTGCGGCTGGCATCCCACCAGCGGGGCTCAGCGGAATTCGATGGCGGTTCGGAATGGATGTCGGTCGGCACGGCGGGTCTCCACTAGTGGCGCGCAGCTTAGCCGTTTCCCGCCCCGCCGACCATATCCTGGATCAAGTTCCGAAAGTCAGCCGCGGCGGCACGCCGTGCCTTCACGACGCCGTGGCGAGTTCGGCCCGCGCGGACGAAATTACCCGCACGGCGGACCGCAACAGCAGGACCACCAGGCCTGAAGCGACCAGGATGTCGGGCCAGCCGGAGCCGGTGAGCCAGACCGCGCCGGCCGCGACGAAGACCGAAAGATTCGAGGCAATGTCGTTGCGCGAGCACTCCCAGACGGAACTCATGTTCACGTCCTCGTGCCGGTGGCGCCACAGGAGGAAGAGGCAGGCGGAATTGGCCGCCAGCCCGATCAGGCTGAACGCACCCATTTCATCGAAGGCCGGCACGACGGGCGAGGTGAGCCGATACGCAATCTGCGCGGCGACGGCCAGCGCCGCGGCGAGGATGAGCCCGCCCTTGAACAGGGCCACCTTCGCCTTGGCAGCGGTTCCTCTCGAAACAGCGTAAAGACTCAGGCCGTAGGTCAGCGCATCGCCGAGATTGTCGAGGCTGTCCGACAGCAGGGCCGACGACCTGGCGTGCAGCGCCGCCGCGACGATGACGACGAACATCACGGCATTGATGGCGAGGACGGCCCGCAGCGTGCCGCGCTGCCTGTCGCGCAGGCGATCAAGGGAACAGTCGTTGCCGCAGCAGCCGCTCATGGAAGAAGTCTCGAGGTTGGGGAAAAGTCAGGCGTGGCGAAACGCCACTTTACGCCGTTGCGGCGAAGGCCTCGTGGAACGTCACCTTGCCCTCCGGCACGCGGCCGTCGAAGGGCAGGGAGAGGAAAACTTCTGGCGGCACGCTACTGCGGGCGTCACGCAGCGCGATCGAGCGGCACTTCCCAGCCGGGGAACACCAGCACGGCGGGATGGCAGTTGAGCGCGCGGGCGAGAACCTTGGCACGCTCGACCCCCAGGTTGACGCGGCCGTTCTCGATGGCGGAAATGGTGGCTTGCGGAATGCCCGTGAGTTCGGAGAGCTGGCTCTGGCTCAGTTCCTGAAGCTCGCGCAGGATGCGGACGGATTCTCCCACCGAGACCTCGACTCGCTTCTTCGCAGGACGAAATTCCTTCATCTCATGGCCTCCTGTAATCGTGGGCGGTAACTTGGACAACCTGAATCAGCAATACGTTGGCGACGACTTGGTAGATCACCCGCCATTGCAGTCCGAGCCGGGAAGAACGATGGCCCTTCCACTCGCCGGAGAGGGCCTCGTCGTGAAACCCCTTGATGGCCCGCAAGCCTTGCGGCCCGGAAAGCCTGGCGATGTCCTTCCATTTTTCGTAGCGCTTCAGAACCTCGACGGGCACCGAGCCGGAAAGCTGCTTGTCTACGCGACGGTGCTCTTCGATTTGCCACATGCCTAATTATGGATATACCAATAATGGTATGTCAACCGCAGTGATGCGCCACCTCAAGCTGTCGCGGCGAAGGTCTCGTGGAACGAGACCTTGCCCTGCGGCATACGGCCGTCGAAACTGAGGGAGAAGAAGAACTCGGGCGGCACACCCTCGAACACGAGGTCGGGCAGGTTGTCGAAGCCGAACTTGCGGTAGTACTCCGGATGGCCGACCAGGCAGCAGCCGGCGGCGCCGAGCGCCTTCAACTGCGCCAGCCCGGCCGCCATCAGCGCCTTGCCGATGCCCTGCCGCTGCAATTCGGGCAACACTGATATCGGACCCAGCCCGTACCAGTTCCCTGTGCCGTCGGAAATCGTCACCGGCGAAAAGGCGATGTGCCCGACCACCCGGCCGTCGATCTCCGCCACCAGCGACACCGCCAGCGCCTTCGCCGCCCGCAGCGCCGCGACGATGAACTGCTCCGTGTGGCCGCTGATCTCCAGCGTCGCAAACGCCGCGACCGTCACGTCGCGGATCGTGTCGATGTCGGCGGGGGTTTCGGGGCGGATGGTGACAGGCAAGTTCATCGGGCAAAGTCAGTCGTGGCGGAACGCCACGGCTATTCTAGCTTGACCCTAAATCACGCATTCTCGATCGACAGGTATACGAGCGTCTGGTTGAGCAACTGGTAGGCGATCTCGCCGAAGGTGATGGGGCCCGTCACGCCGGCAGTGCGGCGGCCTTCGAGATTCGAGTACAGGTAGTTGAGGATGCAGTTGCAGGAGAAGGCCAGGCCGTCGATGCCGGTCGGGAGGGCCGCCTGGAAGGCGGCGACGTAGTCGTCGACCGGCGCGGCGATCCTGTACACCTGGCCCGGGAATACCGGCGCGTAGAAGTCGACCCGCCGTTCCGCCGCAACCACCGCCTTGAAGCTGACGTTGATCATGGCGCCGCAATAGTCGGCCACCAGGGGCAGCCGGGTGTCGATGTTGCGGGAGGTCAGGTAGTCGGAGAGGATGGCCGGCTGGCCGTTGATCAGGCAGCGCTCGGCGCTGAAGCCGGCTTCCGGGAAGGTGATGGCGTCGCCATCGCCCGGGTTGAACAGGTTGACGATGTCGATGCGTGCCATCTTCTGCGGCGGCAGCGGCACGTCCATGACGGCTGCCAGGCGCTCGGACATCTCGCCGGTTTCGCCCAGAAACACCTTGGGCGTGCGCTTGCCGAGGTCGTCCAGGTGCACGCCGGCGATCCAGCCCGCCAGCGGCTTCAGGTACATGTCCTCGTAGTTCGGCGCGTCGTGGGCGAAGCGCTCGTGGGCTTCGCTGAACGCGGGCAGGATCAGGAGGGTGAAGCCGTTGTCCGGCGCGTTGTGGCAGACCATGGGCAGGGCGTCGAGATCGCACAGGCGCAGGCGCGGCGCTTCCCCATGGATCGGAATCTCGGTGACGAAGACCTGGTCGCGGCTGGTGCAGCCGCCGGCGGCCGACATGAAATAGGGGATGGTGCCACCCAGCCAGTGGCCGCGCGGAAGCTGGGCCAGGGCCGACTCGTCGCCGGCGATGCTGAGGTACTTTCCCTGCCGGATGCGTGCGGCGGCATCGGCGATCGACATCAGTTCGTTGTTTGAGGGCACGTTGCTGTTCCTTCGGCCTGCCGATCAATGCCGGCCCAATTGGGCCAGTTCGTGGCCAAGCTGCTTCTCGTGGCGAACGAAGTATCGCTGCAGCTCGTAGCGCTTGAGCATGCGAACTTCCTTGTCCGTGATCGCCTGCATTTGCTCGCGCAGCTTGGTCAGCAGGAGCTTCAGGCTCAACAGCCGGATATCGATGTCGGTCGAGCCGTCCAGCAGCTTCTCCCACACCGCGTCGTCCGGATCGGCGACCCGACCCTGGCCGCCGGCCTGCATCGCCGGCATGGTGGCGGTCGGCACTTCGTCGGCCGACAGTCCCGCCTGGCCGCTGTCGAGGCGATGCCGGAACTTCCAGAGGTCTTCCACGGGAATGTCCAGGAGGGTGCAGACCTGCTGGAAAGACATGCCGTGGGAAATCAGGGTGGTGACTTTCAATGCCATGGCCCGGGTGAAGGGCATGTCGACCTTGCCGCACCAGGGCAGGTCCGTCGTGTCTTCATTGCCGGACAGGGATGCGTGGATGACGCAACGCATCGTGCCCAGGTTCGCGTGCCGCCAGACGCATTCGCTGGCTTGCTCGACGGACGGCCGGCGGCCGAACATCCAGCTCCGCTTGGGCGCTTCCGTACCGATCCATATATCGACTTGCCGACTGCGCAGGTCATTCCGGATTTGAAGAATCTGCCATGGCTGTTCCAGCTCCAACAGGTAGCCAAGAAGGTTCGTATTGGTCATGGATTACATCCTCGAACAGTCGTTCCGCGTCGCCGGTGGCGGACCGCGCACCATTCGCGATCCGCCATTTCTGGTGGGCCGGTCAGGCCTTCTTGGTGAGTGCTGCGCCCAGCTTCCCGGAGAGGAAGCCGAAGACCGCGCCGATGACCATGGACAACGACACCGCGATCAGGCCGTTGTTCATGCTGACCGAGGTCAGTGCATCGACGCTCAGCTTTTCGGGCGTTTGCAGCAGGAAGGCGAAGGTGCAGGCATAGCCGTAGAAGCCGGCCGGAATCACCCCGAATACCTTGATGTTGGCCGCAATGACGATCAACCCGGCGGTGACGCCCACCACGATGCCGGCCCAAAGCGGCAGGCCGAGCGCGGCGGCGCCGGGTATCGTCAGGATCACCAGCGCTGCCACGGTGGCGACGACGGCGCCGAAGATGTTGTTGATGATGGTGCCGCGCAGGGCATTGACGTCGCCGCCGGTGTGGAAGAAGCAGCCCCAGGCGACGAATGCCGCCCAGATCAGAACTCCGCCGACGGTGAGGAATGCCCAGGTGGCGATACCGCCCAGGATGCCGATACTCAGAGACAAAGCAGCCAACTGTGTCATTACGTTCTCCCTAGCAATTGCATGCAGCGAAAGGACTCCGGGCCGATGGTGTCAGCCCGGAGCTTGAAAGACTGTTGGTGGCGTCGCGAGGCCGTGTTCTAGCGCTCGGTGCAGGAAATGCACGGATCGATGCTGTTGACGATGATGGCGATGTCGGAGACCTTCGCCTGCCTGAGCATGATGCCCAGCGCGTCCCAGTTGAGGAAGCTCGGCACGCGCCACTTGACGCGCTCCGGCTTGGGCGAATCGGTCATGCGCACGTAGTAGATCAGCTCGCCGCGCGGCGCCTCGCACTTGGCGATGGCCTCGCCCGGCGGGATCGCCGGCCGTTCGTCCATGGCGACGGTGGGGCCGTCGGGCAGGCCGTCGAGGCACTGGTGGATCAGGTCGATGGCGGTGCGCGCCTCCATGAGGCGGATCATGGCGCGCGACCAGACGTCGCCGTCCTTCAGCACATGCACCGGCACGTCGAGGCGGTCGTAGGCCGCGTAGGGCGCCTTGACGCGCACGTCGTATTCGATGCCGGCGGCGCGCGCCACCGGGCCGACGACGCCGCAGTCGATGGCGTCGTCGTAGCTCAGGACGCCGATGCCGCGGGTGCGGCGGAGGATGGAACTGTCGGTCCGGTAGATCTCGATGATCTCGTCGACCTCGGGCACCAGCGCGGCCAACTGCTCGCGCAGGTAGCCGATGCGTTCCGGGTCGATGTCGTAGCGGACGCCGCCGATGGTGTTGGCGCCGATGTCCATGCGGTTGCCGAAGATGCTTTCCTTGACGTCCTGCATGCGCTCGCGTACTTCCATGACGTGCATGAACAGCGACTCGAAGCCGACCAGGTGGGCAAGCACGCCGACGTTGAACAGGTGCGAGGCGACGCGCTTGATCTCGTCGGCAATGGCGCGCAGGTACTCGGCGCGCGCCGGGATCCTGATGCCGGCGATCTGCTCGATGGCCATCGAGTACGCCTGCGGGTGGCTGTTGGAGCAGAGCGAGCAGATGCGCTCGGTGAGCACCACGTTCTGGAACACGTTGCGCTTGGTGATCAGGTACTCGACGCCGCGGTGCACGTGGCCGGCGGTGATGGTCACGTTGTTGACCGTCTCGCCGTGCACGTCGATGCGGAAGTACATCGGCTCTTCGAGGGCGACGTGCAGCGGCCCGACCGGAATGGTGAAGTTGCTCATGATGGGGCTCCTGTTTGCGCCATGATCTTTTCCCAGATGCTCTTGGAAGCGGCGCTATTGACGAGGGTCGAGTAGGGGATCAGGCGTTCGAAGACCGCGTTGTCGATGCTCGGGTCGATGAACAGCCGCTGCGGGTTCGGATGGTCGCGCACCACCAGGGCGTAGAGCTCCATGAGCTCGCGCTCCGGCCAGTCGGCGGCACGGTAGAGCGGCGTCAGCGAATCGATCGAGCCGCCGGCCGCGACGTGGGCGGTGACGGTCAGCGTGTCGCCGTCGATGTCGAAGTGGTAGTCGATCTCGTAGGTCTTGCCGTCCTGGGGCGTACCGCCGAGGAAGGTGGGCAGGGGCAGCGGTTCCTCGCCCTCCTTGGGCTTTGGCACGGCGGCCGCCTTCGGCTGGAAGACGGTGATGGTGGACAACCGGGCGCCCATGCGCTTCAGCAGCAGGCCGACCGAGAGCAGGTTGTCGCTGCTGGCCAGCGTGCACCAGGCGGTGGCGACGCTCTTGTCGTCGGTGGCGGCGCGGAACTGGATGCCGGCCGGGGCGGCTTCGAGAAGCCGCGTTTCGATGTCGTTGGGCATGATGCTCATGATTGGACTCCTCGTTCGGCCAACGCCTTCTTGCGGCAGGCCGGGCACAGGTTGCGTTGCTGTTCGATTTCCTCGGGCGTGAAGGGCGGCGCCACGCCGACCGGGTTGGGCGCACTGGCCAGCGTCTTCATGCCGCAGCCGGTGCAGGCGATGTAGGGAATCACCTCGCGGATCGCCATCCCGTACTTTTCGCCGACGGCATGGGCCATGTGCCAGTCGTCGCTCTGGCTGATGGCATCGGTCGGGCAGTAGAACTCGCACATGCCGCAGAAGACGCAGGTGTTGTGCCACCTCATGAAGCGCAGGCCTTCCGGCGTCTTGTCGAAGCGGATGGCGCCGGGCGCGCAGACCTGCTCGCAGGCGCGGCAGCCGGTGCAGCTTTGCAGCTTGAACTGGATGCGGCCGCGCATCCGTTCCGGGGTCCAGGCCGGGGCGAAAGGGAAGGGGATCGTCGAAGGTCCCTTCACCAGGTTGCGGACGAAGATTTTCAGGAAGTTCATGGCGGCTCCTCAGATCCTTTCGCGCCAGATGGCGATGGCCTGCGCAACGCCCTCGATGATGGCTTGCGGGCGGGGTGGGCAGCCGGGCACATTGACGTCCACCGGCAGATACTGGTCGACCTGCGCATGCACCGCGTAGCTCTCGCGGAAGATGCCGCCCGAGATCGGGCAAACGCCAACGGCGACGGTGACCTTGGGATCGGGGATCTCGGCGAAGACGCGCAGCACGTCGTCCTTGATGCGGGCGGTGAGCGGGCCGGTGATCAGCACGATGTCGGCGTGGCGCGGGCTGCCGCAGTACTGGCAGCCGAGGCGTTCGACGTCGTAGCGCGGGATCAGCGCCGTGGTCGCGCATTCGACGTCGCAGCCGTTGCAGGAGCCGGCGTTGATGCGGTAGATCCAGGGCGAGCGCACCGCCAGGTTCCTGGCTTTTTCGGTGATGGTTTGCATGAGTGTCATGGCGGCCTCCTCAGGCTAGGGCGACGATGGCAAGCGACAGCACGGACAACGCCAGCGGCCACTTGAGGAAGAAGGCGAAGGCCTGGTCGATGCGCATGCGGCCCATGGAGACGCGCAGCAGGGTGACGCCGACCAGCATCAGCACGACCAGTTTCGCGAGGTGCACCGCGAGGCCGGCCGGGCCGTCGGGCGCCAGCGGCAGGAACAGGGCGACGCCGAGACCCAGCACCACGACCGCCTTGAGCGCCGACATCATCTTGAACAGGCCGAGCGCCGGACCGGAGTACTCGAGCAGCGGGCCCTCCAGCACTTCGGTTTCGGCTTCCGGGATGTCGAAGGGGACGATGCCCAGGTTGGCCGGGTAGAAGGCCAGGAAGGCCAGCAGCGCCGGCCACATCACCGGGTCGAACAGGAAGGCGCCGTGCGTCTGCTGGTAGGCGACGATGTCGGAGAGCGAGAAAGAGCCGACGCGCAGCGCCACGGCCGCGACGACCAGCACCAGCGGGCCTTCGTAGGCCAGCATCAGCGCCATTTCGCGCGAGAAGCCGATGGCGCCGAAGGGCGAGCCGGAGGCGGAGCCCGCGATCATCAGCACCACCGCCGGCACTGCCAGCAGGTAGAGCAGCACCAGCAGGTCGCCGAGCAGCGGGTTGGGCGCATAGACGCCGGGGATCGGCACCAGGGCGGCGGCGAGCAGCATCGAGACGGCGCCGATCAGCGGTGTGCCGAGGAAGACCGGCTCCGCGGCGATGTCGGGGACCATGGTGCGCTTGCGGGCCAGCTTGACGAGGTCGAAGAACGGTTGCGCCAGCGGCGGGCCGACGCGCCCCTGCAAGCGGGCGGCGACGCGCCGGTCGAGGCCCTTCAGCGCGAGGCCGAACGCCAGGGCAAACAAGCCGCCGGGAAACAGCAGCACGGCGAGGGGGATGGTGGTGGTGTCGAGCATGATGGTTTCTCCTCAAGCCGTATGGACTGGATGGGGGACGTCACCGTCATCCGAATAGCCGGTGTCGTGCTTGGCGTGCAGCAGGCCGCGGATGACCGCGTCCGGCGCTTCGTACAGGCTGCCGGCGCCCATGTGGGCCTGGCCGCTGGCGATGTCCTTGACGCCGCAAAGGTGGATCGGAGAACGGATCACCGCGCCGCCGGCGCGACCGAGACGCAGGTACAAGTAGCCGACGCCGCCCAATACCAGCAGCAGGATGGACAGCAGGGCCGGATGCCAGCCGCCGGTGCCCGGCAGCGGACCGGTCCAGGTGGCGGCGACCGGCACCATCCCCAGTTCCTGCTGGATCGCGGCGATCGGTACCAGCAGCAGGCCGGGCAGCATGCCGACCGCGAAGCAGCCGGCGGCCAGCAGGATCATCGGTACCAGCATGACGGCCGGCGCTTCCTTGGCGTGTTCGGCGGCCGCGCCCGGCGCGCCCATGAATGCGGCGTGCGCGAACTTGAGCACTGCGGCGAGCGTGAACAGGCTGGCGATCAGCGCGAAGATGCCGAGCACGTAGTGGCCGGACTCGAAGGCGGCGACGTAGATCAGCCACTTCGAGCCGAAGCCGTTGAGCGGCGGGATGCCGGCCAGCGACAGGCCGGCGAACAGGAAGATGCCGAAGGTGACCGGCATCTTGCGGCCGAGGCCGCCCAGTTCGTCGAGCGTGCGCGCGTGGCTGGCGACCATGATGGCGCCTGCGCAGAGGAACAGCACGTCCTTCAGCATCATGTGGTTGACAAAGTGCATCAGGCCGCCGGCGACGCCCAGCGTGGTGCCGAGCGCCAGCGCCATGGTGATGTAGCCGAGCTGGCAGACGGTGCTGTAGATCAAGAGGCGCTTGATGCCGGTCTGCACGACGGCCATGGCGCCGGCGTAGAGGACGGTGACGCCGCCGATGATGGCGATGGCGTTGGCGATCACCGATTGGCCTTCGACGAGGCCCAGCCGGTCGAGCAGCGTCGCGCCGCCGAACAGGACCATGAGCTTCAGCACGCCGTAGGGGCCGCTCTTCAGCAGCACTGCCGAGATGTAGCCGGAGACCGGCGTCGGCGCGGTGGCCGGGTGCATCTGGTAGTCGATGCGGATGGGCAGCATGGCAGCCTTCATCAGCATGCCGACCAGTACCAGCACCAGCGCGCTGCCGGCCCAGGCTGTGCTCATCGCCGGCGCTGCCGCGGCGATGGCGGCGAAGTCGAAGCTGCCGGCAGCGGTGCCGAGCATGGCGACGCCGAGGAACATGAAACTGGCGCCGACGGTGTTGAAGATGAAGTACTTGAAGGCCTCGCGGCGCGCGTCCTCGGTTTCCTCATGCACCAGGGCGACATAGAGCGCCCAACTGCTCATCAGTTCCCAGAAGGCGAAGAAGTTGAAGAAGTCGTGGCTGCCGGCCATGCCCATCAGACCGGCCATCATCAGCGCGAAGGCCGCGTAGAAGCGGTGCTGCGCGTGCGGGTGGTGCGCCAGGTAGCCGGTGGCGTAGGCCATGTTCAGGGTGCCGACGCCCGAGACCAGCAGCGCGAAGGCGAAGGAGAGGCCGTCATAGCGCTCCGGCTGCAGCAGCACGGCAACGAAGGCGGCGGCCGGCACGGCGATGGCCAGCCTGGTGGCGAATGCAGGTGCTGTCTTGCCGAGCAGCCAGACGGCGACGCCGCCGAGCGTGGCGATCAGCGCCGCGGCCGGCCAGACCATGACGAGGTCCGGCACGACTACCGGCGGCAGGCCGGCACGGGCGCCCACCAGGTTGCCGACGGCGCTGGCAGCCTCGATCTGCAGGTTCGGCGCGACGCCGCCGAGCACGATGGCCGCGGCGAGGATGCCGATCGCGGCGAGCATGGAGGCGGGGGCTTCCTTGACTGCCGGACCTTCGTACGGGTGGAAGAACAGCAGGCGCACGATGCGCAGGTAGTAGAAGGCGGCGACGATGCTGCCGATCAGGATCAGCGCGGCGACATCGACGCGGCCGGCGTCGGCGGCTGCGGTGATCATCAGGAACTTGCTGATGAAGCCGGAGAAGGGCGGCAGGCCCATGATGGCGACGGTGGCCAGCGCGTAGCAGCCGGCGGTGAAGGGCATGACTCGGCCGAGGCCGGCGAGCTCGCTCAACTGGCGGCGGCCGCTTTGCAGGATGAAGGCGCCGGCGGCGAAGAACAGCAGGGTCTTCATCACCGCGTGGTTGCCGACATGCAGCAGCGAGGCCGTGGTGGCGAGCGTGGTGCCGATGCCGAGGATGGCGGCGATTTCACCGATCTGCGCCAGCGTCGAATAGGCGAGCATGCGCTTGAGTTCCTTCTGGACCAGCGCCATTACCTCGCCGTACACCAGCGTTGCGCAGCCGAGCAGCACCAGCAGCGGGCCGATCTCGATGCCCGGGCCGCCGAAGCGCGCCAGTGCGCCGGCACCGAAGACGACCATCAGGATCTTGACCATGCCGAAGATGCCGGCCTTGGTCAGGATGCCGGACAGCGGCGCGGAGATCGAGGCCGGCGCTTCCGGGTGCGCCAGCGGCAGCCAGGATTGCAGCGGCACCAGGCCGGCCTTGACCGCGAAGCCGATGAACAGGCAGAACGCGGCGATCGCACCGGCCGTGGCGTCGATGCTGCCGATCTGTTCGGCGACGACGGCGAACTCGAAACTGCCGACCTGGGCATGCACCATCAGGATGCCGAAGTGCATCACGTAGGCGCCGGACGCGCACATGATGAAGTAGATGAAGCCGGCGCGCAGGGCCTTCGGCGTCTGCTCATGGATGACCAGGAAGTAAGAGGTCCAGGTCATCAGTTCCCAGAACAGGTAGAAGTTGCCGAAGTCGTGGGCGGTGGCCAGGCCGAGCATCGAGCCGGTCATCAGGAACACGAAGAAGGTGTAGCGGTTGGTGTGCTCCGCGTGCCCCATGTAGCCGTGCGAGTAGAGCACGACCAGGAAAGCGATGCCGGCGACGACGACTGCGAACAGGTAGGAGGCCGCGTCGAGGCCGGTGGCGGAGAGCGTCAGCAGCAGGGTCGCGAGTGCCAGCGGCACGGTCAGGAGATCGCGTAGCCTGGGCACGCGAGTGCCGACGGCGTAGAGGGCGAAGCCGCCGAGATAGGGCAGCAGCACCAGTGTCGACCACGGCGATTCGAACTGCGGCAGCATCGCCAGTTCGGTGACGCCCATCAGCACAGCCGCTTCGTGCAGGAAAGGTTCCGGCCAGATGCTCATGACGACCGTGGCGACGGTCAGCAGGGCGATCGGCAGCACGGCGCCGCTCGGTGCGGCGAGCAGCAGCGGATTGGCTTGCGGTGCTTCGAAGCAGACCCGCTGAATGACGCGCAGGTAGTAGAAGGCGGCGATGATGCTGGCCAGCGTGCCGGCGGCGGCGAGCAGCCAGTGGCCCTGTTCCATCGCGGCATAGAGGATCATGAACTTGCTGAACGAGCCCTTGAACGGCGAAAGACCCATCACCGAGAACATGGCGAAGCCGAACAGCATCGCCATCACCGGCATGCGGCGACCGCTGCCGGCGAGGTCGTCCAGCAATCCGGAGCCGGTGCGGCGGATCAGCCACCAGGCGGTGACCACCAGCAGACCGCGCATCACGGCCTGGTAGCCGAGGTGCATGGCGGCGCCTGAGTCGCCCGCCGGTCCGCCCAGGCCGAGGCCGAGCAGGATATAGCCGGTTTCGGCGATGGTCGAAATCAGGATCAGTCGTGGCAGGTTGCGCATCGACAGCAGGGCGAAAATCTCGCCCAGCAGCAATATCGAGGCGCCGGCCCAGGCCAGCAGGTTGGCATCAAGTTGAGTCGTGGCAAGCATGGTCTTCCCTCTTGGGTTCCGTTGTCGATGCCAGTATCGGAATTGGGGACGTTTGGCGCAACGCAAATGCCGCGAGTGCCAGGCAGTGTGTCTCGTTTCGTGACAGGGCCTGTTGCGAAGGCCGTTTGCGGGTCGCCTTGCACGCGTCGTTGGCGTACAAAGACACTGCCCGAGCGGCAAACGGAGATGAAGCAATGCACGAAACCGCCATCGTCGAAGGACTGATGCGCATCCTGGAAGCCCAGGCGGCGCGCCATCGTGTGGCGCGCATCAGCAGCGTGATCGTGAAGGTGGGCCGGCTGCGTGCGGTCGAGCCGGCGCAACTGGTGGCCTGCTTCGAGATGTTTGCCGAGGGGACGGTCGCCGAAGGGGCGCAGCTCAAGATCGAGGCGGTTTCCGTGCGGGCGCGCTGCAAGGCTTGCGCCACCGAATTCGAGGTACCGCGCTTCCGCTTCGAGTGCCCGGGTTGCGGCGGCGGCGACGTCGACGTCGTCCAGGGACAGGAGCTCTACATCGAGAGCTTCGAGGCTGCCGAGCGCCTGCCGTCGGGGGGTGTCCCGAAATGACACAACCGGAACGGCGGCCGGCTGCTTTGCCTTTCCAGACGCCGCGCGCCGGCAAATACTTGGGACAACTGCATCTGGGAAGCCATCATGAACGACCGCCTGTCCAGGATTGAAATCGACCGCGACCAGCAACCGCCGCTCATCGACGCGTATGGCCGGCACATTTCCTATCTGCGCATGTCGGTCACCGATCGCTGCAACCTCCGCTGCTTCTACTGCAAGAGCGATGACGTGCGCTTCCTGCCCAAGGCCGAGATCCTGAGTCTCGAGGAACTGGATCGCGTCGCCTCGGCCTTCGTCCGGCTCGGCGTGCGCAAGCTGCGCATCACCGGGGGCGAGCCGCTGGTGCGGCCGGGCATCGAACAACTGATCGAGCGACTGGGTCGGCATGTTGCGGTAGGGGCGCTGAACGAACTGACTCTGACCACCAACGGCACGCAGTTGGCCCGCCATGCCGCGGCCCTGGCTGCTGCCGGCGTTCGCCGCGTGAACGTGTCCCTGGACAGCCTGGATCGCTGGAACTTCGAGCGCATCACCCTGCGCGACGAATTGCCCCTGGTGCTGGCCGGCATCCGCGCGGCGCGCGCCGCGGGGCTCGCCGTGCGCATCAACACCGTGGCGATGGCGGGCATCAACGACCACGAATTCGACGAGTTGGTGCGCTGGTGCGGCGATCAGGGCTGCGACATGGCCTACATCGAAGTGATGCCCTTGGGCAATTCGATGGAACACTACGTGCCGCTCGACGCGGTGCGTGGCGAACTGTCCAAGCACTGGACGCTGATCCCGATCGCCTACAAGACCGGCGGCCCGGCACGCTACTGGCAGGTGATGGAGACCGGACGGCGCGTCGCCTTCATCGCGCCGATGAGCCACGGCTTCTGCACGACCTGCAACCGCCTGCGCCTGACCTGCACCGGGAGCCTGGTGCTGTGCCTGGGCCACGGCAGCAACGTCGACCTGCGCGCGGCCTTGCGTGCGGGCGACGATGCGGACCTCGAAGCGGCGATCCGCAGCGCGGTCGTCGCCAAGCCGGCAGGACATAGTTTCGCGGCCGGCATCCGGCCCGCCGAAGTCCGCCCGATGTGGCAACTGGGCGGCTAGCAACAACCCCAATTGGACTGCCGATAAGGAATTTAGCCATGTGCGACAACTGCGGCTGCAACGTGACCGACGGCAACCGGCATCTCGTCGAGGCCGATCACCGGACCATCGAAGTGCTGGAAGACCTGCTGCACGAAAACGATCGCCAGGCCGACCACAATCGCGCCCACTTCGATGCCATGGGCTTGCTCGCCATCAACGTCATGTCGGGTCCGGGCAGCGGCAAGACCAGCCTGCTCGAGGCCACCATCAAGGCTTTGCCGGACCGCGTCCGCCTGGCAGTGATCGAAGGCGACCTGGAAACCGAGAACGACGCCGAGCGCATCCGTCGCCATGGCGTGCCGGCCGTGCAGATCACCACCGGCATGGCATGCCACCTGGACGCCCACATGGTGCACGACGCGCTGCACGAACTGGACTTGGCCAAGGTGGACATCCTGTTCATCGAGAACGTCGGCAATCTGGTTTGCCCGGCCAGTTTCGACATCGGCCAGCATTGCAACGTGCTGCTGCTGTCGGTCACGGAGGGCGACGACAAGCCGGCCAAGTATCCCGTGATGGTCCGCGCCGCCGACCAGATGCTGATCACCAAGACCGACCTGCTGCCCTACATCGAGGAATTCAGCGTCAGACGCGCCCGCGACGCGGTCCGCGAAATCCGCAGCGACCTGCCGGTGACCGAATTGTCGGCGAAGACCGGCCAGGGCATGGGCCCTTGGCTGGCCTGGCTGCAGGCCATGGTGGCGGAACGGCAGGCGAAGTTCCGGCGCCATGCTCAAGGATACAGCTACGCCCCGCATCGCTAGGGCGTCACGCGGCAGCAGCGTCGCGGTAGGATGGCGGCAACTACAAGCAGGAGGAGATCGACAATGGGACTGTTCTCGATGTTCGGCGCCAGCGCCGCCGAGCGCCGCGCCGAGCCAAAGGCAAGCGGACCGGCAAGCGGCGTCTTCGATTGTTCCGCAGTGCCGACCGGTATCGAGGCGCTCGGGCTCGCCCCCGAGGCGGGCCTGCTGCTCGCCTTCGTGCCGCCGGAAGCTGACTTCTCGCGCGTCAGTGCCGACTGGCAGCGCCTGTCGTCGCCCGGGCGCACGATCCTTGCGATCTCGTCAACGGGGGCGCTGTGCGGCCAGGCGGGCGCATCGACCTACTGCGATATGAAGGGCCGGCAGGGCAGTTGGCTATGGCTGCCGCAGGGCCTGATCGCGCGCCACGAAGTGCATGCGGTCGACCTCCACGTGAAGGACACGACCACCGCCCGCCAGCGCGTGGCGGCGATCCGGCGCGAGCTCGAGCGCTTGACGCCGGCGATGCCGCTGTCCGCGGAGCGGACCTTTGCGCTGGTGTTCTGTGACGGACTGTCGGCCTCGGAAGGCTTCCTGATGCAGGCCTGGTACGAGTGCGGCCGTTTCCCCTGCCTGGCCATCGGCGGCTCCGCCGGCGGCAAGCTCGACTTCAGCGGTACCTTTATCGGCGCCGGCGGCTCGATCCTGCAGGGCAAGGCGGTGCTGATCTTCTGCCAGATGGCGGAAGGCAAGTCCTTTGCGCCGTTCAAGAGCCAGAGCTTCGAACCGACCAGCCAGAGCTGGCTGGTCGCCGACGCCGATCCGGTGGCTCGTACCGTCACGTCGCTGTTCGGTGCCGACGGTCGGCCGCAGCCGATACTGGATGTCCTGGCGGCGCACCTGCGCTGCGATCGTGGCGACGTCGGCAGGCACCTGGACGGCAAGACCTTCGCCGTCAAGGTGGAGGACGAATATTTCATCCGCTCGGTGGCGGCGATCCAAGCCGATCGCGTGGCGTTCTTCTGCGACCTGGAGTTCGGCGATCGCCTGCACCTGCTCAAGGCGACGGATTTCCTTTCGGCGACGCGCAACGAGTGGCAGCAGTTCGTCTCCCGCCACGGTCGGCCGAGCGCGGTGCTGCTCAACGACTGCGTGCTGCGCCGGGTCGGCAACGCCGCAAAGCTGGGCGAGGCCCGTTTCTTCGACGATGTGCCGGCGGCGGGATTCTCGACCTTCGGCGAGATCCTCGGCGTGCCGATCAACCAGACGCTCTCCGCGCTGGCCTTCTTCGATAGCCGCAACGAGGCGATGGCCCGCTTCCCGGTCGAGTACGCGGCCTATGCCGGCCACTACGACCAGCGTGCCCTGAAGCGCTTCGAGGCCTTGCACGGCATGCAGGCAAGCGTGGTCGGTCGCGTGGTCGACTACCAGCAAGCGGTGACGCCCCTGCTGACGGCGCTGCCCCAGCTCGAGAAGGCCGCGCTGCATCAGGCCGACACGCTCGATGTCGCGCAGCGCAGCATCCGCTCGATCAGCGATGCGGCAACGCAGACCCGCTCGGCGCAGACCCGGTTGGGCGGCGAACTCGACGATCTGGAGCGGATTTCGCACGGCATCAGCAAGATCACCGGCGGTATCGGCGCCATTGCCGACCAGACCAACCTGCTGGCGCTCAACGCGGCCATCGAGGCGGCGCGGGCGGGCGAGGCGGGGCGCGGTTTCGCAGTGGTGGCCGACGAGGTGCGCAAGCTGGCGCAATCGGCCAAGGATCAGGCGCAGGCGACCGCGCAAAGCATCCACGAGGCGGTCAATACCATTTCCCGCATTCGTGCGGTGGCGACGGAGACCGTGGCCACGACCGAGGAGATGGCGGGCAAGAGCACCGTCTCTGCGGATCAGATCGGGCGCATGAGTTCCGACGCGAGCAAGGAGCGCGGCGACATCAGCGCCAGCCTGGCGCGTCTCGAGGAACTGGCCAAGGGCATCGGCGCCATGCAGGAGGCGGTGGAGCAGTTGACCTTGCTGCAGCGCCTGGCGGCGGACTGAGCCGCAGGCGGCCTTCTAGGCGAACTGGAAGTCGTCAACGCGGAACAAGGCAATGCAGCCGTCGACCACGGTTGCGTCATAGAGGCGTTCCTTGCCTGATTCGATTTCCGCGATGGCCGCGTCGATGCCCAGGCCCGGCCGGTAGGGACGATGCGCCGACATCGCTTCGACGACGTCGGCGACGGCCAGGATGCGGGCGTCGAGCATGATCTCGTCGCCGCGAATGCCGCGCGGATATCCGGAGCCGTCGAGCCGCTCGTGATGCTGGTGCACGATATCGGCCAGCGGCCAGGGAAACTCGATCGGCTGCAGGATGCCGTAGCCGGCTTCGACGTGCGTCTGCACCAGCGAGTATTCCAGCGGCGTCAGTTTTCCGGGCCGGGTCAGTACTTCCGACGGCACGTAGATCTTGCCGATGTCGTGGATCATGCCGGCCAGGTAGATGGCCTCGGCGCGCTCGGCATCGATGCCGATGCGCAGGGCGATGGCTTTCGCCAGTTGGGCGACGCGGCGCTGGTGGCCGGCGGTGTAGGGATCGCGCAGTTCGAGGGTGTTGGCGAGCGCGACGATGGTGGCTTCCATGGTCTGCTGCAGGCGCGCCACGGCCTGCTGCTGCGCACGGTGGGTGCGTTGCGCCTGGATGCCGTAGGCCAGGTCGTCGGCCAGTTCCTTAAGCAGGTCCAGCTCAGCCTGGTCGAAGGCAGCCATGCTCTCTGCGAAGATCGACAGGGTGCCGATCAGACCGTGGCTGGCGACCAGCGGCAGGACGAGTCCGGAGCGGCAGCCGGCCTTGAGCAGGTCGGCACGGCACTCGGCACGGAGGTCGTCGAAGTAGATGTCCTCGATCAGCTCCGACTCGCCGCTGGCCAGGGCGGTGGCCAGCGCGTTGCCGCGTGGCGCCCGCAAGGGGTCGAGCGGGATGGAATCGTCGACGGAGGCCACGGCGGCGGGACTCAGTTGCTTGTCGCCAGGTGCGCTGCTGATCTCGATCCAGACAATCCGGTGGCCGCCCACTTCCACGAGAATGCGGCACATGCGATCCAGCAGCTCCGCTTCGCTGCCGGCGCGCACCAGCGCCTCGTTGCCCGATGACAGCGTCAGCAGCGTGCGGTTGAGACGCCGCAGCGCATCCTCGTTCTTCTTCCGATCCGTGATGTCGCGTACCAGTGCCATCGCCAGATGCCGGTTGTCGAAGGTGAAGGGCGACACCTCGATCTCGACCGGGAACACCCGACCAGCCTTGGTCCGGTGGGCCGACTCGAAGGTGAGCGGCTCATCGGGACGATGCGCCTTGAGGAGTTCCTGGAAGTGCTCCGGCGTCATCAGCGGGTCGAAGTCGAACACGCTCATGCCGGCCAGTTCCTCCTTCGTGTAGCCGAGCTTGTTGCAGGCGCCCTTGTTGGCCTGCAGGACGCGTTCGTTCTCCATCATGAAGGCACAATCCTCGACATTGTCGAGTGCCACCTTCCACATCCGCAGTTCCTGTTCTGCCCGCTGCCATTCGCTGCGGTTATGGATCCGGTCGAGCGAAATCGCCAACTGGCTGGCGACGGCCTTCAGGAAGTCGCGTTCGGCCGGACGCGGCAGCCGGACGCCTTCGTCGCCGAAGGTGCCGGTGCCGACGGCGCCGAGATTTCGGGCGTTGAACAGGATGGGGACGTTGACGATGGTCCGGTTGCCGATGCGGGCGACGATTTCCTTGTTGGTGCGCGGGTCGGTACGGGCATCCTCCACCACGACGAGGTCGCGGGAGGTGGCGATCTCTTCCAGCATCGGATCGCCCGGGATCGTCAGCGTGGCGGTGGCGGGATCGCTTTCCGGGCCGACACTGCCCATGTAGTGATGGGCATGGCGGGCGTCCGCGTCGAAGACGAATATCCAGTAGTGCCGGTAGCCGGTGTGGGCGCGCAGGATGTCGAATGCGGCCTCGAAGGCATCCCGTTCGGACTGCGCACCCTCGATCCGACGCGATAGGGCAAGCAGTGCTTCGGCATGCCGGTCGCGTTCGAGCAGGAAGTCGATATCGAGTTGTTCGGCCATCGCCCAGACCCTAACGGGTGCGCAAGCATACTACTTTAGGCGATACTGGAACAAAGTGTGCGCAAAGTCTTGATTACTTGCGGAGAGGCGTGCTGCTGCGGCTGACTTTCCGGCAAAGAAAAAGCCGCCGGCATTGCGGCCGGCGGCTCTTTCGGCTGACGTTGAGCGCTTACTTCACGACCGCGTTCAGTTCGCCCTTCTTGTAGCGGACCGACATGGTTTCCAGGCTGATCGGCTTGATCTTGCTGGCCTGGCCGGCGCAGCCGAAGGCTTCGTAGCGGGCCTTGCAGATTTCCTTCATGGCCTTGCGGGCCTCGGCCAGGTACTTGCGCGGATCGAAGTTCTTGCGGTCCTTGTTCAGGAACTGGCGGATGGCGCCGGTGGAAGCCATGCGCAGGTCGGTATCGATGTTGACCTTGCGCACGCCGTTCTTGATGCCCTCGACGATTTCCTCGACCGGCACGCCGTAGGTGGCGCCCATCTCGCCGCCGTTCTCGTTGATGATCTTCAGCCAGTCCTGCGGCACTGACGAGGAACCGTGCATGACCAGGTGGCAGTTCGGGATGCGCGCATGGATTTCCTTGATGCGGTCGATGCGCAGCACCGCGCCGGTGGGCGGCCGGGTGAACTTGTAGGCGCCGTGGCTGGTGCCGATGGCGATGGCCAGTGCGTCGACGCCGGTGGCCTTGACGAACTCGGCGGCTTCGTTGGGGTCGGTCAGCAACTGGTCGTGCGAGAGCTTGCCCTCGGCGCCGTGGCCGTCTTCCTTCTCGCCCATGCCGGATTCGAGCGAGCCCAGGCAGCCCAGCTCGCCTTCGACGGAGACGCCGATGGCGTGGGCGATGTCGACCACGTGCCGGGTGGTGTCGACGTTGTACTTGAACGAGGACGGGGTCTTGGCGTCTTCCATCAGCGAGCCGTCCATCATGACGCTCGAGAAGCCGGAGCGCATCGACTGGATGCAGATCGCCGGGCTGGCGCCGTGGTCCTGGTGCATGACGATGGGCACATCGGGGTGGGTCTCGATGGCGGCCTCGATCAGGTGGCGCAGATAGGCTTCGCCGGCATACTTGCGGGCGCCGGCCGAGCCTTGCATGATCACCGGGCTGTTGGTTTCCTCGGCGGCCTCCATGATGGCCTGGATCTGCTCCAGATTATTGACGTTGAACGCGGGCAGGCCGTAGCCGTACTCGGCGGCGTGGTCCAGCAGTTGGCGCATGGAAACGAGGGCCATAGGGGTCTCCTTGGTTAGTTAATTGCAGTATGGGTTTCGCCGACCTTGACGATCTTCAGCGTGTTGGTGCCGCCGGGCGTGCCGATCGGCTCACCGATGGTGAGCACGATCAGGTCGCCGGGTTCGACGGCGCCGGCACGAATCAGTTGTTCTTCAGCCTCGTGCAGCAATTGGTCCCGGTCATGGCCCGTTTGCCGCATCATTACAGGATACACGCCTTTGAAAATGCTCACTTTGTAGCGGGTGCGCACGTCCTGCGTCAAGGCGTAGATCGGCACGCCGACGTTGAGGCGCGACATCCACAGGGCCGTGGAACCCGACTCGGTGAGCGCGGCGATGGCCTTGACGTGCAAGTGGCTGGCGGCGAACAGGGCCGCCATGGCGATGGATTGGTCGATGCGGGTGAATACGCGGTCCAGGAAATGTTTTTCCAGCGAGATTTCCGAAGACTTCTCGGCTTCGACGCAGATGCGCGCCATGGCTTCCACAGTCTGCACCGGGTAGTCGCCGGCGGCGGTTTCGGCCGACAGCATCACGGCGTCGGTGCCGTCGAGCACCGCGTTGGCGACGTCGGAGACCTCGGCGCGGGTCGGTACCGGCGAGTGGATCATCGACTCCATCATCTGCGTTGCCGTGATGACGAACTTGTTGTGTTCGCGTGCCATCCGGATGATGCGCTTCTGCAGGGCAGGCACGGCGGCATCGCCCACCTCGACCGCCAGGTCGCCGCGGGCGACCATCACGCCGTCGCTGGCATCGAGTATGTCTTCCAGATTCTGGATCGCCTCGACGCGCTCGATCTTGGCGACGATCAGCGCCGACGATCCGGCATTGGTCAACAGCTTGCGCGCCCGGCGCATGTCGTCGCCGGACTTGGGAAACGAGACGGCAACGTAGTCCACTTTCAGCGTGGCGGCGGTGCGGATGTCTTCCTTGTCCTTGGCGGTCAGCGCGGGCGCGGAGAGCCCGCCGCCCTGCTTGTTGATGCCCTTGTTGTTGGACAGTTCGGTGCCTTGGCGCACCGTGCAGCGGATTTCATCGATGGTAACCTCGGCGACGTCCATGACGACGCGGCCGTCGTCGAGCAGCAGGACGTCGCCCGCCGCCACATCATCGACCAGTTCCGGATAGTCGAGGCCGACGCGACCAGCATCGCCCAATTCGCAGCGCGTTGCCAGGACGAACGGCTGCCCGGGCTGAAGCGGGATCTTGCCACTGGCGAACTTGCCGACGCGGATCTTCGGGCCTTGCAGGTCGGCCATGACGCCGACGGTGCGGTTCTGCGCACCCATGGCCAGACGCAGGTTGTCCATGCGTGCGCGATGATCGTCGGCGGTGCCGTGGGAGAAGTTGAGCCGGACCACGTCGATTCCGACCGCAACCAGTTGATTCAGTACCGCGGGGTCCGACGACGCCGGGCCCAGGGTCGCTACGATTTTTGTTGTGCGTTGCATTCTTGAGGGACCGCCCGCTTGTGGCGGGCTGCCTCTGTTGGGGTTGGAGGTGGCTGGATCAGCCCTTGGCGCGCTTTTCCAGGATGTCGACCGCGGGCAATACCTTGCCTTCCAGATACTCGAGGAAGGCCCCGCCGGCCGTTGAAATATAGGAAATCCTGTCGTAGATGTCGTACTTCTGGATGGCGGCGATGGTGTCGCCGCCGCCGGCCAGCGAGAAGCCCTTGGCGTCGGCGATGGCCATCGACACGGTCTTGGTGCCCGCGCCGAACTGGTCGAACTCGAACACGCCGACCGGGCCGTTCCAGACGATGGTGCCGGCCTTGGCGATGATGTCGGCGAGTTGCTGGGCCGACTTGGGACCGATGTCGAAGATCATGTCGTCGTCGGTGACCTGGTCGGCGGTCTTCAGCACGGCCGGCTCGTTGGCGTCGAACTTCTTGCCGCAGACGACATCGACGGCGATCGGGATCGAGGCGCCGCGCTTGGCCATCTTCTCGATCAGCGCCTTGGCGGTCGGGATCAGGTCGTGCTCGCAGAGCGACTTGCCGACGTTCTTGCCCATCGCGGCAAGGAAGGTGTTGGCGATGCCGCCGCCGACCACCAGCTGGTCGACCTTCTCGGACAGCGATTCGAGCACGGTCAGCTTGGTCGACACCTTGGAACCGCCGACGATGGCGACCATCGGCCGGGCCGGGCTGGCCAGCGCCTTGTCGAGCGCGTCGAGCTCCTCGGTGAGGAGGATGCCGGCGCAGGCGACCGGCGCGAACTGGGCGATGCCGTAGGTCGAGGCCTCGGCACGGTGGGCGGTGCCGAAGGCATCCATGACGAAGATGTCGCACAGGGCGGCGTACTTCTTCGCGGTCTCCTCGACGTTCTTCTTCTCGCCCTTGTTGATGCGGCAGTTCTCCAGCAGCACGACTTCGCCGGCGGCCACATCGAAGCCGCCATTGACCCAGTCGCGCACCACGCGCACGGGCTTGCCGAGCTGGACGGACATCACGTCGGCGACGGGCTTGAGCGAGTTCTCTTCGGCAAACACGCCTTCTTCAGGGCGGCCGAGGTGCGAAGTCACCATGACCTTGGCACCGGCCTTCATGGCGTGCTCGATGGTCGGCATCGAGGCGGTGATGCGGGCGTCCGAGGTGACCTTGCCGTCCTTGACCGGCACGTTGAGGTCGGCGCGGATGAACACGCGCTTGCCCTTGAGGTCGAGGTCGGTCATGCGGATGAACTTGGGCATGGGGGCTCCTGAATATTCTTGAAGTTAACCACTGAAGCGTTGCGTCCGCATGACGAACGCAACGCTTGGATCGTCAGCCTCTTACTTCGCGACGTGCTTGACGAAGCGCAGCATGTTGCAGGTGTAGCCGTACTCGTTGTCGTACCAGGAGACGACCTTGACGAAGGTCGGGTCCAGGGCGATGCCGGCTTCGGCATCGAAGATCGACGGCTGCGGGCAGCCGCGGAAGTCCGTGGCGACCACCTTCTGCTCCGTGTAGCCGAGCACGCCCTTGAGCGGGCCTTCGGAGGCGGCCTTCATGGCCTTGCAGATGTCTTCGTAGCTGGCTTCCTTGTTCAGCTCGACGGTCAGGTCGACCACCGAGACGTCGGAAGTCGGCACGCGGAAGGCCATGCCGGTCAGCTTCTTGTTCAGTTCGGGGATGACCTTGCCGACGGCCTTGGCGGCGCCGGTCGAGGACGGGATGATGTTCTCGAGGATGCCGCGGCCGCCGCGCCAGTCCTTGTTGGAAGGACCGTCGACGGTCTTCTGGGTGGCGGTGGCGGCGTGCACCGTGGTCATCAGGCCGCGCTTGATGCCGAAGTTGTCGTTCAGCACCTTGGCGACCGGCGCCAGGCAGTTGGTGGTGCAGGAGGCAGCGGAGACGATCGCCTCGCCGGCGTACTTGGTGTGGTTCACGCCGTAGACGAACATCGGCGTGTCGTCCTTGGACGGGGCCGACTGCACGACCTTCTTGGCGCCGGCGGCGATGTGCTTCTCGCAGGTTTCCTTGGTCAGGAAGAAGCCGGTCGATTCGATGACGAGGTCGGCGCCGACTTCGTTCCACTTCAGGTTGGCCGGGTCCTTCTCGGCGGTCAGGCGGATTTTCTTGCCGTTGACGATCAGGTTGTTGCCT
>JACRIZ010000110.1 GCA_016235765.1 Rhodocyclales bacterium | reverse complement strand
GTTCATCTCCTTGTTAGAGGGCGACCAAACCGACGAGCTGCCCGGCCAGCACCGCCGCCCCCGAAGTGGCGATGCCGACACCGGCAAAGAAGCGGATGCGATTGACAGTCCTGCGGCTCATGGCGTTCTCCTCGTGATTCGTTGCGACACGACCCATGCTAGGCGCGTGGGGGCCATCAAGCCAATTGAACGTTACGAAGAGATGGATAGCCGATGGCTATTGCCAGTGGCGGAGGGAAAAGTCAGCCGTGGTGGGACGCCACCTTGTTCAAATGTGGTGCAGGTACGACTAAGTCTTCGAGGCGGAGAATTCGCTATGCAGCGGCGAAGGTAGCGATCTGCTGTTCTTGCCCCGCTGGCACGACCTCAACGTCATAACCGCGAAGGTCGCGACAGATTTCGTCGTACGCTTCAAACCGAGCGCCCTCGGTCGGGGCCGGGCCTTCCACCGCAAACAGCACCGCCTCCGGAAGCAACTGCCGCTTACGCAACCGCATAATCCTGTCGACCCAAGCACCGCCGTGCGTGAGAATCTTGTTGGCTTCGTCCTGCGCCAAGAAGAACGGCTTGATGGCTTTCAACACGCGCTCTTCGTCGCGCTGCACCAGTGGAAACTTGGCGTGGGCGTAGTTTGGGTCACCGATATCCATCTCACGGAAGGGTCGGTCGAGTTTTAGCCCGTTTAGCAACGCACGCACGCGCTTCATCATCACTCGCTCGTGATGATCGGGTGTCGCGAAGTCATGTTCGACGTAATAGGCGAACAGATCGCCCACCGCCTGCTCCGGCTCTTCGGTGAGCAGGGCGCGAGGAGAACCGAAGCGCACAATGGCCTCTCGCGGATGCACTAGCGCCTCAAATGCAGCACGCAGACCGTCGCCGCGCAAACACTCATCAGCAACTAAAGCGGCAATGCGGGCCAGTTCCTTCTCGAACCCCACCATCGCGGCGCCAAAGACCGCCATGTCCAGCCGTTTGAAGAATCCAGACACACGTCCATAGCGACGGTGCTTTTCGACCTTGAAGCCGAAGTAGCCGGTTTCCGGGCACGCCAAGACGATGCCGACGTTGGCGAATTCCTGCGTTTCCGGATAGGGCAGGAAACGGACGATGGCGTAGCGGCAAGCGAACTTTTTCATACCATCCTCCAGAAGTCAGGGGTTAGACAACAGGCGAGCGTTTCGTACGCGGCGGCTGGATCGAAATTGACGGCGACGTCTCGCTCGTCGTTCTCCCAATGCCAGTCGAGAGGAACATTATCGCAGGCATTCCGCCAGACCGACAACGCCCCCGCCAGACGCTCTCCGTAGCGGGCCCGCTCGGCCAGATCGCCGAAAACGGCTTCGTAATCCGCCCGAAAGACATGCTCGGCGCGAAATGTGACCGCGTCGAAATCCGGGTCAAAGGCCAGGTTATGGTCGATTACCATCAACCGAGAGTCTTTGGCGTCCCACAGCAGGTTGGTGTTGCCTGCCATGCGGTCCATGTTCCTTATCCACCAATCAAAGACCAGGATGTCGCGGCGCAGTTCCACTGGCATCCGGGAAATGGCGGCCGGTTCCGACCACTGAAAGAGCGGCTGGGCCTCCGAAGCGAAAGCGGGCCCCGCGCCGATCTCGCGCCACTTGGCCGGTACTTCGGCCAGCAGTTCCGCTGGCACCTCAACGACGCGGAACGGCGGAATCGGCAGACCCAGCGCCCGGCCCAAGTGGCCGGCCAGCCACTCGCACCATTGGCTGCGCCGCCCGGCGTTGCGGCCTTTGATGTAGTAACGCAGTCCGTCGTCACCCTGGCACAGATAGGGTGTCGTGCGGCCCTGTTCGGCTGGTTCGAGGATTTCGACGATCTGGAGCATGGGGTCTCCTTAGGCGAGGGCGGTTTCGGTCAGGGCAGTGGCGAGCTTGGCGGAGAGATCGCGGCGGGCGGCAAGGCGCTCGCGCAGGCGGTCGCAGAGGGCGGTGAGGAAGGCGACGGCAGCGACGATGCGGGATTGTTCGGGGAGGGGTGGGAGTGCAATTGGGGCTGAAACCAAAGTGCCTTGATTGATTTTTGGCATGTTCCCTTGCGTACCCGTTGCCTTGTCTCGGAAATATTGTCGGCAAGTGAATCCGGACAGCGCGAGATGCAAATATTTCTCAAGCACAAGACTGACACGGAATCTCATCATTAGGTCAGGGAAGATGAACTGGTCGTCTTTGCCCTCGTAGAGCGCTGAGACACCAACGTATTCGAGCGAGTTCGCTCGTTGTACTAACAAGTCCCCGCGCTTCAATCGATACGCCGCTGCCTGGCTCTCAGGAATGTCGACGTACTTGAAGCGGTCCGACTTGAAGTAACCGGCCGTCGTTGCCGAAAGCGTTAAGCAGCGAACATCTGTCTTGTGCTCCACTGGCCTTGGCGACGTGCCATTTTGAGGGCCGTAGGTCAGCAGTTCTCCCAAGCGCGCCCACGTCCAACTCTGTGGCAGTTCATACGGCCTCTCGCCATCGCCAACCTCCGGCAGGGGCTTATCAGGTTTGCAGCTCCCTTCCGCGATAAGCCGCTCCTTCTCCGCGCGGATGCGCTTGAGGAGTTCGGCGGCGGGTTCGTCGTTGGGGTCTTGGGGCACGAGGCGGCCCTTGACGGCGAGGGTGAGCAGGGTTTGTTGCAGGCGGTCCACGTCGGCCGGGGTCTGAAGCAGCAGGTCGAAGTGGGGCGCAAGCTGCGCCCACGCCTCGGCGGTGGCGGCGGCATCGGGGCTGTCGGCCAGAGCGGCGAGCAGGGTGTCCAGCAGCTTGCCCCGAGCCGTGTCACCACGGCTGACTTTTTCCTCCAGCCGGTCGATCAGCGCCATCAGCTCTTCGACTTTGACGACGATGCGGGATTGTTCGGCGAGGGGCGGCAGCGGCAGGGCCAGTTGTTCCAGCTTGCCTTTGGTGATGTGCTGAAGCCCGACGCCTCCATGAGCCTTGGCGATCATTTCATCGAGGCGGCCATTGATCGCCAAACGCAAATAGCCCTGATCGATTTCCCGGGTTTGAAGCTCGCACTTGAAGATATGCTGATTCAGGGCGGCTCGGCCACGCGTCCAGATGAATGCTCCAAATGACGTTCCTGGAGTACCGGACCAACTAATGAGAAATTCCTCATCGTCGATGATGTGCCGAGCATCGACGGAAGTCTCATTGCAGTAGTTGAACACGGCTGCCGCGTTGTTGAGATTCTGGATGCGGACAATTGGCAGCCCTGAAGGCAACCATTCGGCTGGCTTGAATGCTCGGCCGTTAATCAGCGATAGCACTTCGCCAATCCGTTCCCAACGCCATGACTGCGGAATGCTGAAGGGTGCATCAGGTACCGGCAACGTCCGCGAACCAACACTCAGCGGCTTATCGGTATCGATCTGCGGTAGCAATCTCCCCCGCACCGCCAGATTCAGCACCAGTTCCCGCAACCGCTTGAAGCCCTCCGGCGCTGTGGCGAAGGTGTCGAGGTGGTCGGTCAGCAGCGGCGCGACGAGGTAGGGGGTGGCCTGTTCCTCGACGCGCAGGCGTTGCGCGGTCATGTGCGCTCCAGCGCGCCGGCCAGGGCGGCCTTGAGCTGGGCTTTCAGGGTGGCGATCTCGGCCTCACAGCTGGCCATCTCGTGCAGCAGCACCGCCGGGTCGTGGCTCTCGCTGCCGGCGTCGTGGGGGTTCTTGAGATCGAAGTTGTAGTTGCGCGCCTTCAGCTCGTCGACGCTGACGCGCCAGGCGTGCTCGTTCTCGACGCGTTCGCTCCACCACGTCTTCTCCGTCTCGAACTCCTCGATGCGCATGGGCTTGGTCTTGGAGTAGCTCTTGTAGCCGGCTGGATAGGGGTGCTCGTAGAACCAAACTTCCTGGGTCGGCTCGCCCTTCTGGAAGAACAGCAGGTTGGTCTTGATGCCGGTGTAGGGGGCGAAGACGCCGTTGGGCAGGCGGACGATGGTGTGCAGATTGCACTCGGTGAGCAGGCGCTCCTTGAGCCGGGTCTTGACGCCTTCCCCGAAGAGAAAGCCATCCGGCAGCACCACGGCGGCACGGCCGGTGGGCTTGAGGAGATGCAGCACCAGGGCCATGAAGAGATCGGCGGTTTCCTTGGTGCGCACATCGCTGGGGAAGTTGGCCTCGATGCCCGGCTCCTCGACGCCGCCGAAGGGCGGGTTGGTGAGGATGACGTCCACGCGGTTCTTCGGCCCGTAGTCGCGCAGGGGCCGGGCCAGGGTGTTGCCATGGTGGATGCTGCTCGGCACTTCGACGCCGTGCAGCAGCATGTTGGTGACGGCCAAGAGGTGCGGCAGCGGCTTCTTCTCGACGCCGGCCACGGACTTCTGCAACTGGGCTTCGTCGTCCACGTTCTTCACTTGCTTGCGCAGATGCTCCAGCGTGCAGACGAGAAAGCCGCCGGTGCCGCAGGCGGGGTCGAGGACCATTTCGCCCAACTGCGGATCGACCATGTCGGTCATGAACTGGGTGACGGCGCGCGGCGTGTAGAACTCGCCGGCGTTGCCCGCCGATTGCAGGTCGCGCAGGATCTTCTCGTAGAGGTCGTTGAAGAGGTGCCGGTCCTGGCGGTTGTTGAAGTCGATGCCCTGCACCTTGTTGATGACCTGGCGCAGGAGGTGCCCGGACTTCATGTAGTTGTAGGCGTCCTCGAAGACCTGCTGCACCACCCAGGCGCGGGGGTTGGTGTCGACGCTGGCGTTGAGGCTCTTGAGCTTGGGAAAGACCTGCTGGTTCACGAAATCGAGCAGGGCGTCGCCGGTCATGCCTTCGGGATCGGCGGCCCAGTTGCGCCAGCGGTAGTGCTCGGGCAGCGGCGAGCGGTAGTCGCCGCGCATGACTTCCAGCTCGGTTTCGTGGTCGTCGAAAATCTTCAGGAACAGTATCCAGGTGAGCTGGGAGATGCGCTGGGCATCGCCGTCCACGCCAGCGTCCTGGCGCATGATGTCCTGGATGGACTTGATGAGCGTCGAAAGTGACATTGCTTAGTTGCGTAACCTGTTACTGGTAGAGGGAGCGTTCGAGTTCGGCCAGCGCCGCCAGGTATTGGGGCCGGCCGCCGAAGGATTGAATCAGTTCGACCGGTGAGCCGAGGCGATCCAGGGGTGAGAGGCGTAGCACTTCGCCTTGCTCGATGTTGGCGATGCCTTCGTCGGCGTACTTGTCGAGCAGGGCTTCAAGGACTTTGCGTGCCGTGTCGCCGTACTTGCCGAAGACATTGCGCTTCTTGACGTTTAGCGCCCGTTCGCGGCGGGTGAGTGGCTTCTGGCCGAAAGCGATGTGCAGGATCAGATCGAATGGGTCGAGTTCCTTGCCCACCTCGGCCGCCAGTTCGTCGAAGAAGACGCCCTGGGCCTCGAGTTCGGCGATGACGGCTTGCTTCTTCTCGGCGTTGCTCCAGGTTTGGAGGAAGTCTTCGAGCCCAGTAAAGCGCCGGCCGACGACAATGCGCGTGTAGTCGCGCAGGGATTCGGTGACCAGCTTGCCGTCGGTGCCGTAGTACTGCACTTGCTCGCGAGCGACGTAGACCGGCACGTCGCCGATCACGTACTTGATGCGCGGCTGGCCGGGATCGCCTTCGGGGATGAGGTCGACGGGGTGTTCTTCGGGGATGCCCGGATCGTCGGGCGGCGCGATGGGCTGGTCGGGCTGCGGCTCATAGATCACCACCGGCTCGCCGTCGAAGGCCGGGTCGGCGAAGAGTTCGGTGGCGCGCTTGAAGTCGAGGATGGTGAACCAGAGCTTGTCGTAGTCCTCGTTGATGCGGGTGCCGCGGCCGATGATCTGCTTGAACTCGGTCATGGAGTTGATGGTGCGATCGAGGACGATCAGCTTGCAAGTCTGTGCGTCCACGCCCGTGTTCATGAGCCGCGAGGTGGTGGCGATGACCGGATAGGGCTTCTCCGGGTCGATGAAGTTGTCGAGTTCCTTCTTGCCTTCCTCGTTGTCGCCGGTGATCTGCACCACGTACTTCGGGTTCTTCGCCGCCAGGTCGGCATTGGCGTTGACGAGGGCCTGGCGCATGCGGGCGGCGTGGTCGATGTCTTCGCAGAAGACGATGGTCTTGGCGTAGCGATCCGTGGCCTTGAGCAGCGCCGAAATGCGGTCGGCTACCAGCACGTCGCGCTGTTCCAGAACCAGGGTCTTGTTGATGTCGCTGCGGTTGTAGATGCGGTCTTCGACCACTTGGCCGAGCTTGTCGACTTTGCCTGCCGTTGGCCGCCAGCCGAGGTCCTTATCCAAGTCGATGCGGATGACCTTGTATGGCGCGAGATAGCCGTCTTCGATGCCTTGTTTCAGCGAATACGTATAGACCGGCTCGCCGAAGTAGCTGATGTTGGAAACGTCAGCGGTTTCCTTGGGGGTGGCGGTGAGGCCCAGATGAGTGGCGGAAGAAAAGTAGTCGAGCACTTCGCGCCAGGCGGAGTTCTCGGCGGCGCTACCGCGATGGCATTCGTCGATCACCACCAAGTCGAAGAAATCCGGACTGAATTGCTTGTAGATGTTCTTGTCTTCCTCGTTGCCGGTGACGGCCTGGTAGAGGGAGAGATAAATTTCGTAGGCGGGATCGGCCTCGCGGTTCTCAATCTTGGTCATCGCACCGCCGAAGGGCTGGAAGTCGTTGACCTTGGTCTGGTCGATGAGGATGTTGCGGTCGGCCAGGAGGAGAATCCGCTTGACCGCCTTGCCCTTCCACAAGCGCCAGATGATCTGGAAGGCCGTGAAGGTCTTGCCGGTGCCGGTGGCCATGACCAGCAACAAGCGACGTTGCCCACGCGCCACCGCCTCGACGACGCGGTTGATGGCGTTGATCTGGTAGTAACGGGGTCGCTTGCCGGGATGGTAGTCCTGGGCCAGCAGGGGAGCCTGCTCGGCAGGCAAGCCCTTCCAGGCCCCGTAGCGCGACCAGAGTTCTGCCGGCGAGGGAAACTCGCCGAGGGCCAGTTCGCGCTCGACAACGCCACCTGCACCAGTGCTGTCGTGGAACAGGAAGCCGCCGCCGTTGCTGGAAAAGGCGAACGGTACGTCGAGCATTTCGGCGTAGGCCAGCGCCTGCTGAATGCCATCGCGAATGGTGTGATTGGCGTCCTTGGCTTCGATCACAGCCAAGGGAATGCCAGGCTTGTGGAACAACACGTAGTCGGCGCGCCGAACGGTGCCCGGATCGCGCTTGCCCTTGTTGCCGCGCACGACGACGCGGCCGACCCGTAGCGGGTACTCCTCGAACAGTTGCGACTGACGGTCCCATCCTGCCGCCTCAAGCGCCGGCAGGATGAACTTGGTGCAGATGTCGCGTTCCGAAAGTTCCTTGGTCACTTGGGCGAGGTCAATGAATCTGACATCGCGGCATGATAAGGGATGACCTGCCTTCTGGAATGGGGTTCGGGAAAAGTCAGCCGTGGCGACACGCCACCAAAGGCCTACTTTCCGGCGGACTCGCGTGCTTTTGCCGGGCGGTCGGCGCTGAGGGCCTTGAGGATATCAGCGTACGAGGCGCAGTTGAGGCCGAGGGCTTCGTCGAGTTCCTGGTCGCGGGTGCCGACATCGAGCCGGGCGGAATGGACGCCGAGCAGCAGCGGCCTGCCGACTTCGATGGCTTCGAAGTCCTCCACCAGGTGCGCGGGGGTGAATGCGCGGAACAGGGTGTTCGGCGGCAGGGCGCGCCGGTCGAGTGCCGCGCTACGCGCGGCTACTTCGCGGCTTGATCGGGCACGAACTTGAGGACTTTGCCGTTGATCTCGTCTTCGAGCGCGCGCAGTTGCGTGGATAGAAGCGCTGCTTGAATGCAACCACGTCGGCGAGCAGGTGCGCGTCGGCCAGCGCAGCTTCCTTGACCGGCGAGGTCGCCATGCGCGCCAGGTCGTAGTAGTGGCGCGAATAGCGGACGGGCAGCGGGCTGTCCGCCGGGCGATGCGCCTCGTGGTGCAGGATGGTCACCTTCTCCCAGAAAGTGCGCTTCGCCTGGATCACCCGCACGGGGACGATCTGGCGCGTGAACAGTTTCGGGAACGCCTGGGCCGCGTAGCAGGTGATCTCCTGCGTTTCATGGGGCAGCCAGGCGGCGAGCGGACCGATTTCAAGCCGCAGTTCCGGGCGCAGGTAGGTATCGGGAAAGGCGGCCGGGTAATGGACTTCGATCACGTGCGCGTCGTCCGTGCCGACGGCGCAGCGACAAATGTCTCCGGCGACGGCGCCGATTTGTGTCAGCAGCGGCCCGGCGATGTAGGCCTGGGCCTGCTGGTCGATGGCCTCGTTCAACTGGTTCTGCTTCGTGCGCGAGCGATCCTCCAATGGGTCGTCCTGGCTCAGCACGCGCCAGTCGAGGATCAGGTCGATGTCTTCCGAAAACCGCTCGATCAATCCATAGGCCTTGGAAAGACTGGTGCCGCCCTTGAACATCAGCAGCCCGGCCAACTGCGGATCGGCGAACAGGCGGTCGAGCATCCAGGTCACCCAGAAGTCTTTCTCCACCACCGCCGGCGTCATGCTCCGCCGGGCAGCCGCTTCAGCGAACAACTCCCGACGCTGGCCAGCGGGAAGGCGGGCGACATGATCCATCAGTCGCCAGCCTCGCAGACCTGTTTGATGATCTGCAGTACCCAGCCGGGCACGACCCGCGTGTCGGCGAGGATGCGGCTGCGCAGCTTCGGGTCCAACTGGCGGCGCAGCGTGTCGATCACAGCCGTGTCGACGCGCTCCTTGCCCAGCGCCTTCAGGGCCTGCACCAGCAGGCCGCTTTCGCGGAGTTTGAAGCCCGTTTCCTTGAGCGCCGACTTGCGGAAGGCTAGAGTCTGGCCGCCGTCTTCGCCGATCGGATACTCGCGGCTCGGCCCGTCGGAAAGATAGATCCAGCGGCCCGGCACCTGCGTGGAAAGACCGAGCAGATTCAGCGCCGCCTCGCCCGAGGGCTGGATGCGCCAGTTGAACTTGCGCGCCAGCGCCTGGGCCACCTGGTCGACATCCGGACTCAGCGTTTCGCCGAGCAGTTCGCTGTGGCGCGGGTAGTCATACACCCCGCGGCTGACGCGACGGATCGTGCCCGCCCGGGCCAGGCTGGAGAGGGCCTGATGGATGTTGGCCTCGCCAAAACCGGCCACGAAATCGGTCTTGGTGAACGCCCAACCCCTACCGCGCCCGTATATTCTTGAAAGTATCTTTTGTTCAATGGCTTGCATTTGAACAAGGATAGGAGTTTTTTCAGGAAAGCGCCATTGTTTTCCTGAACACCATCAGGGCACAAGCAGGCGTCCGGCGCCTGCTTGGTGGCTTCGACAGCCGGTTTCGCGCTAGGGGTTGAAGAAGCGCCAGAGGTAGCTGTCGGCGGAGAAGTCGGTCGGCGGTACGTCGCTCTTCGCGGAAGGAGAGCGGGTGCCGCCCGGCCAGGCGTGGCCGCCGCCGAAGACGATCTCGTTCACCGGATCGTAGACGTCGACCGGGTCGACCTTGCACAGGGTGACGCGCGCGCTCGGCAGGCTGGCGTTGGCCGGCGTTT
>JACRIZ010000109.1 GCA_016235765.1 Rhodocyclales bacterium | reverse complement strand
GCCCGCCGGCCGCTACTACGTGCGGGCGCCACACCCGGACAGTCTCGATTCACGCTACCGGCTGACCGGCTGGATCTCGGACGCACAGATCATCGGACGGGCCTATGCGCTGTTCTGAACATTTGTGTCAGCCCCGCCGCCGCCCTGGTCGCATGGCACTCGTCGCCGTCGCGGTCCTGCTGTCGCTCGCCGCACGCGCCCACGACCTCGGCGTCATCGGTCCGGTGTATCCGATCGCCGAGCCAAATCTCCTGGAAGTGATCCTCGCCAGGCTGCGCGACGCGGAAGCCAGCGGCGTGCTCGCCCGAGTTCAACGGGACGCGCAAGCCCGAGCGAAGCACCAGATCGAGCAGCCCGCTGCCATCGTCAAGCTGACGAAGACCACCAAGGCGCGCAGCTTCTTCTACGACCCGACCATCGTCGTCCCCTACGCCATTCTCGATGCCGATGGCAAGCTGCTGGTCCCACCAGGAACGACGGTCAATCCGCTCGATACAGTGTCGCTCTCGCAAGCGCTGCTTTTCATCGATGCGCGCGACACCGCGCAGGTCAAACGCGCCAGCGGAATTCTCGACGAGCGCGGGGGCAAGCTGAAGGTAATCCTGACCGGCGGGTCGTATCTGGATCTGATGCGCCGCTGGAAGCGGCCGGTGTTCTTCGACCAGCAGGGAACGCTCACCGAGAAGCTGGGTATCCGTCACGTGCCGGCTCTCGTCACCCAGGACGGCAAGAGGCTGAAGATCGAGGAGATTCCGGGATGAGATCCGGTAAGCGTCTCGTCGCGGTTTTTCTGTATGTTTCCGGCCTCGCGCTGGCAGGCCCGGCGGCGGCCGGACCGACCTGCCAGGGCCGGTTCATGAACCCCATCACCGACATCTGCTGGAGCTGTGTTTTTCCGCTCACGATCGGCTCGGCGTCCCTCTTGTCCGACGGGCAAAATGACATCGACAATCCGTCCACGCCGATCTGCTATTGCAACAATCCACCGCGTGTCGGCGTGACGATCGGCTTCTGGGAACCGGTGCGCCTGGTCGATGTGACGCGCACACCGTTCTGCATGGTCGCGCTCGGCGGCATCGCCATCGATCCGGGCATCGAAGTCCCGCGCGGCGCCCAGGTGGGCCACGACAGCCAGACCCGCAACAGCTTCTACCACGTGCATTGGTACACAAATCCCATCCTTTACTGGCTCGAAGTGCTGCTCGACTTCCCGTGTCTGGAGCAGGGCGCGCTCGATCTGGTCTACCTCACCGAAGTCGATCCGCTGTGGGCCGACGACGAGCTGACCGCCATCCTCAATCCGGAAGCCGTGCTTTTCGCCAATGCACCGGCCAAAGCCGCCTGCGCCGCCGACTGTGTCGCGTCCACCGCCGGACTCGGCATCGCAAGCCTGTTCTGGTGCGCCGGCTGTCAGGGTTCGATCTACCCGATGTCTGGCCACGTCGCCGCCCATATCGGTGGCGTGCAGGCATCCGCTCTGCTCACCCAGCGCATGACCGCCAAGATGCACCGGCAGTTGGCCACCTTCGACGGTGCCGGCCCGGCGGGGCTGTGCGGCTACTACATGCAGCCAATCATGGACAAGACCCACTACAAGCTGCAGATGGTCCACCCCGTCCCCAACACCCAGAAGGATGCCGGTCAGTGCTGCCAGCCCTACGGCCGCACGACGATGATCTGGGGTGCCGGAAAGTCATTCCCGGTGACGGGCGAGGATTTCTCGTATCAGATTTTCCGAAAAAGGAACTGCTGTGCTGGCGCGTATTGATCGCAGGGCCTGCTGGGCACTGGCCTGTCTTCTGCCTTGCCTCATGCCCTGCTTTGCACTGGCACAAACGCCGCCATGGCCGACCGCGCAGGATATCGACCGCGCACTGAAAGCGAACCCCTTCCCCGACGCGAACCGGATCGGCTTACAGCCGATTCCCCGGCCGCCGCGTGTGGAGCCGCAGCGCGGCGCGATCGACATCGAAGCGCTGGCAAGGGGTAAGGTTCAGTTGCCAAACGCCGAGGCTGCTTCTGGCGCGGCACCGATACCCATCAGAATCTTCATCACACTGGACATGCCGCAGGCAAGCCTGCAACTGCTCACTGACCAGGCGGCCAGGGCGGGCGCCGTACTGGTGCTGCGCGGCCTCAAGTCACAGTCGATGCGACAGACCGTCGCCGTGGTGCAAGAACTGATCGGCAAGCGCCGCGTCGCCTGGGTCATCGACCCCGAAGCCTTCACGCGCTTCGCCGTACGCCATGCGCCGACTTTCGTGCTCACGCTGAACGACGCCGCCAGTGACGCACAGCGCGGCTGCAACGCCGGATGCGCCCCACCGGCCAGCTTCGTCAGTGTGGCCGGCGATGTCAGCCTGGACTACGCGCTGGAAACCATCCAGCGCCGCATGCCACAAGCGGCGCCACGTGCCGAGCCCCTCCTCAAACGGTTGCAGGCATCGCCAGCCTCATGATCGCCCATCGCTTCCTTCTCTGCCTCATCACCGCGCTCGCCATGCACACTTGGCCCGCTCACGCCGACGCGCTGTCCGATGCCTTCAACCAGGGTGCCACGCTTGGCAGATCCGGCAACGCCGCCGCGCGCGGCCAGATCAGCGGCACTACCGCCCAAGCGACGGTGCCGAATTACAACACGGCGCCGCCCGAGGCCTCGTACTTCGGCAGCCCCGGCCTGGGCACACTCTCCTCGACCCATGTCAGTGCCTGCGCGGGCACCAGCGGACAAACAGCGAACTTTGCCCAACAAGGCTGCAATGCCGTCGACTTTTCGCAAACCAATCCGTCGCGGCGCCCGACCTACAGCATCGGCCCCAACGACCCTCTGCTCACCCGCGCCAAGACGATCACGGCTGATCCACAAGCCATCGCCGGGAATCTCGCCGGCACCTACAGCGGCTGCAGCGTGCAGACGGTGACGCGCCCGGACATTTTCGAGACGCTGATCTGCCACCAGTACCGGACCATGGAGAACACGAGCTGCGACAAGGTCCTGATCGTCACACCGATCCAGACGCCGGGCTGCTCGCCGGGACAGTTCCTGACGCGGGTGACCGCGGACCCCTGTCCGGCCTGTATCGACTACCTCGCCTTCGACTTCAGTTGCGGCGCGAACAACTACCTGATGCACGCGTTCACCATCGACAAGGGGAGCGGCGGCGTCTACATGGAACTCGGCTCGCAATACGTGCCCGGCACGCTGAACACCCAGATCGGCCAGAGTCCGGGACCGTCGCGAATCGATGGCTACTACTGCTACCAGACCTACTACAGTCAGTCGTGCTCCGGCGCCAACTGCTCCATCGGCGCCTGGTTCTACAACCCCTGCCAGGGCACCAGCTACTACGGCGTGAGCACCTTCGCCATGCCGTCGACCGTGAGCTTCACCGATACCTGCGTCAACCAGTGCGCGGCGCTGGAGGCGCGCGCGCAATGAGGCTGGGCCACCTCTGCGCGCTCGCTCTGACACTACTCCTCGGCATGGTGTCGTCGGTTTTTGCGGCCGACTGCCAGAAGACCGCCGAATCCTGCGTCGAAGGCCCGGAGACCCGCAACATCGGCGGTTACCCGGTGCACCGCGACTGCTGGCGCTATCGATCGCAGTTCAGTTGCGTGTCGCTGGCCATGCGCGATGACTGCCAGCCCCTGCGCGACCGCGGTTGCAGCCAGGTCGGATCGAGCTGCATCGACACCAACCCGCTGGGCGCCTGCATGCTCCATGAGCAGACCTGGCAATGCCGGGTGGCGAGCGGCTCGACCTCGACGATCACCAACTGTGGCGGTCAGCAGTTCTGCCTCGACGGCCATTGCTTCGACACCGGCAACGCCCCGGACGCCGATTTCGCCAAGATGGTCACCGCGCTCGAAGTGCAGCGGGAAGCCGGCAAGTACGTGGATCCGACGACCCTGGTGGTGTTCCAGGGCTACGACAACCGCTGCCGCAAGAAGCTCTTCGGTCTGGTCAACTGC
>JACRIZ010000108.1 GCA_016235765.1 Rhodocyclales bacterium | reverse complement strand
GGAGCGCATGCGCGGCATCCCGATCGCCCAGGTCGAGCGCGTCCGCGCCGCCGGCGTCGACCTCAAGAAGCTGTCGCGCGCCGGCGTCGAGATCTTCTTCACCCAGGTGTTCCGCGACGGCTTCTTCCATGCCGACATGCATCCTGGCAACATCCTGGTGGCGGCCGACGGCCGCTACGTAGCACTCGACTTCGGCATCATGGGCACGCTCAACGAGGTGGACAAGAACTACCTCGCCATCAACTTCCTGGCCTTCTTCCGCCGCGACTACCACCGCGTCGCCACGGCCCACATCGAGTCCGGCTGGGCACCGAAGGAGACCCGCGTCGACGAACTGGAGGCCGCGGTGCGCGCCGTCTGCGAGCCGATCTTCGACCGGCCGCTGAAGGACATTTCCTTCGGCCACGTGCTGCTGCGCCTGTTCCAGACTTCGCGCCGCTTCAACGTCGAGATCCAGCCGCAGTTGGTGCTGCTGCAGAAGACCCTGCTCAACATCGAGGGCCTCGGCCGCCAGCTCGATCCGGAACTCGATCTCTGGGATACCGCCAAACCCTTCCTGGAGCGCTGGATGAAGGAGCAGATCGGCGTGCGCGGCCTCATCAACCACCTGAAGCACGAAGCGCCACAATGGGCGGCGCTGCTGCCGCAACTGCCGCGCCTGGTGCATCAGCGGCTGGCCAGCACCTCTGCCGACGAATCACGGCATGCCGCCCTCCTCGAGGTCCAGGCACGGACCGAGCGCCAGTTGCGCTGGCTGATGGCCGCCGTGACCGTCCTCGCCGCCGTGGAACTGCTGATCCTGTTGCGCTGACCGGCAGCCTGCCTGCCCCGGCAGCACCGGGGGATGGCGCCGAACGAATCCGCCGGTATTCGCGTCAAAGGTCTAGAGCTTTGACGTCGGGGAGCGTGCCATGAACATTCGCATGCATCCGCTGAATCCGCCGCGATCGATCGCCTTGATCGGTGCGGCTTGCGGACTGGGCGGCGCCGATGCCGGGCCGGCCGGTGCGCCCGCAACGCTGCGCCGGCTCGGCCTAACGGCCGTGGCGCGGCGACTCGACCTGCCGGCGGCGTGGCAGCCGGACATCCTGCCGTCGTCGGCATCGCCCGCCGCCCTGCCCGACCTGCTGCAGCGGCTTGCCGGGGCCGTCGCCGGGCGGCTGGACGCGGGCGAACTGCCGGTTGTCATCGGCGGCGACCATGCCATCGCCGCGGGTACCTGGCGCGGGGTTGGCCGCGCCATCGGCGAGCCACCCGGCCTGCTCTGGATCGATGCCCATCTCGATGCCCATACACCAGCCACCAGCCCGTCCGGCCACGCGCATGGCATGCCGCTGGCTGCGTTGCTCGGTCACGGCGAACCCGGCATGACCTCGATTGACGGCCCGACGCTCGATCCCGGCCGGGTCGCCGTATTCGCCGCCCGCGACTGGGAAGCGCCGGAGCGGGCGCTGCTCGACACGCTGGGCGTGGCGGTGTTCGACCGGACCGCCATCGAACGGCTCGGCCTCGAGGCGGCCCTCCTCCGGGCCGTGGCGATCGTCGGCCGGGGCGGCGTCTTCGGCATCACCGTGGACATGGATGCCTTCGATCCGGCGGACGCCCCGGGGGTCGCCTGTCCGAGCGCCGGCGGGCCGCCGGCCGGCGCGATGCTGGCGGCATTGCGGCGGCTGGCGCGGCGGCCCGACTGCATCGCCATCGAGATCGCCGAATATCACCCGGGACGCGACGTGGCCGGACAAACCGGCCGCTTGGTCTGCGACCTGCTCGAATCCCTGCTCGCCCCGGAGTCCGGCGAGTTGAAGGCGTGGGAACGCGAATCGGGCGCCCGCAACTACGACCCGCTGCCCGTCGTGCTGGCCCGTGGCGAAGGCTCGCTGTTGTGGGATATCGACGGCAACCGCTATGTGGACATGATGGCGGCGTACTCCGCCGTTTCCTTCGGTCACGCGCATCCGCGTCTGCTGGCCGCCATGAACAGTCAGGCGCGGCGACTCGCCGTCACTTCGCGGGCCTTCCACAACGACCGCCTGCCGGCCTTCCTGCGCCGCCTGGCCGAACTGACCGGCTTCGACCGCGCGCTGCCCATGAACACGGGTGCCGAAGCGGTGGAGACCGCCCTCAAGGCCGCGCGCAAGTGGGGCCATCAGATCAAGGGCATTCCCGATGGGCAGGCCGAAATCATCGCCTGCGCCGGCAATTTCCATGGCCGCACCATCGCCGCGGTCGGCCTGTCCACCGAACCGGCCTACCGCGAAGGCTTCGGTCCCTTCCCGCCGGGGCTGGTGCAGATACCGTATGGCGACGCCGCGGCACTGGCCGCCGCCATCACGCCGCGCACCGCCGCCTTTCTATTCGAGCCGATCCAGGGCGAGGGCGGCATCGTCGTGCCGCCGGCCGGCTACCTGGCGGCTTGCGCCGAGATCTGCCGGCGCGAGCATGTGCTGCTGATCGCCGACGAGGTGCAGACCGGTCTCGGCCGCACCGGCCGGCTGCTGGCCTGCGACCATGAGGATGTGCAGCCGGACGGCGTCTGCCTGGGCAAGGCCCTGGGCGGCGGCCTCTATCCCGTGTCGGCCTTCCTGGCCAGCGAGGCGTTGATGTCGGTGTTCCGCCCCGGCGACCACGGCAGCACCTTCGGCGGCAATGCTCTGGCCGCCGCGGTGGCTACTGAGGCGCTCGAGACGCTGATCGACGAAGGTCTGGTCGAGCGCGCCGAGCAGCTCGGCCATCACTTGCTGGCACGCCTGCACGTACTCGACACCCCGGCGGTTGCCGATGTCCGCGGCCGCGGCCTGCTGACCGGCATCGAGATCGCCACCGGTCATGGCACAGCGCGCGAGGTAGCTGAGGCCCTGGCCCGACGCGGCGTGCTGACCAAGGATACCCATGGCACGGTGATCCGCCTGGCGCCGGCCCTGACCATTCCGCAGGACCAGCTCGACTGGGCGCTCGACCGGGTGGCGGAGGTACTGGGCGATCGTTCCGGCCGGCGGGCAAGGGCGGCCTGACATGGACGCCGCAGTGTCCCTGTTCAACCGGCTGGGCATCGCGGAAGCGAATGCGGCGGTCGCGCGCGGCGACGGCAGTTGGACCCGCGGTCACGGCGGCTTCGCCTCGATCAACCCGGCACTCGGGCAGCCGCTGGCCACGGTCGGACGGGCAGACCGGGATGACCTGGACGAACTGATCGGCCGCGCGCGGCAAGCCTTCCCCACCTGGCGCGACCGGCCCGCGCCGCAGCGCGGCCTGCTGGTGCGCGACATCGCCGAGGCGCTGCGGGAGCACAAGGATGAACTTGGCACGCTGATCTGCCTGGAAGTCGGCAAGCTCAAGGCCGAAGGCAACGCGGAAGTGCAGGAGATGATAGACATCGCCGACTTCGCGGTCGGCCTGTCGAGGCAGTTCCACGGGCTCACGCTGCCCTCGGAACGCCCGCAGCATCGCATGGAGGAGCGCTGGCACCCGCGGGGCGTCGTCGGCGTAATCACAGCCTTCAACTTCCCGGCGGCCGTCTGGGCATGGAACGCCTTCATCGCCGCCGTGTGTGGCGACGTGGTGGTGTGGAAGCCGTCGCCCCACGCGCCGTTGACCGCGATCGCCATCCAAAACCTGGTGGACCCGATCTGCGTCGCCCACGGGGTGACCGGCCTGTTCAGCCTGGCGATCTCGGACGATCCGGCGCGGGGCGCGCAACTCGCGGCCGACCCGCGGCTCGACCTGCTGTCGTTCACCGGCTCGTCGCGGGTCGGTGGCCAGGTGGCGGCAACGGTCGCGGCCCACTACGGCCACTGTCTGCTCGAATGCTCGGGCAACAATGCGGTGATCGTCGACGCCTCGGCCGACCTGGAGTTGGCGCTGCCGGCGATCCTGTTCGGTGCCATCGGCACCGCCGGCCAGCGCTGCACGTCGACACGCCGGCTGTTTCTGCACCGCGCCTGCCACGATGAAGTGGTGGCGCGGCTGACCGCAGCCTATGCCCACTTGCGCGTGGGCGACCCGCTGCAGCCGGACACCCTGGTCGGCCCGTTGATCGACGAAGCGGCGCGCGGTGCGTTTGTGGCCGCGGTAGCGGGAGCGCGCAACGCAGGCGGCCGGGTCCTGCACGGCGGCCGGACGCTGCCCGGCCCCGGCTGCTTTGTCGAGCCGACCCTGATCGCTGCCGAGAACCGCTGGCCGGTGGTGCAGCGCGAAACCTTCGCGCCCATCCTGTACGTGATGCCGCCCTTCGAAGATCTCGCCGACGCGATCCGCGACCAGAACGATGTGCCGCAGGGCCTGTCCTCGGCGCTGTTCACCCGCGACCTGCGCCATGCCGAGCTGTTCCTGGCGGCTGCCGGCAGCGATTGCGGCATCGCCAACGTGAACCTCGGCACCTCGGGCGCGGAAATCGGCGGCGCCTTCGGCGGCGAGAAGGCCACCGGCGGCGGCCGCGAAGCCGGCTCCGACGCCTGGAAGGCCTACATGCGCCGTCAGACATGCACGGTCAATTGGGGCGACACGCTGCCTCTGGCGCAGAACCTGCATTTCGACCTGCCGCCGCACTAGCCGCACAGATGCGCTGGTTATAATCCACCTCTCCCGCCGGCACGGCATTTCCTGACGGTTTCGGCCATGCTACTTGGTTTCGTCATCCTCTACCTGGTTGTCTCCATCGGCATCGGCGTCTATGCCGCCACCAAGGTGCACAACGCCAAGGACTACATCGCAGCCGGCCGCTCGCTGCCGATCTACATCGTCATAGCCATGGTGTTCGCCACCTGGTTCGGCGCGGAAACGGTGCTCGGCATTCCGGCCACCTTTCTGGAAGAGGACCTCGGCGGCCTGATCTCCGACCCGTTCGGCGCCTCGCTCTGCCTGGTCCTGTTCGGCCTGTTTTTCGCCCGCAAGCTCTACCGGATGAACCTGCTGACCATCGGCGACTTCTACCGCCAACGCTACGACCGCAAGGTCGAGGTGGTGACCGGCATCGCCATCGCGCTGTCCTATCTGGGCTGGGTCTCGGCGCAGGTCACGGCGCTCGGGCTGGTGTTCAACGTCCTGTCGGACGGCGTCATCACGCAGCAGCAGGGCATCCTGATCGGTGCCGCGGTGGTACTGATGTACACACTGTATGGCGGCATGTGGTCGGTGGCCCTGACCACCTTCTTCCAGATGATCATCATCGTCATCGGCCTGATCTACATCGCCACGCTGCTCAGCGACATGACCGGCGGCGTCGCGCCCGTCGTCGAGCATGCGGCGAACAATGCCAAGTTCCATTTCTGGCCGGAGATGAACGCCGTCGCGATGCTCGCCTTTCTGTCCGGCCTTCTGACCATGGGCTTCGGCTCCATTCCCCAGCAGGACGTCTTCCAGCGCGCCAACTCCGCGAAGAACGAGCACGTCGCCGTCTGGGGCACGGTGATGGGCGGCGTCGCCTATTTCCTGTTCGCTGCCGTGCCACTGTTCATGGCCTATTCCGCCAACCTGATCGACCCGGCACTGGCAAGCAAGTGGCTTGCCGACGACAGCCAGAAGCTCCTGCCCGAGCTGATCAAGGCGCACCTGCCGCTGTTCGCCCAGGTGATCTTCTATGGCGCGCTGCTGTCGGTCATCATGTCCACCGCCTCGGGCACGCTGCTGGCGCCTTCGGTAACCATTTCGGAGAACGTGATCAAGGACTTCATCACCCGCCGCCGCCACCTGCCCGACCACCAGTTGCTGGTCATCACGCGCTGGGTGGTGGCGATCTTCACGGTCCTGGTCACGCTCTATGCGCTGTGGGCGCTGGATCAAGAGACGGGCATTCACCAGATGGTCGAAAATGCCTACAAGGTCACGCTGGTGCTGGCCTTCGTGCCGCTGGTGGCGGGCCTGTACTGGAAGCCGGCGACCACCCGCGGCGCCTACTGGGCGATTGCGCTGGGCCTGGCCACCTGGCTGCCGATGGAATTCTGGCTGCCCGAAGGCGAAGGCTTCGTGCCGCCGCAATTCGCCGGCTTCCTGATGGCGATACTCGGCATGCTGATCGGTTCGCTGACTTCGCGGCCGGCGCAGCACAGTCGCCACGGGCATCACGCGCCCCAGGCCGACCAACCGCAGGCCTGAATCCCTTTCATGCTGGGCGCGCTGACCCTGTTGCTGCTCTTCCAGCTCGCCGGCGAGGTGGTGGTCCAGTTCTTCGCGCTGCCCATTCCCGGCCCGGTGATCGGCATGGCGCTGTTGTTCGCGGCACTGGTGGCGCGCGACGGCGTGCCGGACAACCTGCGCAGCGCCGCCAACAACCTGCTCCAGCACCTGTCGCTGCTGTTCGTGCCGGCCGGCGTCGGCGTCATGGTGCATTTCGCGCGCCTGGGCGACGAGTGGCCGGCGATCGTCGCGGCGCTGCTGGTCAGCACCTTCGCCACCCTGGGCGTCACCGGCCTGCTGCTCTGCGCCTTCGTCAAGCGCGGCAAGGGTCAGCCATGACGCCACGCCTCGCCGAGATCTGGGTCTATCTCGCCGCCTCGCCGCTGCTGGGCCTGACGCTGACGCTGGTCGCCTACCAGGGCGCCTACTGGCTCTACACTCGCTCGGGCATGAACCCCGCCGCCAATCCGGTGGCCATCGCCGTGGCCATCATCGTCGCGCTGCTGATGCTGACCGGCACGCCCTATGCCACCTACTTCGACGGCGCGCAGTTCGTGCACTTCCTGCTCGGCCCCGCCACCGTCGCGCTGGCCGTGCCGCTCTACGCCCAGTTGCCGCGCCTGAAGCGCATGTTCGGCCCGGCACTGCTGGCGCTGGCCATCGGCTCGCTCACCGCCATCGTCTCCGCCATCGCCGTCGGCTGGGCGCTGGCCGCCAGCCGGCCGACGCTGATGTCGCTGGCGCCCAAGTCGGTGACGACGCCCATCGCCATGGGCATCGCCGAAAAGATCGGTGGCCTGCCCTCGCTCACGGCAGTGCTCGTCGTCACCACCGGCATCCTCGGCGCCATCGTCGCGCAATGGCTGTTCCGCCTGCTGCGCGTCAAGGACGAAGCCGTGCAAGGCTTCGCCATCGGCGTCGCCGCCCACGGCATCGGCACCGCCCGCGCCTTCCAGATATCCGAAACCATGGGCGCCTTCGCCGCACTCGCCATGGGCCTCAACGGCCTCGCAACGGCGCTGCTGCTGCCCATCCTCATCAAGGCCTGGGGCGGGCCGTAACGAGGCGTATTGCGACGGCTGACTTTTCGCGGATGGCGGTGGTATCTTTGAGTCTTCCCATTACTGGGGGAGGCCACCGATGACCATGAACTTCAAGTCGTACATCACTCGCGATTCCGCGATCTGTGGCGGCGAACCGACTGTCACCGGCACCCGCGTCACGGTGCGCACGATCCTCGCCAGCCTTGCCGAAGGCATGACGGACGAGGAAATCCTGGCCGAGCTTCCGACCTTGGATCGCCACGCACTTCGCGCGGTGATTGCGTTCGCCGCTGTTTCCGCTGAGGAAGACCTGCCGACTCCCGCCATGCCTTCGCTGGCATGAAGATCAAGCTCGACGAGAACCTGCCCGCCAGTCTGGTCGCCATTCTGGCGGCACGGGGCCACGATGTGGATACCGTGCCCGCCGAAGGACTCGCCGGCAGCCCGGATGAACGCGTGTGGCGGGCGGTTATCGAAGAAGGGCGTTTGCTCATCACCCAAGACCTTGACTTCTCCGACTCGCGCCGGTTCGCGCCAGGAACACATCCGGGGATCCTGCTGCTGCGCCTGAGCGAACCCGGAATCCGCGCGCTGGTCGCCACCGTTACCGCCATCGCCGACGAACTAGGAACCTGGGGCGGCTGTTTCGTCGTCGCAACCGAGAACAAGATTCGCGTCAAGCGGCCGTAAAGCTCCGCTTCCTTTTTGGTGTCGCCGCCCACGGCATCGGCACCGCCCGCGCCTTCCAGATCTCCGAAACCATGGGCGCCTTCGCCGCACTCGCCATGGGCCTCAACGGCCTCGCAACGGCGCTGCTGCTGCCCATCCTCATCAAGGCCTGGGGCGGGCCGTAAGGGTGGCGTCCCGTCGCGGCTGACTTTCCCGACCAGGGCAGCGGCAGCCGGTCCATCCAGCGACTATAGTGGAATCGTCAGGCGGCCCTTCCGCTTGGCGCCTTGGTTCATTGGAGGCTGCGATGTTCGACTCACCCGTCGCCCGTTGTGAAATCATTCGCGAGATGGTGCTCACTGACGAGACGCAGGCGGAATGTGCCTGTGAACACGATTGCCCGCCGGGGAGGATATGTCCGCTGGCCCGCTATTTCGCCGAACCGAAACGGGTAGCTGGCAGCGATGCGAACGATGCCCGACCAGTGCTCCATTGATCCCGCCCCTGATTGAGTCGCTCCTCGACCCGGCCCGGTACCCGCATCCGGCCGGGCCGGTCGAGTTGGTCGAGACGCACATCTCCTGGGTGCTGCTGGCCGGCGACTACGCCTACAAGTTCAAGAAGCCCGTGGTGCTGCCCTTCCTCGACTACGGCACGGTCGACAAGCGCCGCGCCTGCTGCGAGGCGGAACTGCGCATTAACCGTCGCTACGCGCCCGACCTCTACCTGGAGGTGGCGCACTTCGATGGCGAGCCTGCCGTGCGGATGCGCCGCTTTGCGGAAGACGACCGCCTCGATCATGTCTGCGCCCGCGGCGAGCTGACGCCGGACCAGCTTTCAGACCTAGCGCGGCGGCTGGCTGAATTCCACGCCGCGGCAGCCGTGGCCGGACCGGCGGAGCGCTTCGGCGAGCCGGCGCAGGTGCTCGCCCCGGCGCTGGAGAACTTCGATGAACTGGAGCACCTGCTACCCGCCGAATGCGGGCGGCTGGCGCGGCTCAAGTCATGGACGCTGGCCGAACACACCGCCCGGCGGGATGCTTTCGCCCGCCGCAAGGCCGCCGGCCGGGTGCGCGAGTGCCACGGCGACTTGCACCTCGGCAACCTGGTGCTGCTGGCCGGCCGGCCCACGCCCTTCGACGCCATCGAGTTCAACGACGACTTCCGCTGGATCGACGTCGCCGCCGAGATCGCCTTCACCTACCTCGACCTGCTCGACCACGGACGCCCGGGGCTGGCCGCCTGGTTCCTCAACGAGTGGCTGCTTTGGAGCGGCGACTACGACGCGCTGGCCGTGCTGCGCTTTTATGCCGTCTATCGCGCCATGGTGCGCGCCAAGGTGGCGGCCATCCAGGGCAAGGGCACGGAGGCGGCCGAGTATCTCGCCATGGCCGAGGCGCTCACCGTGCCGCCACCGGCAAACTTGACGATTACGTTCGGCCTCTCCGGTTCCGGCAAGACCACCGCTGCCAAGGTCCTGCTGCTGGCCGATGCCCGAGCCGCCACCATCCGCCTGCGTTCCGACGTGGAAAGGAAACGCCTCTTCGGCCTCGCCCCCGACGCCGCCAGCGGCGGCGGCATCTACGATCACGAAGCCACCGTCCGCACCTACGGCCACTTGCGGACGCTGGCGGCGGAAATCGTCGCCGACGGCTGGCCGGTCCTCGTAGACGCTGCCTTCCTCAAGCGCGCCGAGCGGGACGACTTCCGCGCCCTGGCGGCGCAGCTTGGCATTCCCTTCGCCATCCTCGCCTGCGAAGCGCCCATCGACGAACTGCGCCGTCGCCTGGCGACGCGCAGCGGCGACGCGTCGGAAGCGACGGTGCAGGTGCTGGAGCAGCAGGTGCAATGGATGCAGCCGCTGGACGAGGGTGAGCGCGGCGTCGCGATCAGCCCCGCCCGGCCATGACGACCGGCGATCCGCCAGGCGGCGCGGCGCTTACCGGACCCGGCCGATGTCCTCGATGGCATCGACGACCATCGCCGTGCCGACTGCGATCAGCAGGATGTCGGAGGCGACGCGCACGTACTCATGGTGCAGCGGCGGCGGCGGCAACTGGATCAGCAGTTCGTGCGGCAGGGGCGCATAAACGACCTCGCGCGGCAACGGCCGGCCGCGCTGCCACTTGCGGACGTGGCCGGGCGGCACGCAGCCGGGGCCCTTCTTGCGCAGTCCCGGCGGGCAATGGCCGCGCCGGAACTCCCGGTCGTAATAAACGTCGATACGCACGCGGATGTCATCGTGAAAACGATGCCCGCGCGAACTCCAGTAATCGTCGCGGCGGCGATCGTCCCAACGCCGGTCGTCGCGGTGGCGGCTTTCGTGGCGGCTTTCGTCGCGCCGGTCGTCGCGCCGGTCGTAGCGATCCTCTTGCTTGCCGCCGCCGGCCCACGAGGGCTTGTCGGCAAATGCCGGTCCGGCCGCCAGTGTGGACACGAGTGCCAGCAGGGTCAGTCCGGTGCGGATTTGGGGAAAATGTCTCATCCCGAGTCTCCTTTGGGGTTATGGTACGCAGCCAGATTAGCGCAATTCCGGCTTTGACTTGCATCAACCCCCCGCCAAGCCCGGCTGCGTATAGTTTCGGTCCATTTTCCCGGAATTCCCATGACCGCCCCCAACCCCATCGAACTGGTCTGTCCGGCCGGCGGCCTGCCGGCGCTCAAGGCTGCCGTCGACAACGGCGCCAACTGCGTCTATGCGGGCTTCAAGGACGACACCAACGCACGCAACTTCACCGGCCTCAACTTCGACGAGAAGAGCCTGAAGGACGGCATCCGCTACGCCCACGACCACGGCGTCAAGGTATTGATCGCGCTCAACACCTATCCGCAGAGCGAAAGCTGGGCGCGCTGGACCGCCGCGGTCGACCGCGCCGCGGACTACGGCGTCGATGCCATCATCCTCGCCGACCCGGGCCTGATGGCCTACGCACAGCGCGCCCATCCGAATCTGCGCCTGCATCTCTCGGTGCAGGGCTCGGCGACCAACTACGAGGCCATCAACTTCTACCATGAGCGCTTCGGCATCCAGCGCGCCGTGCTGCCGCGCGTGCTGTCGCTGGCCCAGGTCGAACAGGTAATCGCCAACACACCGGTCGAGATCGAGGCCTTCGGCTTCGGCGGCCTGTGCGTCATGGTCGAGGGCCGCTGCGCGCTGTCGGCCTACGCAACCGGCACCTCGCCCAACTGCAACGGCGCCTGCTCGCCGGGCAAGGCGGTGCGCTGGGAACAGACCCCGCAGGGCCTGGAGACGCGGCTCAACGGCATCCTGATCGACCGTTATGCCGAGGGCGAACGTACCGGCTATCCGACCATCTGCAAGGGCCGCTTCGAGGTCGATGACGAAACCTACTACGCCATCGAGGAACCGGCCAGCCTCAACACGCTGGAACTGCTGCCGGAACTCGTGCGCATGGGCATCCGCGCCATCAAGATCGAAGGTCGCCAGCGCAGCCCCGCCTACGTGGCGCAGGTGACGAGGATCTGGCGCGAGGCGATCGACAACTGTTTGCGCGATGCAGCCCATTTCGTGCCCAAGGCCGCATGGATGGCGGAACTGAACAAGGTTTCCGAGGGCCAGAGCTACACGCTGGGCGCCTACAACCGGCCATGGAAATGAGACTCTCGCTCGGCCCGCTCCAGTACTACTGGCCGCGGCAGACCACGCTCGACTTCTACGCCGCCGTCGCGCAGCAGCCGGTGGATATCGTCTATCTCGGCGAAACCGTTTGCTCGCGGCGCCATGAACTGCGCCTCGACGACTACCTCGAGCTCGCCGCCCGGCTCGCCGCTGCCGGCAAGGAAGTCGTGCTGTCCACGCTAACGCTGATCGAATCGGAATCCGATCTCAAGGCCTTGCGGCGCATGGTCGACAACGGCCGGTTCAGCGTCGAGGCGAACGAGATGGGTGCCGTGCGCCTGCTGGCCGGCCAGGGCATCCCCTTCGTCGCCGGACCGACGCTCAATATCTTCAATGCCGAGACGCTCGGGCTGCTCGCCGGCATGGGCGCCGGACGCTGGGTCATGCCGCCGGAAGCAGGTCGCGAACTGCTGGCCGGCATGCGGCCCGCGTTGCCGACCGGGATCGAGACGGAGGTGTTCGCCTTCGGCCGCGTGCCGCTGGCCTACTCGGCGCGCTGCTTCACCGCGCGGCGCTTCAACCTGCAGAAGGACAGTTGCGAGTTCAAGTGCATCGACTTCCCCGATGGCATGATCGTGAAGACCCGCGAAGGCGAGGACTTCCTGTCACTGAATGGCATCCAGACCCAGTCGGCGAAGGTATACAATCTGCTCGCCGACCTGCCCGATCTGGCGGCGGCAGGTGTCGATGTCCTGCGCATCAGCCCGCAGTCGGCCGCCACGGCGGCTGTGCTGGCCGCCTTCCGCGCCGCCATCGACGGCCAGACCGCCCAGTTGGACGGCGACTACTGCAACGGCTTCTGGCACGGCCGGCCGGGACTGGAACTGATAGGAAAAGCCGCATGAACAGGAATTTCAAGCTGCCGGATTTCACGCTGCCCGCGCCGCTCACCCGGCTCGGCGAGCGCCTGCCGCAACTGCCGCCGACATTGGGGCTGATCACCGGCCTCAACCTGGCGCTCGGCCGCATGATTCCGCGCGAGCCGCTGGAACCGCTGATCGGCAAACGCTTCGCGATCCGCGTCCTCGATGCCGGCCTGACGTTGCGCTTCGCCTACGGCAGCCGCGGTTTCCGGCCGATCTTCGATGCCGCGCCCGCCGACCTGACTATCTCGGCCCGGAGCCGCGATTTCATCGCCCTGCTCGCCCGCGAAGAGGACCCGGACACGCTGTTCTTCAGCCGCCGCCTGCTCACCGAGGGCGACACCGACCTCGGCCTGCTGGTCAAGAACACCCTGGACGGCATCGAACTGCCGCGCTTCGACCCGAGCCGCCTGTCGCCCGCCGAAATCCTGCGCCGGCTGCGGGAGCGCCTGGCGACGCCGAGCGCCGTCTGACCGGAACCGGGCGGTGGCGCGGGACCGTTCGCCGCTGCCGCTCTATCTGGCCACTGCCTATACGCTGCTGGCCGTGTACGGCAGCCTGTACCCTTTCGCCGGCTGGCACGATTCCGGGGCACCGCTGACGGCATTCCTCACCGCCGGCTGGCCGCGCTACACGACCGGATTCGACATCGTCGGCAACATGGGCGCCTATCTGCCGCTCGGCTTCCTCTGGGTCGCCACGCTGCGGCAACGGCTGTTCGTCGTACCGGCGGTGATCCTGGCGGTCGCGATCGGTACCGTCCTCAGCTTCGCGATGGAGGCGATGCAGCACTTCCTGCCGAGCCGCGTGCCCTCCAACCTCGACCTCGCCTGCAATGCCATCGGGTCGCTGGCCGGTGCGCTGGCCGGTGCCCGCTGGGCCAGCTCGATGTTCGACGGCGGCCGGTTCGACAACTGGCGGCATCGCGTATTCGCCGCCGGCGGCATGCCGGATGCCGGCCTGCTCCTGATCTGGCTCTGGCTGCTGACGCAGTTCAATCCCGACACCCTGCTGTTCGGCAACGGCAGCCTGCGCGAACTGCTCGACGTACCCGCCTCGCTCGATTATTCGGCCGACGGCTTCATCCGCATCGAGGCGGCCATCGTCGGTGCACACACGCTGGCCATCGCCCTCATCGTCACGCTGCTGGCACGCCCCTGGATGCCCGGCGTGGCGCTCACGGTGGTCGCGGCCGGCCTGCTGGCGAAAAGCTTCGCCTTCCTGGTGATGATGAGCGGCCGCGGCGGCCTGGCCTGGGCGACCCCCGGCAGCCTGACCGGACTCGTGGCCGGAGTGCTGTTCTGGTTCCTGGCCACGCCCTTGCAGGCCCGCTGGCAGCGCGCGCTGGCCGCCCTGTCGCTGCTGGTCGCGACGACGCTGGTCAATATCGCGCCGGAGAATCCCTACCTGGCCCATACCTTCCAGGCCTGGAACCCGGGCCAGTTCCTCAACTTCCACGGCCTCACCCGGCTGGCCTCCAATTTCTGGCCGTTCCTGGCGCTGCCGTGGCTGATGCTGATGCGACCCGACCATGAACGCTGACCACGAATCGATCCACGACCTCGCCAGCCTGCGCGATGCCCTGCGCGACTTTGCCGCCGCCCGCGACTGGCGACAATTCCACACGCCGAAGAACCTCGCCATGGCGATGATCGTCGAGGCGGCGGAGCTGGTCGAGCACTTCCAGTGGCTGACGCCCGAGCAGAGCCTGGCGCTGGCGCCGGACAAGCTGGCCGAAGTGCGGGACGAGGTGGCCGACACCCTCATCTATCTCGTGGAATTGGCCGATGCGCTGGGCATCGACCCCATCGCGGCCGCGCGCGACAAGATCGTCAAGAATGCGCTCAAGTATCCGGCGCCGGCGAGGAGCCCAAGTTGCTGACGACCTTCAAGTGGAATCACTACTTCGAGACGGGCTTGCCCGACGTCGATGCCCAGCATCGGCATCTGGTAGGCCTGCTGAACCAGTTGGGCAACGAGGTCGACAGTTCGACCCCGGAGCACATCGACCAGACCCTGACGGCACTGGCCGACTACACCGTCTATCACTTCGGCTGCGAGGAGCGCCTGATGGAGCAGTACGGCGTTGCCGCCGAGCACCAGGAGGTCCATCGTCACGCCCACCAGCGCTTCGTCGCCCAGGTCAATAACTGGCTGGCGACGCGCCACGAGGCCGGCCAGTTGTCCTTGAGCCAACTGGTCGCCTACCTGGCCAACTGGCTGATCTTCCACATCCTCGGCGACGATCAGTCGTTGGGACGGCAGATCACGGCCATCCGCCGCGGCGAGACGCCCGCGGCGGCATTTGCCGCCGATCGGGCATCGGAGGATCCGCGCACCGACATCCTGCTCGATTCGTTGCGGCGGCTGTACGGCGGGCTGCTCGAGCGCAACGAGCGCCTGCTGCACGCCTACGACGACCTGAAACGCGAACACGCGGACCTGGAGCACGCGCGCGACGAGCTGGCGGCGCTCAACGCCACGCTGGAACAGCGGGTCGTCGAGCGGACCGATCAGTTGCGGGCGGCCAACGAGCGCCTGCGCGAGGAGCAGGATCGCCTGATCGTGAGCGAACGCGCCGCCGCGGTGGGCCAACTGGCCGCAGGCTTCGCCCACGAGATCAATACACCCGTAGGCATCGCCGTCGGCACCGTTTCGCAGTTCCAGGAGACGGTCGCGACGATCCGACGATTGCTGGGCGCCGAAGAGGTTCGCGAAGAGGAACTGGTGGCCCAGCTCGACCTGCTCGACGAGGCGACCGGCATGGCCATGGGCAACCTGAGACGTGCCGCCGGACTGGTGCAGGCCTTCAAGCGCTCGTCGATCGACCAGATTTCGGAGCAGGCCAAGACTTTCCGCCTGCGCAATGTGATCGAGGACGACCTGCTGACGCTGCGCGGCCCGATCAAGCAAGCCGGTGCCGATATCGTCGTGGAGTGTCCGGCCGATCTCGAGATCGAGGGGATCCCGGGCCTGTACGACCAGTTGATCACCAATCTGACCCTGAACGCCCTGCAACACGGCCTGGCGGCGGGTGGTCCGAATGGCCGGATCCGCATCGCGGCCAGCGTCGACAACGATCGCCTGAAGCTCGAACTCGCCGACAACGGTCGCGGCATGACGCCGGACGAGGCGGCCCACGTCTTCCAGCCGTTCTTCACCACCAATCGAAGCAAGGGCGGCACCGGCCTCGGTCTGTACATCTGCCACGACATCGCCACCCACCGACTCGGCGGCTCGATCGAGTGCGAAACGGGGCCGGGGAAGGGCACGAAGTTCCGCATCGAGGTGCCGATCGGTCCGATTGTTCGCGCTGCCGATTCGCGTTAGCCTGTCGGGGATTCCGCGCAACTTACGCCATGAAAATCATCCGCTCCGCACGGTCCGAAGCCAAACCCGCGAGTTCCAGGTTGCGCCCCTGGAAGCTGCTGGTGGTGGACGACGAACCGGATGTGCGCAGCCTGACGCGCCTCAACCTCAAGGGCTTCAGCTTCGCCGACCGCGAACTGGAGATCCTCGAAGCCGGTTCCGCGACGGAGGCGAAGGCGATGCTGGCCCAGCATCGCGACATCGCCGTCGCTCTGATCGACGTCGTCATGGAGACGGACGATGCGGGTCTCAAGCTGGTCGAATACATCCGCGACCGGCTGGGCAACGAGATGCTGCGCATCGTCATCCGCACCGGCCAGCCGGGCATGGCGCCGGAGCGGTTCGTCATCGACCACTACGACATCGACGACTACAAGGACAAGACCGAGCTGACCGCGCAGCGCCTGTACACGACCGTTCGCTCGGCACTCAAGGCGTTCCGGGACCTGCGCACCATCGACCTCAACCGCCTCGGCCTGGCCGGCATACTCGATGCCGCACCCGAGATCTATCGCATCTCGACCCGATCGCTCAACGAGTTCTTCCAGGGCGTGCTGACGCAGGTCATCGGCCTCTGCCACCTGGACGACAGCACGTTCCTGTCCACCATCGACGGCATGGTCGCCACCATCGACGGGCAGGAAATCGTCGTGCAGGCCAAGTCCGATACCTTCCCGACCGGCGAACGCTTCGAGGAGATTCGCCGCCTGTGCACCGAGGCGGTGCTGATGGGCACCCTGCCGCCGGGCCTGCGCGCCAACGCCATGGTGCTGCCCTTGCGTGGCCGGGGCCGGCCCATGGGCTTCATCTACATCGAGCCGACCGCGCAAATGACCGATCAGGATCGCGGCCTGCTGGAAGTGCTGGCCTACCAATGTTCGACTGCCCTCGAAAACCTGCGCCTGCACATGAACGTGCTGGCATCGCACAACAACGCGGTCGACATGCTCGCCGAAGTCGCCGAGTTCAAGGACAAGACCACCGGCCAGCACATCGCGCGCATCGACACCTATACCCGGATGGTGGCGACGGAGTTGGGCATTGCCAAGGACCAGGCCGAGGTTTGGGGCAAGGCCAGCCGCCTGCACGATGTCGGCAAGATCGGCATTCCCGACCAGATCCTGGCCAAACCCGGCCCGCTGGAAGGCAGCGAACTGGAGCTCATGCAACGCCACACCGATATCGGCGCGCACATTCTCAGGCACGATGAGTTCTTCGATCTGGCGCGGAAAGTGGCCTACTCGCATCACGAGCGCTGGGACGGCACCGGCTATCCGCTGGGTCGTCCGTCGAGCGAGTTCTCGCTCCTGACGCGCATCGTCTCCGTCGTCGATGTCTTCGACGCACTGGTCAGCCGGCGCCCCTACAAGGACGCCTGGCCCGCCGAGAAGGCGATTTCGACCATCGAAGCAGGCGCCGCCACCCAGTTCGACCCGGATGTGGTGCGTGCTTTCGCGGCGCTCTACCGGCGTGGCGAACTGGACGAAATCATCCGCTCCGCGGTGCTTCCGGACGAGAGGGCTGCGCCGCTCTAGTACCGCTCCGATCAGGTCGGCGCAGGATGCATGCCGCCGACGAAATTGGCCGGGAAACGAATGTCGAATCGGCAACCCGCTCGCGGCCGGTTCTCGCATTCGATGGTTCCCGCCAATCTGGCCGTTACGATGTGATGACAGATGAACAGGCCGAGGCCATGGTCGCCCGGACCGCCGTCGGCAGCGTCGAAGGGGCGAAACATGCGTTCGATGTGCGCCGCCGCGATGCCGACCCCATCGTCGGCGAATACCAGGTGCAGGCTGTCGCCCTCCCGTGCGGCGGCGATCCGCACAGTGCCGGCCCGCTGGCCGTGGCCGAAGGCATGGGCGACCGCATTGTCGGTCAGGTTGGTCAGCAGTTGATCGACCAGTCCCGGAATTCCCTGCAGCCACAGGTCGGCCGGGCAGTCGACGACCACCTTGACCGGCAGCCGCGCCAGTTGCGGTCCCGCTGCCGCCAGGACATCGTCGATCAGGCCACGCATGGAAAAGATCCGCGTGCGCTCCGAAACCCGATCGATCGAGGTACGACAGAACGCCTGGGTCAGGTTCATGGCGCGGGCCAGGCTCGAGAGGGCCAGCGCATCGGCGTCCCGGAACTCGGCCAGTTCGCGGCGCAAGTCGCCCTCGGCGACCTCTTCGCCGGCAAGCATGGCGTCTACCCGGGCCGCCGTCGCCTCGTGCTGCGAAACCGCCCCCATCACGACCGCCAGCGGCGCGCTTACGTCCCGCGTGAAGTCCGCCGCCTGGCGGCCCAGCGTGGCCAGCCGTTCGTTGACGACCACCTGTCGGGTCAGTTCGCCGCGCGCTCCCTCCAGTTGGCGAATATTGCCGGCCAGGTCGAACCAGCGCCGGCGCAGGAGTTCGAGCAGCGCCCAGCCGGCCAGCGCCGCCAGAATGAAGACGCCGCCATGGCTGACGGCCGACTGGCGGATCGCGGTGATCGATGCCGCCTCGATAGGCGCATATTGTTGCGTGACGCTGATACCGCCGCGAATGTCGCCAAGCCTGTAACCCTGCTGCCGGTGGCACGGCAGGCAAGCCTCCTCGACCCGCAGCGGCGCCATGTAGCGCAGCGCGTCGCCGTGCTCGCCGGCAACGACCTCCAGCCTTTCCGTGCCGCCGGACTCGAAAGCCGCCAGGGCCGACTGCTCCCATGGGTCGGCCTGGTTCTGCGGCCGGATGGGCTTCAGGCTGGTCAGGTGGAACTCGACGCCCGACTCGGCCTTGGTCATCTCCGCGATCAGCCGGGTCATGTAGGCCGGATTGATCAGCGTCATCGCCATGCCGTCGGTCGTCTTCACGTCGCGCTGCGGATGGTCGAGATAGGGATTGGGCTGGATGGTCGGGGTGACCGGCACATAGACGCCGCCGTGGCTCGCATTCCAGGACCGCGTCAGGACCACCATGCGGAAGATGTTGCGCGCCCCTTCCGCCGCAACGTCGATCGCCTGGCGATGGATGTTGGTGACGCGCAGTTGGAACAGCAGGGCGGACACCAGGGCCCAGGCGAGCAGCGGCAGCAGCCACCAGCGTCGGTCGCGCACGAAAGCCGGAACGCCTTTATGGTCTTCTGTCATGGCGCACAGTCTGCAGGACCTTTTTTCTTTGGATGCGACGAATCCATTATGGCAGGGTTGGCCGGGGGTCGAAAGGGCGCCGCTATAATCGACCGCACACTGGAGCCCGTTGCCATGAGCCATTACCGATACCACGTATTTTTCTGCACCAACCAGCGCGAAGCCGGCGAGGCGTGCTGCAACAACCACGGCGCCGCCGAGATGCGCGACTACTGCAAGCAGCGGGTCAAAGGCCTCGGCGACAAGATCTCCGGCAAGGTGCGCATCAACAATGCCGGCTGCCTGGACCGTTGCGACCTGGGGCCGGTGATCGTCATCTATCCCGAAGCGACCTGGTACACCTTCGTCGACCAGGAAGACATCGACGAGATCATCGACTCGCACCTCGTCCAGGGCAAGATCGTCGAGCGTCTGCTGATCGACAAGCCATGAGCCGTCACGAGCACGTCCTGCTCGACGGCCCGGCAGGCAAGATCGAGGTCTTCGTCGAACCGCAGGAGGCGGCGACCGGCCTCGCGCTGATCGCCCATCCGCATCCGCTGTTCGGCGGCACCGCAGACAACAAGGTGGTGACGACGCTGGCCAAGGCCTTCCGCGAGCTCGGCTGCCATACGCTGCGGCCGAGCTTTCGCGGCGTCGGCGGTACGGAAGGGACGCACGACCGCGGCATCGCCGAGACCGATGATCTGCGGGTGGTGCACGACTACGCACGCGAACGCTTTGGCGAGTTGCCGCTCTACCTCGCCGGCTTCTCCTTCGGTGCCTACGTCGTCACGCGGCTGGCAAAGTCAGTCGCGGCACGACGCCTCGTGCTGGTCGGCACGGCAGCCGGCTTCATCGAGGGCGACCGCAAGTACGAGACGGAAGCGGTAGCTGCCGACACCATCGTCATCCACGGCTCGGCCGACGAGACGGTGCCGCTGGCCAACGTGCTCAAGTGGGCCGAGCCGCTGGAACTGCCGGTCACCGTCATTCCCGGCGCCGACCACTTCTTCCATCGCCGGCTGCACCTCATCCGCAGGATCATCCACGACGCATGGCACCGCTAGCAGTCATCGACCTCCACAAGCGCTACGGCGACCGCGAAGTGGTGGCCGGCATTTCCTTCTCCCTGACAAAGGGGGAGTGCTTCGGCCTGCTCGGGCCCAACGGCGCCGGCAAGACCACCACCCTGCGCTGCTGCCTGGGCCTGACCGCGCCGGACGGCGGCAGCATCTCGATGGTCGGCGAGCCGGTGCCGCGCCGCGCCCGCGAGGCGCGCATCCGCGTCGGCGTGGTGCCGCAGTTCGACAACCTCGACCCGGATTTCTCCGCCGCCGAGAACCTGCTGGTGTTCGGCCGCTACTTCGGTATCGACGACGCAACCATCCGCGCCCGCATTCCGCGCCTGCTCGAATTCGCCGGCCTCGGCAACAAGGCCGACGCCGCCATCCGCACCCTGTCGGGCGGCATGAAGCGGCGGCTGACCCTGGCGCGCGCGCTGATCAACGACCCGGACCTGCTGCTGCTCGACGAGCCTACCACCGGCCTCGATCCGCAAGCGCGGCACCTGATCTGGGAGCGCCTGCAAGGCCTGCTCGCCGAAGGCAAGACCATCCTGCTCACCACGCACTTCATGGAAGAGGCCGAGCGGCTGTGCCAGCGACTGGCGATCATGGACGAAGGCCGCATCATTTCCGAAGGGTCGCCGCAGGCGCTGATCGCCGAACACATTCCCGTTTCGCCGTCGCCGCTGCGGCCGGCCAACCTCGAAGACGTGTTCCTGAAACTGACCGGCCACGAACTCAGGGATTAGATGAGGGACTGATCATGGAAGCCGTTGCCCACTTCGCACCGCCCAGCCTTTCCTGGCGCGCCCTTGCCGTCTGGCGGCGCAACTTCATGGTCTGGCGCAAGCTCGCCATTCCGTCCATCCTCGGCAACCTCGCCGATCCGATGATCTACATGTTCGGCCTCGGCTACGGCTTGGGTGGCCTGCTGCCGGAATCGCTGCCGGCCTTCGGCGGCGGTTCCTACATCGCCTTTCTCGCCGCCGGCACCGTGTGCGCATCGACCATGAACGCGGCCTCCTTCGAGTCGCTTTATTCGGCCTTCGCGCGCATGCACGTGCAGAAGAGCTGGGAGGCCATCATGAACGCGCCGATCGCGCTCGACGACGTGGTGCTGGGCGAACTGCTCTGGTCGGCGGCCAAGGCCACGCTGTCCGGCGTCGCCATCCTGATCGTCGTCGCGCTGCTCGGGTTGACCAGCTCGCCGCTGGCGCTGTGGGCGATCCCGGCCGTCTTCCTGACCGGCCTGGCCTTCGCGGCGCCGGGCCTGATCGTCACGGCGCTGGCACCGTCCTATGATTTCTTCATGTACTACTTCACGCTCTTCATCACGCCGATGACCCTGCTCTCCGGCGTCTTCTTCCCGCTCGAACAACTGCCGGCCGGCTTCCAGGCGGCCGCGCAACTGCTGCCGCTGACGCATGCGGTGGCGCTGGTCCGGCCGCTGCTGTTCGGCCAGATCCCGGACGCACCGCTGCTGCACATCGCGGTGCTGGCCACCATCACCGTCGTCTGCTACTGGTTTGCGCTGGGGCTGACGCGCCGCCGGCTGCTGTCCTGAAAGTCAGCCGTCGCGGCACGCCTCGCGAAGCTTTCGGCGTCGGTGTCGAGGCGTAGCGCCGCGACTCGCGCGCCGATACCGGACTGGGTGGCGGCGTACCCGCCCAGCCCCAGACCGACCGCGACGGCGAGCGCCGCCGCCACGCGCCACGACGGTCGTGGCGACGCTTGGGGCGTCTCCGCGACGGCTTCGGCTTCCTGGGGCGCCACCGGATCGACCGGCACGGTCGGCGGGCCGAGGCTGTCGAGCCTGTCGTTGGCCTGTTGCGCCGCCGCGGCCGCGGCGCGCAACTGGGTTTCCGCTTCCCGGCGCGCCGCTTCGGCCCGGGCGGCCTCGATCTCGCGCTGCGCCCGCTGCTCGGCGAGCTGGGCGGCATCGCGCTCGGCGGCGGCGCGCGACAAGGCGGTCGCCTCCAGGCTGCGCTCCAGTTGGATCTTCTCGTTGGCGGCCTGCAAGGCGGCCTGCTCCGAAGCGGCACGCGCCTCGGCGAACGCCTTGGCCTGGGCCTCGCGCTTGAGCCGGGCGGCGACGGCCGCGCGCAAATCGGCGGCGGCCTGCTCGCGACGCTGGGCTTCGGCCAGTGCCAGTTCCTCGACTTCCAGCCGTTGCTGGGCGATCCGTTCGGCGTCGCGCTCGATCGCCACGCGCTCCAGGGTCGTGGACCGCGCTGCCGCTTCCGCCTTCACCCTGGCCTTGCTCTGGTCCAGGGCGGCCGCGTCCACTTCGGCGCGGCGGCGCGCCACGGCCAAGGCCTCGCTCTCGGCCTGCCCGGCGGTGGCAGCCCTGGCCGCGCCGCGCAGTTCGCCGGCCAGCCGAGCCAAGGCAGCCGCCTCGCCGTCGCGCTCCGCCGCCAGCCGGTTTTCGTCGGCCTTCCTGCGCTGTTCGGCTTCCCGCGGTTCCAATTCCTTTGGGTCGCGCATCAGCTTTCGCCCCTCCCGAGCCGGTATTGCCCGGGCGGTAGAATACCAGCATGGAAGCCCTTCTCGTGCTCACCAATCTGCCCGATGCCGCCAGCGCCCAGGCGCTGGCCGAGCATGTCGTTTCGGAGCGCCTGGCGGCCTGCGTAAACATCCTGGCGCCCTGCCGCTCGGTCTATCGCTGGCAGGGCCAAGTCGAAACCGCCGAGGAAGTGCCGCTGCTGATCAAGACGACCGCGGCCCGCTATCCGGACCTCGAGGCCGCGATCCGCGCCCGGCACCCCTACGAACTTCCCGAAATCGTCGCTGTCCCAATAAGCCGCGGCCTGCCCGCCTACCTAGCCTGGCTGACCGCCGAAACCACCTCCCCGACCCCATGAACCCGATCCGATTGCTGCTGCCGCTGCTTGCCCTGCTGGCCTTCCCCGCCCTCGCCGAAGAACCCCTCGAACCCGAACAGGCCTACCGGTACTCGGTACGGACCATCGACGCCAATAACGTAGAAGCGCGCTGGGACATCACCGACCGCTACTACATGTACCGCGAGAAGTTCCGTTTCAGCGCCGAGCCTGCGACCGTCAAGCTTGGCGAGCCGGCCTTCCCGCCCGGCAAGGTCAAGGACGACGAGTTCTTCGGCAAGGTCGAGACCTATCGCGGTTCGGTCGCCATCCGCATCCCCATCGAAGCCGGCGGCGCCACCACCTTCACGCTCAAGGCGGTGTCGCAGGGCTGCTGGGACGAGGGCATCTGCTACCCGCCGACGCCGCAGCAGGCGGTGGTAGACCTGACGAAGATCGAAGCGCCGACACCGGTCGCCACCGTGGCAGCCGGCCTCGCCGACGACGGCGACGAATCCTCGCGCATCGCCGGCATCCTCAAGCACGGCAGCTTCTGGCTGATCATCGCCAGCTTTTTCGGCTTCGGCCTGCTGCTCTGCCTGACCCCCTGCGTGTTCCCGATGGTGCCCATCCTGTCGGGCATCATCGTCAACCACGGCCACGCGGTGACGCACGCGCGCGCCTTCTGGCTGTCGCTCGCCTACGTGCTGGGCATGGCGGTCACCTACGCGGCCGTCGGCGTCGCCGCCGGCTTCTCGGGCACGCTGCTGTCGAGCGCGCTGCAGAACGCCTGGGTACTGGGCGGTTTCGCGCTGGTCTTCGTCGTCCTGTCTCTGTCGATGTTCGGCTTCTACGAGCTGCAACTGCCGGCCGCGCTGCAGAGCAAGCTCTCGGAGGAAGCCAACCGGCGGGGCGGCAGCTTCGGTGCCATTGCGACCATGGGCGCGCTCTCGGCGCTGATCGTCGGCCCTTGCGTCGCCGCGCCGCTGGCCGGCGCGCTGCTCTACATCGCGCAAACGAAGGATGCCGTGCTCGGCGGCGCGGCCTTGTTCGCCATGGCGCTGGGCATGGGCGCGCCGCTGATCCTGGTCGGCGTCTTCTCGCGCTCGCTGCTGCCCAAGGCCGGGCCGTGGATGGAGGCGGTGAAGAAGTTCTTCGGCGTGATCATGCTGGCCACCGCGTTGTGGCTGGTGACGCCGGTGATCCCGCTCTGGGCGCAGATGCTCGGCTGGTCGGCCCTGCTGATCGTGCCGGCGATCTACCTGCACGCGCTCGACCCGCTGCCGCCGCACAGCAGCAGTTGGACACGGCTCTGGAAGGGCGTCGGCGTGCTGATGCTGCTGGCCGGCACGGCGATGCTGGCCGGCGTGTTCGGCGGCGCCCATGACCCGCTGCAGCCGCTCGGCTTCCTGCGCAGCGAGGCGTCCCCGGGCGGCGTACCGTCGCGGCTGACTTTCGAGCGCGTGAAGTCGGTTGCCGAACTCGATGCCCGAGTAGCGGAGTCGGCCAGCCGCGGCCAGCCGGTGATGCTCGACTTCTACGCCGACTGGTGCGTCACCTGCAAGGAGATGGAGAAATTCACCTTCGCGGACCCGCAGATACAGGCCAAGTTGGCCAACGTGCGCCTGCTGCAGGCCGACGTCACGGCGACTTCCGCCGAGGACATGGCCCTGCTCAAGCGCTTCAAGCTGTTCGGCCCGCCGGGCATCATATTCTTTGATCGCGACGGCAAGGAAGTCGCCGGCGTGCGGGTGGTCGGCTACCAGCCGGCCGATCTCTTCTCGGCCACGCTGGATCGGGCGCTGCGGCCCTGATAGACTTGACCTGGTTCAAGGACGATTGCTGCGGGGGCGGACAATCGAATGGCAATTACATAAGAAGCAGCCTGTCCCTGGCAGCCTTGGAAGGCGGGTTTGCGTGGAGGGTGAAGCAATCGACTCACCGATACGGCCGGGCGCCGCGAACGACCAGCGCCCGACGATCCTCGTCGTCGACGACATGCCGGAAAACCTCGGCATCCTGTTCGAACTATTGCGGCCGGCGTACCGGGTGCGCGGCGCCATTTCGGGCGTCGAAGCCCTGCGCGTCGCCGCCGACGAGCAGCAGCCCGACCTGATCCTGCTCGACGTGGTCATGCCCGGCATGGGCGGCCACGAGGTATTCCAGCTCCTGCGCGCCAACCCGTTCACCCGGGACATTCCCGTCATCTTCGTCACCGCCATGGACCACATGGAAGACGAAATGCGCGGCCTCGAGCTCGGTGCGGTCGACTACATCACCAAACCCCTGCGCCCCCCCGTCGTGCTGGCGCGGATCCACACCCAGATCGAACTGAAGAAGGCGCGCGACCAGTTGCGCAACCAGAATGCTTTCCTCGAATCGGAGGTGGCGCGCCGGATGGCCGAGAACGACCTGACCCAACTGGTCAGCATCCGCGCGCTGGCGCACCTGGCGGAAATGCGCGACCCCGAAACCGGCAACCACATTCACCGCACCCAGCGCTATGTGCGCACCCTGGCGCTGCAGTTGCGCGACCATCGCCGCTTCGGCAAATTCCTCACCGACCGCAACATCGATCTGCTGACCCGTTCGGCGCCGCTGCACGACATCGGCAAGGTCGGCATTCCCGACCACATCCTGCAAAAGCCCGGCAAGCTGACGCCGGACGAGTGGGAGATCATGAAGACCCACGCCAAGCTCGGCTCGGACGCGATCCAGTTGGCCGAGGAGGACGCGGAGAAGCCGGTCGATTTCCTGATCCTGGCCAAGGAAATCGCCCACTGGCACCACGAAATGTGGAATGGCTCGGGCTACCCGGACGGTCTGGCGGGCGACGACATTCCGATGTCCGCCCGGCTGATGGCGCTGGCCGACGTCTTCGATGCGTTGATCTCGACGCGCGTGTACAAGCGCGCCGTGCCGCTCCTTGAAGCGCGCGACGCCATCGCCGCCCAGCGGGGCCGGCACTTCGATCCGGACATCGTGGATGCCTTCCTGGCCACCTTCGACGAGTTCCGGGCAATCGCCGACCGGCACCGGGACAGCAGTTAACGCGCCGCACGACCACCATGCCCGACGATCGCCGCGCCATCCTCCGGATCGTCCTGATCTACGCGGCCATCGCGGCACTGTGGATCCTGTTGTCCGACCACGCCGTCGAGTTGCTCTTCTCGGACCCCGCCATGATTGTCCGCGCCAGCATGATCAAGGGCTGGCTGTTCGTGGCGGTAACAGCTTTGCTGCTCTATGTGTTGATGCGGCGCATGGTCGCCAGGACCGAGGCCGAAAACGCGAAGCACCGCGGCACACTCGACCTGCTCGAAGCAATTACCAACGCGGTGGAAGACGGCATCATCGCCAAGGACGTCAACAGCCGCTACATCATGGCCAACCCGGCCGCCAGGAAGATCATCGGCGTTCCGGCCACGGTATCGCTCGGCCGCGACGACTACGCCATCCTGCCCGCGGAAGCCGCCGACCGCGTCATCGCCGCCGACCGCCAGGTCATGGCGACCGATGCGCCGTTGCGCTACGAATCGGTCTTGCCGACCGCGAACGGCGCCATTACGCTGGACGTCACCAAGGCGCCGCTGCACGACAACGCCGGCAAGGTCGTCGGCGTATTCGCGATCTTCCGCGACATCACCGCCCGCAAGTCCAGCGAAGACGCGCTGCGCGAGAGCGAGAGCCGGTTCCGGGCGCTGGTCGAACAGTCCCTGGCGGGCATCTACATCATCCAGGACGGCCGCTTCCGCTACGTCAATCCTGCCTTTGCCGACATATTCGGCTATGCGTCGCCCGCCGACATCATCGATCGGCTTCCCTTCGGCGATCTGGTCGCCCCTGCCGACCGTGACAAGGTCGCCGAAAACGTCCGGCGCCGCATTGTCGGCGAGATCGACGACATCCATTACAGCTTCACCGGGGCCAGGCACGACGGCAGCCACGTCGACGTCGAAGTCCATGGCCGCGCCCTGGAGTACCGGGGGCGGCCGGCGGTGATCGGCATGATCCTCGACATCACGGCGCGCAAGGCCGCCGATGCCACCTTGCGCGCCAGCGAGCAGCGCTTCCAGGACATTGTCCGCGCAACCGGCGACTGGGTCTGGGAAGTGGATGCGGAAGGCCGGTTTACCTACGCCTCGGAAAGCGTCGAGGACCTGCTGGGTTACCGTCCGGCGGAGGTCATCGGCAAGACCCCCTTCGACTTCATGCCGGCCGAGGAGGCCGCCCGGGTCAGTGCCCAGTTTGCGGTGTTTGCCGCCGAGCGCAGGCCGTTTCGCGACCTGCACAACGTCAACCTCTGCAAGGACGGGAGCATCGTCACCATTGCGACCAGCGGCATCCCGATCCTGGCGCCGGACGGCCGACTGCTCGGTTTTCGGGGCCTGGACCGCAACATCACCGACCGCAAGGCCGCCGAGGAGGAGATGCGCAAGCTGGCGCTCGCCGTCGAGCAGAGCCCGGAAAGCATCGTCATCACCAATCTCGGCGCCGAGATCGAATATGTCAACGAAGCGTTCCTGCGGGCAACCGGCTACAGCCGGAAGGAGGTGATCGGCCGGAATCCGCGCGTCCTGCAGTCGGGCAGAACGCCGCCGGGGGTCTACCTCGACATGTGGCGGGCGCTGACCGGGGGCCAGATGTGGAAGGGTGAATTCTGCAACCGGCGCAAGGACGGCAGCGAATACGTCGAGTTCGCCATCATCACGCCCCTGCGCGATGCATCCGGCAAGATCACGCACTACGTGGCCGTAAAAGAGGACATCACGGAAAAGACCCACATCCGTGAGGAACTCGACCGCCACCGCCATCACCTCGAGGAACTGGTCGCCAGCCGTACCGCCGAACTGGAAATCGCCAAGGCGGCGGCCGAGAGCGCCAGCCGCGCGAAGAGTTCCTTCCTCGCCAACATGAGCCACGAAATCCGCACGCCGATGAACGCCATCCTCGGCCTCACCCAGTTGCTGCGCCGGGCCAGCCCGACCAAGGAGCAGGCGGTGCGGCTGAGCAAGATCGACGAGGCGGCCGGGCACCTGCTGTCCATCATCAACGACATCCTCGACCTGTCCAAGATCGAGGCCGGCCATCTGGCGATCGAGGACACCGATTTCGCGCTCGACGCGATACTCGACCATACCCGCTCGCTGGTCGCCGAACAGGCAAAGCGCAAGGGCCTGCAGGTCACCATCGACGGCGACGGCGTGCCGCACTGGTTGCGCGGCGACCCGACCCGCCTGCGCCAGGCCCTGCTCAACTTCGCCGGCAATGCGGTCAAGTTCACCGCCCACGGCTCGATCGCCCTGCGTGCCCGGGTGGTCGCGGACGACGGCAACGGTCTGCTGCTTCGTTTCGAGGTCGAGGATACCGGCATCGGCATCGACCCCGAGGTGCTGCCCCGGCTGTTCGAGGAATTCGAACAGGCCGACGTCTCGAATACGCGCAAGTTCGGCGGTACCGGCCTGGGGCTCGCCATCACGCGCCGCCTGGCCCAGTTGATGGGCGGCGAAGTCGGTGTTGACAGCACGCTGGGCCGGGGCAGCCTGTTCTGGTTCACCGCCCGCGTGGGTCGCGGCCATGGCGTGGTACCGGTCCCCGTCACCGTGGACTCGGGCGAGTCCGAGGCCGATCTGCGCCAAGCGCATGCCGGCATCCGCATCCTGCTGGTGGAGGACAACGAAATCAACCGGGAAGTGGCGGTGGAGTTGCTGTATGGCAGCGGGCTCGCCGTCGATACCGCGGCCGACGGCCTGGAAGCCGTCGCCAAGGCGCGCAGCGGCGCCTACGACCTGATCCTGATGGACGTCCAGATGCCTTACATGGACGGCCTGGAGGCCACGCGCAGCATCCGCGGCCTGCCGGGCTGGGAGAAGAAGCCCATCCTGGCCATGACGGCCAACGCCTTCGCCGAGGATCGCCGCGCCTGCATGCAGGCCGGCATGGACGACTTCGTGGCCAAGCCCGTGAGCCCGGACGCCTTGTTTGCCACCCTGAACAAATGGCTGCCGCGCGACAGCATCGGCCTGCCCTCGACCGCGGCACCGGGACCCGCGTCCGCCGATATCGACCCCCGCCTGCTGGCGATACCCGGACTGGACGCACGGGTCGGCCTGAGCGGTATTCGCGGTCGGACGGCCAGCTACCTGCGATTGCTGCGCCAGTTCGCCACCAATCACGCTGGCGACGTCGGCAGCGTCGCCGCGGCACTGGCGGATGGCCGAAGCGACGAAGCGCGCGGCCTGGCACATGCGCTCAAGGGGGTCTCCGGCATGCTCGGCGCCGTGACCGTCCAGCGTCTGGCGGCCGAACTGGAAGCGGCCATTCGCGAACAGCGCCGTCCCCAGGACATCGAGAACCGCCTGACGCTGCTGGCCGCCGAACTCGCACCGCTGATCGACGCACTCGATGCGCTGCCTGTGGAAATGCCGAAGGCCGCGGGTACACCGCAGGCGGCGGCGGCGGCCGTCGCGAAACTGGAAGGCATGCTGACGGAGAACGACATGGAAGCGACTGACTTCGTCGTGGCGACCGCTCCCCTCCTGCGCGTCGCGCTCGGCGACGAACTGGCGATGACGCTGTCCGAGCAGGTGGCGGCGATCGATTTCGCCGGCGCGCTGGCGACACTGCGCCAACCGCGCTAGCCGCGTTTCAATCGGGCACGACGGTATGGCAGACCCGGACGCCGGGCAGCAGGGACACCGGCTTGATCTCGCCGGGACCACCGATCGCGGCCCGGATCTCGACCTGGCGGCAGTGCTCGACCACTTCCGGCTTCGACAGTTCGCGCTCGATGATGTCGAGCGTCGCCCGGCCGATGTAGTCGCTGGTCGGCGCTATCGATTCCATCGCCTCCAGGTAGGCGCGCCCGATCAGGCGGCCGAGCGGCTTCGGGTTGTAGAGCAGCTTCTTGATCACGAAGGGATTGAGGGTCAGCGGGTTGTAGCCCGCCGGCAGGTAGCCGCGCTCGATCAGCAGCTTCTCGACGGGCGTGTTGGGCTGCACGCCGATGAAGAAGATGAACGGCAGCACGTTGTCGCGGCCGAACAGCGCATACAGCTCCCGCACCTTGGCGATGGTCTTGCGCAGCGTGCACACGGTCTCGTCCGGCGCGTTGAGCGGCATGTAGAGCTTGACCTTCTGGGTCGTGTGGCCGGCGGCCTTGAACATGCGGAAGGCGTCCATCTGCTGCTCGAGCGAGTAGCCGAGCGTCAGGCCATCGATGATCTCCTGCGATCCGGTAAATGAAAGGTCGATGCTGGAAATTCCAGAGGCCAGCATCTTGCGCGCCAGCTCGGGCGTCAGGTGGTTCAGGCGCAGGTAGCCCGACCAGCCGACATCCAGCTTGCGCGCCAGCAACTCGTCGAGGATGTGCTCGACGTGATGCACGCTGCGCAGCGTCGAGCAGAACTGGGCGTCGGTGAACCAGATCCGGCGCACGCCATAGCGCGTGCGCAGCGCTTCGATTTCACGGGCGATCTCGGCCGGATCGCGATAGCGCTGGTGCGCGCCCTCGATCTTGTTGTACAGGCAGAAATGGCACTGCAGCGGACAGCCCCGCTTGGTATGCACGCCGATGTCGTCGCCGAGGTACTCGCGGAAGGCCGGGAAGATCGATTCGATATAGGGGAAATCGACCGCCGTGAGCGTGGCGAGGTCGAATTCGCCACTGCGCGTCCGGTGGCTCACCCGGCCCTGCCTATCCTTGTAGTAGAGGTCGCCGACCGGCTCGCGGAAGCCGTCGACGACGGAAAGCATGGTGTCCTCGCCCTCGCCGATCACGATCACGGTATCGGCCGGGCATTTGGCCGCGACGTACTTGCCGAAAATCGATACCGCGGTGCCGCCCACGACGATGCGGCTGTCGGGCAGCATGCGGCGCACCAGCTTCATGTAGGCGAAGTTGCGCAGCCGGCTGAGCACGTAATCGCCGATGATGCGCACCGCGTTCTTGGCCGCCAGCAACTTGCGCCATGGATTCGGCGAGTGGTCGAAGTTCATCACCACGTCGAGCGCATCGTCCTCGGGGTGCGGCCCGAAGGACTGCATGTTGCGCCAGGAGAACGCGACGACGTCCGGCTTCAGCCTATCCAGGTGTTCGGCCAAGGTGCGGCGCCGATCGCGCGGCGCGACCAGCGCCAGGTCGAGCAACTCCTGGCGGATGGCGGGGCGCCGCTTATGGACGTAGTCGGCGACGTAAATGACGCCGCCGGGGTAGATCTTCCAGCACGGCAGCCGTACATACAGGACGCTGCGTGCGGCGTCGGGGTTTGGTTTGTTTTCTTCCATGCGCATCCGGTCCCAGGGCGTCGGGCCAATGTCCGCGATTTATAATGCCCCCATCTTACTCCTACCTAGACCCCCATCATGTTCACCGGCATCGTCGCCGCCACCGGCAAGATTACCCATATTCAGACCCTGGAAAAGGGTCTGCGCCTGACCGTCGAAGCTCCCGGGCTCGACCTCGCCGATGTCGCCGTCGGCGACTCGATCGCCCATGGCGGCGTCTGCCTGACCGTGATCGACAAGGCCGGTGCCGGCTACCAGGTCGATGTCTCGCGCGAGACGCTCGACTGCACGGTCGGCCTCGACGCGCCGGGCGAAGTGAATCTCGAGAAGGCCATGCGCCTGTCTGATTTCGTCGGCGGCCACCTCGTCTCGGGCCACGTCGACGGCGTCGGCGAGGTCGTCAAGTTCGACCGCATCGGCGAATCGCACGAGCTGGTGATCCGGGCGCCCAGGGAACTGGCGAAGTACATCGCCCGCAAGGGCTCGATCGCGGTCGATGGCGTCAGCCTGACCACCAACCGCGTCAGCGGCGCCGAGTTCTCGATCAACCTGATTCCGCATACCGTGGAAGTCACCACCCTGAAGCGCTGCCAGCCCGGCGCCAGGGTCAATCTCGAGGTCGATCTGATCGCCCGATACGTCGAACGGATGCTGAATCCCGAGGTGCAGGCGTAGAATTGCCGCCCCCAACGACAAAAACACCGACGAGACAGCAGCCTATGAGTATCAGCCCGATTCTGGACATCGTCGCCGACATGCGCGCCGGCAAGATGGTCATCCTCGTGGACGAGGAAGACCGCGAGAACGAAGGCGACCTGGTCCTGGCGGCCGAGCACGTCACGCCCGAGGCGATCAACTTCATGGCCAAGTTCGGCCGCGGCCTGATCTGCCTCACGCTGTCCGAAGCCCGTTGCCGGCAGTTGGACCTGCCCTTGATGGTGCGCGACAACCGCGCGCCGCACGGCACGGCCTTCACGATGTCGATCGAAGCGGCGGAAGGCGTGACCACGGGCATTTCCGCGCATGACCGGTCCCGTACCGTGCAGGCTGCGGTGGCGAAGGGTGCCAAGCCCGCCGACATCGTCCAGCCGGGCCACATCTTCCCGCTGATGGCGCAGAAGGGTGGCGTGCTGGTCCGCGCCGGCCATACCGAAGCGGGTTGCGACCTGGCGTCGATGGCCGGCCTGGAGCCTGCGGCTGTGATCTGCGAAGTCCTCAAAGACGACGGCACGATGGCGCGGCTGCCCGACCTGCTGGAATTCGCCCGCGAGCATGGCCTCAAGATCGGCACCATCCGCGATCTGATCCACTACCGTTCGGAGAACGAGAAGCTGGTCGAATGCGTCGCCGACCGCGAAGTCAATTGCGCCCACGGCGCGTTCCGGCTGCGCGCCTATGCGGACCGGACCAGCGGCGAAGTGCATCTCGCGCTCTCGAAGGGCGACATCGTCGCCGGCGAGGAAACGCTGGTGCGGGTGCACGAGCCTATCTCGGTACTCGACTTCCTCGACTGCGCCAGCGCCCGGCACAGCTTCAGCGTCGATCAGGCGATGCAGGCGATCAGCCGCCGCGGCCGCGGCGTGATCGTGCTGCTCCACCGCAAGGAGGTGGGCGACGACCTGCTTGCCGCGCTCAGGAACGAAGGGCAGAAGCAGGCCGCCAAGTGGGACCCGCGCCTGTACGGCATTGGCGCCCAGATCCTGCGTGAGCTCGGCGTCGGCAAGATGCGGCTGCTGGCCAGTCCGCGCAAGATGCCGAGCATGGCCGGCTTCGGCCTCGAGGTGTGCGGCTACCTCACCCCCGAGGAGGCCCTGGCATGAGTTTCAAACCCGGCACCAGCGTACCGGCCGCCACCGGCAAGTGCGCGGACATCCGCGAGATCGAGCCCGACCTCAACGGCCAGGGCCTGCGCGTCGGCATCGTCATGGCGCGCTTCAACAAGACGGTCGGCGAAGGGCTGCTGTCCGGCTGCTGCCAGGAATTGCGACGCCTGGGCGTCACCGACACGACCTTGGTCACCGTGCCGGGCGCGCTGGAGATTCCGCTCACCCTGCAAACCCTGGCGCAAAGCCGCAAGTTCGACGCGCTGGTTGCGCTGGGCTGCGTGATTCGCGGCGAGACCTACCACTTCGAGATCGTCGCCAACGAATCGGCGCGCGGCGTGACCGAAGTCCAACTGACCACGGGCGTGCCGATCGCCAACGCAGTCTTGACCACGGAGAATGACGGGCAGGCCGAGGTGCGCATGCACCAGAAGGGCATGGAGGCGGCGCAATGCGCGGTCGAGATGGCCAGGCTGCTGAAGGCCGTCAGATGAGCAAGTCGCCACGGCATCGCGCCCGGGAATTTGCGGTCCAGGGCCTCTACCAGCATCTGCTTGGCGGCAGCGACGAAGCCGGCATCCGCGCCCAGGCCGAATCGGTGCCGGGCTTCGAGAAGATCGACACCGACCTGTATGTGACGCTGCTTGTGGAAACGCTCGCCAACGTGCCGCCGCTGCGCGAGGCGATCGCGCCGCATGTCGACCGCGCCTGGGAGGAAGTGTCGCCGATCGAGCGCAGCATCCTGCTGCTCGGTGCCTGCGAACTGCGCTTCCACCCCGAGACGCCCTACCGGGTCATCATCAACGAGGCCATCGAACTGGCCAAGACCTACGGCGGCACCGACGGCCACAAGTTCGTCAACGGCGTGCTCGACAAGCTGGCGCCGGAGTTGCGGCCGCAGGAAGCCAACCCGGCCCGGACTCGCTGACCGGCTGCGGCCATGCCGTCCGAGTTCGAACTGATCGACCGCTATTTCCGGCATCCGACGCGCCACACCGTGCTCGGTGTCGGCGACGACGGCGCCATCGTCCGGCCGCGTCCGGGGATGGAGCTGGTCGTATCGACCGACATGCTGGTCTCGGGCACCCACTTCCTGCCCGACACGAATCCCGAGGACCTCGGCTGGAAGACGCTGGCGGTCAATGTTTCGGACCTGGCGGCGATGGGCGCGCAGCCGCGCTGGGCTTTGCTGGCGGCGGCACTGCCGGCCGCAACCGAAAGCTGGATAGCGAAGTTCGCGCACGGCTTCTTCGCCTGCGCGGACGAGTTCGGCGTCGACATCGTCGGCGGCGACACGACCAGGGGGCCGCACAACTTCTGCGTGACCATCTTCGGCGAGGTGCCGACCGGTCAGGCCCTGCTGCGTTCGGGCGCCCGGGAAGGCGACGACATCTGGGTCTCGGGCCGCCCCGGCCGCGCAGCGCTCGGCCTCGCCCACCTGCAGGGTCGCCACCTGCTCGACGACGTGCGTCGCGACGACTGCCTGGCTGCGCTGCACCGGCCGCAGCCCCGCGTGGCGCTGGGCCTGGCGCTGCGCGGACTGGCCCATGCCGCGATCGACGTTTCGGACGGCCTGCTGGCCGACCTCGGCCATATCCTCGAAGCATCGAAGGTCAGCGCCCACTTGTGCATACCCGGCCTGCCGCCGCCAGGGCTGGAACGCGACTGCCTGCTTTCCGGCGGCGACGACTACGAACTGGCGTTCACGACGCCCGCAGAGAAGCGGCCTGAGGTCGAGGCGGCCGCCACAAGGCTGGGGTTGGCGCTCACTCGCATTGGAATCGCGCGGGGAGGCGTATCGCCGCGGCTGACTTTGTGCGAAGCGGACGGCCGCCCCATCGAGATCGGGCCACTCGGCTACGACCATTTCCGGTAGGCTCCGCAGCATGGCCAAGGCGCCCGCCCCTCCCATCGATTTCCTGTTCCGCCACCCCGCGCACCTGATCGCCTGCGGCTTCGGCAGCGGCCTGTCGCCCATCGCCCCGGGCACGGCGGGTACCCTGTTCGCGTGGCTGTCCTATCCGCTGTTGCGCAACGTCTTCGTCGATGACCTCGGTTTCGGCGGCTTCCTGATACTGATGTTCGCACTGGGCATACCGGCCTGCCACCTGACCGGCCACAAATTGGGCGTGATCGACCACGGTTCCATCGTCTGGGACGAGATCGTGCCCTTCTGGGCGGTGTTGCTGCTGACGCCGGCGACCGGCATGTGGCAACTGGCCGCCTTCCTCTGGTTTCGCTTCTACGACATCGTCAAGCCGCCGCCTGCCCGCTACTTCGACCGCCAGATCAAGAACGGCTTCGGCGTGATGATGGACGATCTGGTGGCCGCCGGCTTCACGGTGCTGACCCTGGCCCTATTCAAATTCCTCCTCGAACGGATCCTGTGATGGACGCCCAACTGAACCAGATCTCCCACCAGCTCGGCCTGGCGCTGACGCGACTCGACCTGACCCTGGCCGCGGCCGAGTCCTGTACCGGAGGCTGGGTCGCACAAGTGGTTACTCACACAGCCGGGAGTTCTGCCTGGTTCGATCGCGGCTTCATCACCTATTCGAACGACGCCAAGGTCGAGATGCTCGGCGTCGATCCGGAAACGATCGCCCGATACGGCGCCGTGAGCCAGGAAACCGCGGCCGAAATGGCCGCCGGCGCGCTCGTAAACTCCAACGCCATGATTTCATTGGCTGTTTCAGGCGTGGCGGGCCCGGCGGGTGGCTCACCTGATAAGCCAGTGGGCACCGTATGCTTCGCCTGGTGCAAGTTGGGCGACGAGCCGCAAACCGAACGTCATCACTTCGACGGCGACCGCGAGTCCGTCCGTCATCAGGCGGTGGTTTGCGCGCTGACAGGCCTGCTTGCGCGACTGAAATAGGCGGCGCAAAAACTGTGCCATAATCCATTCGGCTTCGGAGAAACACACATGGACGACAACAAGAGCAAGGCGCTGCAGGCAGCGCTGGCCCAGATCGAAAAGCAGTTCGGCAAGGGCTCCATCATGAAGATGGGCGAGGGCCTGGCCACCGACGACATTCAGACCGTTTCCACGGGTTCGCTCGGCCTGGACATCGCGCTCGGCATCGGCGGCCTGCCGCGCGGCCGGGTCGTGGAAATTTATGGCCCGGAATCATCCGGTAAGACGACGCTGTGCCTCCATGTCGTCGCCGAAGTCCAGAAGGCCGGCGGAACAGCCGCCTACATCGACGCCGAAAACGCCCTTGACCCGGGCTATGCCGCCAAACTCGGCGTGAATGTCCCGGATCTGCTGATTTCCCAGCCCGATACCGGCGAGCAGGGCCTGGAAATCACCGACATGCTGGTGCGTTCCGGGGGCGTCGACCTGATCGTGATCGACTCGGTGGCGGCGCTGACGCCCAAGGCCGAAATCGAAGGCGAAATGGGCGACCAGTTGCCCGGCCTGCAGGCGCGCCTGATGTCGCAGGCCCTGCGCAAGCTGACCAGCAACATCAAGCGCACCAACACCCTGGTGATCTTCATCAACCAGATCCGCATGAAGATCGGCGTGATGTTCGGCAACCCGGAAACCACCACCGGCGGCAACGCGCTCAAGTTCTACGCCTCGGTGCGCATGGACATCCGCCGCACCGGCGCGATCAAGAAGGGCGACGAGGTCGTCGGCAACGAGACCAAGGTGAAGGTCGTCAAGAACAAGGTCGCGCCCCCGTTCCGCGAGGCGCACTTCGACATTCTTTACGGAGAAGGCATCTCGCGGGAAGGCGAAGTCATCGAACTCGGCGTCGAGCAGAAGATCGTCGAGAAATCAGGTGCCTGGTACGCCTACAACGGCGAGAAGATCGGCCAAGGCAAGGACAATGCCCGCGAATACCTCAGGGAGCACCCTGATGTCGCGGTCGAAATCGAAAACAAGGTGCGCGCCGCGCTGGGCGTCGCCACCATCGGAACCGCCGCTGGCGCCGAGTGAATGAACTGAGGCGGCGAGCCATCCGGCTGTTGGCGCGGCGAGAATACAGTCGCGCCGAGCTGCAACGCAAGCTGGCTGCCCACGGCACCGAAGAAGACATCGCGAACGTGCTCAATCAACTGGAAACCGAGGGCCTGCTCTCGGACGCCCGCGCCGCCGGCGCCTACGTGCGCGCCCACGCCGGTCGCTTCGGCGCCACCCGCCTGCGCCAGGACCTGCGCAGCCGCGGCCTCGATCCGCAGTTGGCCGACGCCGACCTGGCCGAACTCGGCGACGAACTCGAACGGGCCCGGGCCGTCTGGGCGAAGAAGTTTTCGGCCACGCCCGCAGACGCCCGCGAATGGGCGCGGCAGGCGCGCTTTCTCCAGAGCCGCGGCTTTTCCACCGAGATCATCCGCAAGCTCCTGAAGCATCCCCAGGGCGAAGCCGCATGAGCACGCTGGCCGTCTTCAACCTGCGCAAGCGCTACAAGTCGCGCACCGTGGTCAAGGACGTGTCGTTCGACGTGCAGGGCGGCGAAGTGGTCGGCCTGCTCGGTCCGAACGGCGCCGGCAAGACCACCTGCTTCTACATGATCGTCGGCCTGGTCGCCTCCGACGGCGGCGAGATCCGGCTGCAGAACGGCGACGGCGATGCCGGCGCCAATCTCACCCACATGCCGATCCACAAGCGTGCCCGGCTCGGGGTTTCCTACCTGCCGCAGGAGAACTCGGTCTTCCGCAAGCTGACGGTCGCCGACAACGTTCGTGCCGTGCTCGAACTGCAGGCCGGGCTCGACGAAGACGCCATCGACGAGCGGCTCGACGACCTGTTGCAGGACCTGCATATATCGCACCTGCGCGACAGCAAGGCGATCTCGCTGTCGGGCGGCGAGCGCCGGCGGGTGGAAATCGCCCGTGCCCTGGCCACCAGCCCGCGCTTCATCCTGCTCGACGAACCCTTCGCCGGCGTCGATCCGATTGCAGTGATCGACATCCAGAAGATCATCCGCTTCCTCAAGGAACGCGGCATCGGCGTACTGATTACCGACCACAACGTGCGGGAAACGCTGGGCATCTGCGACCGCGCCACGATCATCAACGCCGGGGAGGTTCTGGCGGCTGGACATCCGGCCGAGATAGTCGATAATGAAAGCGTGCGGAAGGTTTATTTGGGCGAGCATTTCCGCATGTAGCGCGGCCACAGCCGTCATATGAAACAAAGTCTCCAACTCAGGCTCTCCCAGCATCTCGCGCTGACGCCGCAATTGCAGCAGTCGATCCGGCTATTGCAGTTGTCGACGCTCGAACTCAATCAGGAAATCGAGCAGGCCTTGCAGGACAACCCGCTGCTCGAGCGCGAGGAAATCGTCGAGGCGCCGGTCTTCTCGGGGTCCGGCGACGCCATGGTCAAGGTTCAGGAACCCCCGGCCGAGGAGCGCCCCCAGCGCGAACAGGACCAGGATAACGAGCTTGGCTGGGGCAGCGAGATGTCTTCGGGACATGGCCCCCGCGATCCCGACGACGATACCGACGCCGGCGATATCCAGGCGGCGGCCACCGGGCTGCGAGAGCACCTCAACAGCCAGTTGGCGCTGACGCAGTTGGGCGAGCGGGAGCGGGGCGTAGTCGCCTTCCTGGTCGAAGCGCTCGACGAGGACGGCTACCTTACCCAGGGCCTCGAGGAACTCGCCGAATCGATCGACGTGGCCGATGCCGACCGCGAGGAACTGCTCGAGGAGCTTTCGATCGGCCTGCGCCACTTGCAGCACCTGGACCCGCCGGGCATCGGCGCCCGCAGCCCGCAGGAATGCCTGGACCTGCAGTTGCAGGGCGCGGTCAAGTCGCCCGTGCGCGACCTCGCCCGCAGCATCGTCCGCGACCACCTCGACCAGCTTGCCGGGCGCGACTACGCCAGGATCAAGAAGGCGCTCGGCTGCTCGGACGACGAACTGCGCGATGCGCAGACGCTGATCAGATCGCTCAATCCGCGCCCGGGCGCCCAATTTGCGCCCCTCGACACCCGCTACGTGGTCCCGGACGTGGTCGTACGCAAGTTGCGCGGCATCTGGAAGGTCAATCTGAACGGCGAAGCCATGCCGCGCCTGCGCATCAACCGGCTCTACGCGGACATCCTGCAAAGCCAGCGCAACGGCCGCGGCGGCTCGGCGGGCAGTCTGGCCGGGCAGTTGCAGGAAGCCAAGTGGTTGATCAAGAACGTGCAGCAGCGCTTCGATACCATCCAGCGCGTCGCCCAGGCCATCGTCGACCGCCAGCGCGCATTTTTCGATCACGGCGAAGTCGCCATGCGGCCATTGACGCTGCGCGAAATCGCCGATGCCGTCAGCCTCCACGAATCGACCATCTCGCGCGTCACTACCCAGAAGTACCTGGCCAGTCCGCGCGGCATCTTCGAACTCAAGTATTTTTTTGGCAGCCACGTCGCCACCGATACGGGCGGGGCTGCTTCTTCAACCGCGATCCGCGCGCTGATCAAGCAGCTGGTCGGCGCCGAGGACGGCCACAAGCCGCTCTCCGACGCCAGGATCGCGGAAGTCCTCGGCGAACAAGGGATAGTGGTCGCGCGGCGAACGGTCGCCAAGTATCGCGAATCCCTGAGCATTCCGCCGGTCAACCTCAGAAAGGCGCTCTAAGGAGAGAACATGAACATCAACATCACCGGTCACCACGTCGAAGTCACTCCTGCCTTGCACGACTACGTCACGGGCAAGGTCGACCGGGTCATTCGTCATTTTGATCACGTCACCAGCGTCCATGTGGTGCTGTCGGTGCAAAAGCTGAAGCAGAAGGCGGAAATCACCTTGCACGTGAAGGGCAAGGACATCTACGCGGATGCGGACGATGCTGACCTTTATGCGGCCATAGATGCGCTGACGGACAAACTCAACCGCCAGGTGCTGAAACACAAGGAAAAGGTCAGCGACCACGCGCACGACAAGCGCCCGGTGGCCGAATAGGCGTTTCTTCCCGCCGGGGGTAGGGGTATACTCCGCAGCGCTCCAGCGGTGGGCCACCCCCGGCCGCAGCCAGTCCAAGATTGCCGATGAACCAGATCGCCAAACTGTTGTCCGTCGAAAACGTCGTTGTCGGCCTTGAGGCCAGCAGCAAGAAACGTGTCTTCGAGCAGGCCGGCATTCTCTTCGAGAATCGCCATGGCCTCGCCCGCAGCCTCGTGTACGACGCTTTGTTCGCGCGCGAAAAGCTCGGCTCGACCGGCCTGGGGCAGGGTATCGCCATTCCGCACGGCCGCATCAAGGGGCTCAAGGACGTGCGCGCCGCCTTCCTGCGCCTGGCCACCCCGGTGCAGTTCGATGCCCCGGACGGCAAGCCGGTCGGCTATGTCTTCATCCTGCTGGTTCCCGAGGCCGCCACCGAGCACCACCTGCAATTGCTCTCGGAACTGGCGCAGATGTTCTCCGACAAGACGTTCCGCGAACGCCTCGCTGCGGCGCCCGATGCGGCGGCGACCCACGAGTTGTTCACGCACTGGTCGTGCGCCAGCTAATAGTCGCCCAGCTGTTCGAACGCAATCGCAGCCGTCTCCAGCTCAATTGGATCTGCGGGACGCTCAACCGGGCGATCACCATCACCCGCGATGACATTTCGCCGGCCGACCTGGTCGGCCACCTCAACCTGATTCACCCGGATCGCCTGCAGGTGCTCGGCTCCCCCGAGATCTCGTGGGCCGGCCGGCAGACGCCCGAGAAGGTTGCGAACCACATGCGCGAGGTCATCGCCGCCAGGCCGCCGGCGCTGATCGTCGCCGATGGCTGCGAGATTCCGCCCGCCATCCAGGCCGTCTGCGAGTCCTCCGACACGCCGTTGTTCGCCACGCCGCAGCAGTCGGCTGCGGTGATCGACTCCTTGCGGCTCTACGTTTCCCGCCAGCTGGCCGAAACCATCACCCTGCACGGCGTGTTCATGGACGTCCTGGGCATGGGGGTGATGATCACCGGCGACTCCGGCGTTGGCAAGAGCGAACTCGCCCTCGAGCTGATTTCGCGCGGCCACGGCCTGGTCGCCGATGATGTGGTCGAGGTATCGCGGGTTTCGCTCGACATCCTCGAAGGCCGCTGCCCGGAACTCCTGCGCGACTTCATCGAGGTGCGCGGTCTCGGCCTGCTCAACATCCGCGCGGTGTTCGGCGAAACCGCCTGCCGGCGCAAGATGCGCATGAAGCTAATCGTGCATCTGCAGCGGCCGCAGGCCGGGCCGGAGACGCATCGCCTGCCGCTCGACGCGCAGACTGAAACCATCCTCGGCGTGCCGATCCGCAAGGTCATCCTGCCGGTTGCTGCCGGCCGCAACCTTGCCGTCCTGCTGGAGGCGGCGGTACGCTCGACGATACTGCAACTGCGCGGCGTCGACAGCATGCAGGAATTCCTCGACCGCCAGCAACGGGCACTGGAATCCGATGACGGCGTCAATTAGACTGTCGCCATCGCTTTTTTCAACCCACCGTCATAGCCAGGAGGTTCGCCCATGAATCGCAAGCTCGCGTTGTTTGCTGCTTCGTTGTTTTCGCTCGCCGCCGCATCTGCCGCCGTCGCGAGTCCCCAGCAGGACAAGATGAAAGCCTGCAATGCCGAAGCCAAAGGCAAGACCGGCGACGAACGGAAGGCCTTCATGCAGGAATGCCTCTCGGCCAAGAAGGCAGAAGCCACCTCGGCAAAGACGGCCCAGCAGGACAAGATGAAGAACTGCAATGCCGAGGCCAAGACCAAGGCCCTGAGCGGGGACGAACGCAAGAAGTTCATGAGCAGTTGCCTGAGCAACTGAACGGCCGACCGTAAAGTGGCAATGCCGGCCGCTCAGGGGCCGGCAGTCTCCGCCTTGTCGGCTTTCGCGAAGCCGACCACGACTTCGAACTCGATCGGCTCCTCGCCTTCCTCTTCGGTCGAATGGCCGAGCGCGATGCGGCCCCGTCCGCGCAGGATGACTTCCTCGCGCCGGAGCACGACTTCGGGCTCGCCCTGGAACTTGACGTAGGTACCGTTGGTGCTCTCGTCGATCAGGACATACTTGTCGCGGCGCCGTTCGACGCGGCCATGGCTGCGCGACGCGCGGGAATCCCGGGTGACCAGGTCGGCGTTCGGATCGCGGCCGATGACGGCAGTCGGGCGACTCGCCGCCAGCCACACTTCCTCTTCGCCATGCCGCAAACGCAGACGGGTGTCCTTCACCGCCGGCGGCTGCGCCGAGTAGCGCATGGTCAGGTCCTCGTCACTGCGATTCCAGAGCACCTCGCAGACGTCGACGGCTTCGTCCTTGCCCTTTACCGTCAGCGCTTCGATCGGTCGCGTCCGTTCCCGCAACTCCTCGGGCAGCAGCGCCGCCGTCGCAACCGTCGTGAGCACCTGGCCGGCCTTGGCCAGGGCAGCCAGGCGCGAGGCAAGGTTCACCGTGTCGCCGAAGACGTCGTTGTTCTCCTCGATGACATCGCCGTGATGGAAGCCGATCCGGATCGCCAGGCTGACGCCTGAAACCGGCGGCAGGGCATCGACGCGCAACTGGATTTCCCCCGCCGCGTGGGTCGCGGCTTCCGCGGAATCGAAGGCCACCATCAGCTCGTCGCCGACGGTCTTGATGATGCGCCCCTTGGCCGCCTCCGCTGCCCGCTCCATGCGGTGCAGACAGCGCTCGACGGCCCGCAGCGCTTCCGTATCGCCCAGCTTTTCATAGAGGCGCGAACTGCCGCAGATGTCCGCAAACAGCACGCTGATGCAGCGCGTCTCAGTGCTCATGATCAGGCCTGATTCCCCGTATAGACCGCCTGTGCCGCGGCCAGGGCCGCTCCCTTGTCGGCCTGGATGCCCTGGCCGGACAGTACGTCGGCCAGCGCGCCAAGGCAAAGATTCACGTTCTCGGCGCGCGCCGAATAACCCATCAGACCGAAGCGCCAGACCTTGCCGGCCAGCGGCCCGAGACCGGCGCCGATCTCCAGCTGGTAGCGCTCCAGCAATTGTTTGCGTACCGCGGCCTCGTCGATGCCGGTCGGCACATGGACGGCATTCAATTGCGGCAGCCGGGCCTCCTCACGCACGACGAACCTGAGGCCCAGCGCATCGAAACCGGCCTTCAGGGCCCGGTGATGCAGGCGGTGGCGCGCCCAGGCGTTCTCGAGCCCTTCGTCCCTGAGCATGACCAGCGACTCGTGCAGGGCGTACAGGCTGTTCACCGGCGCGGTGTGGTGGTAAGTGCGCTTGCCGCCCGGCGCGCTCCAGTATTCGAGTACCAGGCCGAGGTCCATGAACCAGCTCGGCACCTTCTGGCGCCTGGTCCTGACGCAGGCGACGGCGCGCTCGCTGAAGGTGATGGGCGCCAGGCCGGGAACGCAGGACAGACACTTCTGGCTGCCGGAGTAGATCGCGTCCGCAGCCCATTCGTCGGTGAGCACCGGCGTTCCGCCCAGCGAAGTCACCGCATCGACGATGGACAGGCAGCCGCGTTCGCGGGCCAGCCCGACCAGTGCGGCGGCGTCCGATTGGGCGCCGGTCGAGGTTTCGGCATGGACGAAAGCGAGGGCCTTGGCATCCGGATGGGCCTTCAAGGCATCGGCCACCTTCTGCGGGTCGACGGGTTCGCCCCAGGTGTCCTCGACCACTACGGCCGTGCCGCCGAAGCGCTGCACGTTTTCGATCATGCGGCCGCCAAAGACGCCGTTGCGGCAGACGACGACCTTGTCGCCCGGTTCGACGAGATTGACGAAGCAGGTCTCCATGCCCACGGAACCCGGGCCGGAAACGGCGAAGCTCAACGAGTTCCCGGTCTGGAACGCGTAGCGCAACAGCACCTTGATCTCTTCCATCATCTGCACGAAGGCCGGATCGAGGTGGCCGATGGCGGGCTTGCCCAGCGCCGCCACCACACGCGGATGCATGTCCGAGGGGCCGGGCCCCATCAGGATCCGGGCGGGTATCTTGCAGCTGGCGATGCCTTGCGGTGCGGGGATGCGGGTCGTCATCAATGGCTGGAGCAATGCGAAAAATTGTTCAGAATCATAGCACTCAGCCCGGCCAGGAGACCATGTTGGCGGTCGGGAATTCCTCCTCGTCGAAGGCGGTGTCGCCATCGGCATCGGGCGTGCCGCTTGCCTTCAGGTTGCGAAAGTCGTGCAAATGGCTGTCCATCAGGTGCGAAGGGACGATGTTGGCAAGGCTGCGGAACAGGGTCTCGATCCGCCCGGGAAAGCGCTTCTCCCAATCGCGCAGCATCTGCTTTACCTGGGTGCGCTGGAGATTGGGCTGGCTGCCGCAAAGGTTGCACGGAATGATCGGGAATTCGCGCACTTTCGCCCAGGCCTCCAGATCCTGCTCGCGCACGTAGGCCAGCGGCCGGATCACCACGTGGCGGCCGTCGTCCGTGACCAGCTTGGGCGACATGGCCTTCATCCTGCCGCCGAAGAACATGTTGAGGAACAAGGTTTCCAGGATGTCGTCGCGGTGGTGGCCGAGCGCGATCTTGGTGGCGCCGAGTTCCGTGGCCAGGCGATAGAGGACGCCGCGGCGCAGCCGGGAACACAGCGAGCAGGTGGTCTTGCCCTCGGGCACCAGGCGTTTGACGATCGAGTAGGTGTCCTGCTCTTCGATGCGGAACGGAATGCCAAGTCCCGCCAGGTAGGCCGGCAGGACGTCGGCGGGGAAGCCCGGCTGCTTCTGGTCGAGATTCACGGCGACCACGTCGAAGCGGATCGGGGCGTGCTCGCGCAAGTAGAGCAGCACGTCGAGGAGGCCGAAGGAATCCTTGCCGCCCGACAGGCAGACCATGACCTTGTCGCCGTCCTCGATCATGTTGTAGTCGGCGATGGCCTGGCCGGTCGCCCGGCGCAGCCATTTGGCGAGCTTGTTGGCCTCGAAGGCGGCCTTGTTGGCCTGGCGTGCGGTCGGGGCTGACTTGTCGGCGCTCATGGCGTACGTGTATCCATTTCGATGGTCTTGGCCGCCACGGCGCCCTGCGCCAGGGCGCTGACGACGCTGGGAAAGCGCGGATTGCAGACGTCGCCGGCCGCATAGAGGCCGGGCAGGCCGCAGCGGCCGGCGTCATCGACGTCCAGATAACCCTGCCCGTCCAGGCGCAAGGCGGCGAACGACGCAGGCGGCAGCAGTTCGCGCAGGAAGGCCGTGTTCGGCTGGTAGCCGGCCAGCACATGGATTCGATCCACGACGACAAGCTCGCTGTTGCCGGCGACGCCCAGCGCCACCTCGAGACCCGCCGCACCCGCGGCCAGCGCCGTAACCACGGCCGGATAGACGACGCGGCAGCGGCCGGCCGCCACCGCGGCGGCTACGTCGGCGGCAAGGCCTTGCTGCGCGCGCGGCCGCGAGCGCATCGCCAGAGTCACGTGCGCCGCCGTGGGCGCCAGGAGGCGTGCATTTTCGTAGGCATTGTCGCCGCCGCCGACGATCAGGACGCGCTGGCCCGCCCGCGCGGCCAGATCGGCGAAGGCATGGGGTCCGTACGCGATATGGTCGGCCGGGATGCCGGCGAGGCCCGGCACGCCGGCCAGCACCTCTGCCGCTCGATAACGCGTTCCGGTCGCCACCAGGACCGCCGCACAAGCCAGGATCGAATCGTCGTCCAGACGCAGGCGGAACGCGCCGGTCGCGCCTTCCAGGCGCACCGGGCGAACCCCGGTCTGCAGCGATATGCCCGCGGCCCGGGCGTGCGCGACGAAACGCGCCGCGAGTGCCGGGCCGGCCAGACCCGGCTGACCGAGCACCCACTCGTTGGCAAGGAAATTGAGGTTCTGCAGGCCGCCGGCATGGTCGGCGACATCGAGTACCCGCGGCTCGAAGCCCAGGTTGTGCAGCCACAGGGCCGCCGACAGGCCTGCCGGACCCGCCCCGAGTATTGCCACACACTTCCTTGCCGTCATGGCGCAAGTATACCGGTCAGGGCCGGGCAATCAGCGCCAGCGCCCGGCTCGCGGCCGCAAAACCGAAGCCGCCGGTGACGCACACCGACGAACCGTAACCGGCGCAGGACAGTCCTTGCAGGCCGGGCTCGTCAATATCGCAGGCGGCGGCATCCGGGCGCCGGACCGGCTCGAGGGAATAGACGCATTCCACGCCAAACTTCCGCTTCGGGTCGCGCGGGAAACCGTGGTCGCGGCGCAGCGTCGAGCGCAGCTTGGCGGCCAGCGGATCCTGCGTGGTACGCGACAGGTCGTCGATGCGAATCTGCGCCGGATCGCTCTTGCCGCCCGCCGCGCCGGTGGTGATCACCGGGATGCCCCTGGTGCAACAGTAGGCGATCAACGCCGCCTTGGGCCGTACCTGGTCGATGGCATCCACCACGCAGTCGCAGGCCGGCAGGAGGGCACCGACATTGTCGGTGGTGACGAAATCCTCGATCGTGGCCACGGCGCAGAGCGGATTGATCGCGGCGATGCGCTCCTTCATCGCCAGTACCTTGGCCTGGCCGAGGGTGTGCTCCAGCGCGTGGATCTGGCGGTTCAGGTTGGACTCGGCAACATGGTCAAGATCGATCAGGGTCAGCCGCCGCAGGCCGCTGCGGGCCAGCGCCTCCACCGCCCAGGAGCCGACGCCGCCGATGCCGACCACGCAGACGTGGGCGGCGGCCAGCCGATCGAGCGACGCCTCTCCATACAGGCGGGAAATGCCGCCGAAGCGGCGGGCGGGATCGGGCGAAGACATGAATAGGCCTATGGAATCTGTGGAAATGGCGTGCGATGCCCGCCGATGGTAGCCGACTTGCGACCGTTGCAGTTTCGCTGCCGGCGGGTATCATGGCTGCCTCCCCCAACTTAACAGAAGATTTCGCAGCGATGAGCGCCTGGTTCGACGCTTGGGGCCAATTGATTGGCGAATGGTGGCATTCCCTGGGACTGCGGGGACAGAACGACCTGTGGCTGACCATCGGCTGGGTTGCGCTGGTGCTGTGGGCATGGGGTTCGTATCGCCTGCTGCGCCGCATCGCCGGCTATCGCAAGTTCGGCGGCCGCTGGTACAGCGCTGTCGAATACGAGCGCCTGATGCAGGTGCTGTGGGAAGACCAGCAGGCCGGCAAGCGCGTCATGAGCCATGCGGAGTTGCAGGCACTGCGCCAGTTCCGCTACGGCAATACCGTCAAGCCCATCATCTCCGGCAAGGGTGGCGGCTACTTCGACGTCTAATCTGCCCGAACCGGCCGACGCCGCCAAGGAATCCAGCCGCGAGTTGTCGCGCCGCATCGCGGCCGAAATCGACGCTGGCGGCGGCTGGCTGTCGTTCGCGCGCTACATGGAACTGGCCCTGCATTGCCCCGGCCTCGGCTACTACGGCGGCGGCGCGCAGAAGTTCGGCGCCCGCGACGAGGGCGGCGACTTCGTCACCGCGCCCGAACTCACGCCGCTGTTCGGCCAGACCCTGGGCGTACAGGTCGGGCAGGTCATGGCCGCGTCCGAGCCCGCGCTGCTGGAAGTCGGCGCCGGCAGCGGCCGCCTCGCGGCCGACCTGCTGAGCGCGCTCGCGGCGCAGGGTCGGCTACCCGATCGCTATCTGATACTCGAGCTGTCCGGCGAACTGCGCGCGCGCCAGCGCGACACCATCGCCGCGGCCTCGCCCGGGCTGCTCGATCGCGTCGCCTGGCTGGACCGATTGCCGGAGGCTTTCTCGGGCTGCGTGGTCGCCAACGAACTGCTCGACGCGATGCCCGTCCACGCGCTGGCGTGGCGTGAAGAAGGCCTGCGGGAGCGGGGCGTAACCATCGCCGATGATCGCTTCGCCTGGTCCGAGCGACCCGCGCCCGGCTATCTGGCCCAGGCGGCCGGCGCCTTGCCGGTCGTGGCGCCCTACGAAAGCGAAATCGGGCTGGCGGCTGCCGGCTGGGTGGCCGAGTGGGGGCGCCGCCTGGAGCGCGGCGCGCTGCTGCTGCTGGACTACGGACTGCCGCGCCACGAGTACTACCACCCGGGCCGCAACGGCGGCACACTGCGCTGCCACTACCGCCATCGCGCCCACGACGAGCTGTTCGCCTGGCCCGGCCTGTCGGACATCACTGCGCACGTCGATTTCACCGCCGTTGCGGAAGCCGGCCACGGCGCCGGTCTGGAGGTGCTCGGCTACACGAGCCAGGCGAGCTTCCTGATCAACCTGGGCCTGGGCGAACTGCTGGCTGCGCGCCGCGCTGCCGACGAGAGCTCGGGGTTGCGCGCGGCGGGCGCGGTGCAAATGCTGATCTCGCCGAACGAGATGGGCGAGCTGTTCAAGGTCATCGCCCTCGGGCGCGGCATTACAGAGCCGCTGCGCGGTTTCGTCCGCGGCGACCGTACACACACTCTGTAATTTGGGGAAAAAGGAAACATCTGACCGCGCGCCATTGCGCGGCCGATGTGCGGGCCAGGACTATTCCTGGCTACGGTAGACGGCGTTCAAGAACGATTCGATCTCGCCTTCGGCGGGTGAGCGGTCGCGATGACGGGCGACGGGCTGCAGACCGAGTTGCAACTCCGGCCGCTGCCATTCGGCATTCAGCACTTCCTCCTCGAAACACCCGAACTCCGGCTCAAGCCGTTCTTCTATTTTTCCAGTGCTCATGTCCATCACTACTAACATGTCTGGCCTCCGTTGAGTAATACGACCTGACGTATTCACTATAACGTCAAGTACGCACCGATGTTAAGTAGTCAGTGGGGTCCAAACGGACTAATTCAAGCGATTTGGTTTCGCCAGGGCGCGACGCGGAACAGCAGCAACATGCCCGGCACCGCCAGTGCGGCGCACAGCAGGAAGAAACCGAACCAGCCCATCTGCTCGACCAGATAGCCGGCACCCGAGTTGATCAGCGTGCGCGGCACCGCGGCCAGGCTGGAGAAGAGCGCATATTGCGTTGCGGTATAGATCGGGTTGGTGGCGCGCGCGATGAAGGCGACGAAGGCCGCAGTACCGAGGCCGACGCCCAGCGCCTCGAAGCCGATCACCAGCGCGAGCTGCGCGAGTTGCGGCGCAGCAACGCTCGCGTTCGGACCTATCCACGCCAGCCAGGCGAAGCCGAAGATCGACACCAGTTGCACGACGCCGAACAACCAGAGCGCGCGGTTGATGCCGAGCTTGACCATCCACAAGCCGCCCAGCAGGCCGCCGATCACCGCCGGCCACAGTCCGGCGTGTTTGGCGACCAGGCCGATCTCCGACTTGGCGAAGCCCATGTCGAGGTAAAAGGGTGTCGCCAGCGCGGTGCACAACGAGTCGCCCAGCTTGTAGAAGAAGATGAAGGCCAGCACCAGCAAGGCTTCGCGCCAGCCGGCGCGGGTGACGAACTCGTGGAAGGGCTCGACGACGGCCTCGCGCAACGTGCGGGGCGTACCGCCACGGCTGACTATTTCCGTCACCCGCAGGCTCATGACCAGTCCCGGCAGCATGAACAGCGCCGTGATTGCGAACACTTCGCCCCACGGCAGGTGGTCGGCCAGGATCAGCGACAGCGAGCCCGGCACCAGGCCGGCGATGCGGTAGGCGTTAACGTGCACCGAGTTGCCCAGTCCCAGTTCGTGGTCGGACAGCAGTTCGCGACGATAGGCATCGAGCACGATGTCCTGGGTGGCCGAGACAAAGGCAAGCAGGGTCGCGAGGACGATGATGATCTGCAGGTCGACCTGCGGCGAGAACATGCCGAGGGCGGCGATCAAGCCCAGCAAGGAGGCCTGCGTCACTGCCATCCAGCCGCGCCGCCGGCCCAGCCAGGGCAGCGCATAACGATCCAGGAACGGCGACCAGAGGAACTTCCACGTATAGGGCAACTGGATCAGCGCGAACAGGCCGATGGCCTTGAGGCTGATGCCCTCGGTGCGCAGCCAGGCCGGCACGAGGTTGAGCAGCAGGTAGAGCGGCAGGCCCGAGGAAAAGCCGGTGAAGATGCAGATCAGCATCCGCCGGTTGAGCAGCGCTTCCAGCCAGGCCGGCCTGCGGGTCTCGGCCATCAGGAGAACAGGCCGTGCAGCATCTTGGCCAGCAGTACCAGCAACAGCGCGGCGAAGATCTTCTTCACGGTCGCGACCGGCAGGCTGTGCGCCACTTTCGCACCGATCGGCGCGACCAGCATCGAAGCGACCACGGTCGCCGCCAGCGCCGGCAGGTAGATGAAACCGTAGGCGCCCTCGGGCAGATTGGTCGCTCCGTAGCCGGCGATCATGTAGCCGATGGTCCCGGCCAGCGCGATCGGAAAACCGATGGCGGCGGAGGTACCGATGGCGTTGTGAACCTTCACGTTGCACCAGGTCATGAAGGGCACCGACAACGAGCCGCCGCCGATCGCCACCAGCGCCGAAATACCGCCGATGAAGGCACCGACGCCGAACATGCCGGCGGTGCCCGGCAACTGGCGCGTGGGCTTGGGTTTGACGTTGAGGATCATCTGCACCGCGACATAGGCGATGAAGATGGCGAAGAAGATGGCCAGCGGCCGGGTCGGGATGAACCCGGCCACTTGCGCGCCGAGCAGGGTGCCGACGACGATGCCGGGCGCGATGGCGCGCACGATGGGCCAGATCACCGCGCCATGCCGGTGATGCGCGCGCAGGCTGGAGATCGAGGTGAAGACGATGGTCGCCATCGAGGTGCCGAGTGCGAGGTGCATCAGGTGCTGGTCCGGGAAACCCTGGGCGGCGAACATCAGCGCCAGCACCGGCACCATGATGGCGCCACCACCGACGCCGAGCAGGCCGGCGAAGAAGCCGGCCACCGCACCGAGCACCAGGTAGCCGACGAACCACTCGTTCACTTCAGCAAGCTCCCGGTGATGAACTCCCACTCCGCCGGATCGACCGGCGTGATCGACAGGCGATTGCCGCGCTGGAGCAGGCGCATGCGCTCAAGCTCCGGGTGGCTGCGCAGTTCGGCCAGGCCGATCAGGCGCGTCTTCTTCGTTACCCGCACATCGACGTTCACCCAGCGCGGATTCCCGGGCGTCGACTTGGGATCGAAATAGGGGCTTTTCGGGTCGAACTGCATCCGGTCGGGATAAGCAAGCTTCGCCACCTCGGCGAGGCCGGCGATGCCCGGCTCGGCACAACTCGAATGGTAGAAGAGCACCTTGTCGCCGACCTTCATCTGGTCGCGCATGAAATTGCGCGCCTGGTAGTTGCGCACTCCCCACCAATCCACGGTCTGGTTGGGCATCGCCAATACGTCGTCGATGCCGACCACGCCGGGCTCGGTCTTCATCAGCCAGTAGCGCACGTTTTTCGTTCTCTCCGATCGTCGGCGGCAGTGTAGCCGCATCCGGGTCGGCGTGCTCGTCCGCTCAGGGCTTGACGTCCTGCAGGTACGTGATGTGGGCGAGGATGTCGTCGATGTCTTTTTTCGAAAGCCGGCCGAGAACGCCCAGGGTCTCGTCGCTGTCGTGCGGCCGTTCGCGCTTGAGGTAAGCGTCGATTTGCCGTTGCAGATAGTTCGTGTACTGCCCGACCAGCATCGGGAAGCGGCGGATGCCCCGACCGGTGCCGCCGTGGCAATAGGCGCACTCCTCGTCGTAGAGCGCCTTGCCGTTCGCGAGGTCACCCTCCAGTTTCGGGATGATCATTACCTTCTCCATGGCTTCCAGGCGTGTCAGCGCATCGTCGCCCGCCTGGAAATCGGGAAAATCGGTCTGCAGCTGGATGCCGGCCAGGTAGGCCGACACCAGCCTGATGTCCTCGTCAGACAGTTCCCGCTCCTGGGTGTAGGGCAGCATGGGGATGTTGAGGCGCGCGCGCGAACGGAAGTTGCGCAACTGCTGCTCCAGGTATGCGGGCTTCTGGCCGGCCAGGCGCGGATACTCGCCGCGCTTGCCGCCCTGTCCCAGATCGCCGTGGCAGGCCGCGCAGGGGCCGTTGATGTCCTTACCGCTGTCCTGGGCAGGCGACGTTTCCGCCGTCGCGGCGGAAACGGCATTCAACAGCAGCAGTACGGGGAGGATGACGAAGCGGAGCATGTGACCGGGCGGAGTGGCGACAGGCAGCGCATTTTCGCCTCCGTCCGCGCCGGCAAACCTTGATTTCGGTCAGGTACGGCGACCGCCGGACGAAAAAAGAAAGGGCACGGAAACTTCCGTGCCCTCGATCTGATTCCCCGCGCGTGCCGTCAGGCCGAGTCTCCTGAACCTGGGTTCAGGGGGGTCGCGTTCCTGCCGCATCAGGTGCATCCGGCTAGGGATGCTCACAACAGCGGCGTCTATGGTCGGCGACCGTGTCACGAAGACATTGGTT
>JACRIZ010000107.1 GCA_016235765.1 Rhodocyclales bacterium | reverse complement strand
CATCGGTACTTCGCTGGCCATCGTCGCGATCAAGTCCTACGCGGGCTTCGCCGGCTACTTCGGCGCCGTCCCGATCAACTACGGCCTGATGGCTTCCTTCACCGGCGTCACCGTCGCCAGCAGCCTGGTCGGCACCCGCGTGGCCCGCCGCCTGCACGGCGAACTGCTCAAGCGCGGCTTCGCCTGGTTCCTGGTCATTGTTTCCAGCTACATCATGGTCAAGAGTGTGCAGGGTGGCGCGTAACGATGGAGCCGTGCCATGTGTGAACTCTTTGGCGCATCCGCCAGCAAGGCAAGGGGATATTCCTCCTGGCTGACGCCATTTCGCACCCGCGGCGGCGGTACCGCCGACAACCCCGACGGCTGGGGGCTGGCCTGGTGGCAGGCCGGCGCGGCGCGGATCGAAAAGGCCCCTGAACCCGGCCATCGCAGCGAACGGATGCGACAACTCGCGCAGGACGTGAGCGGCGACCTGGTGCTCGCCCATGTGCGCAAGGCGACCCATCCTGCCGTGCCCGGCGCCAGCAATACACATCCCTTCGCCCACGCGTGCTGCGGACGCGAATGGATCTTCGCCCACAACGGCATGGTGCCCGACATCGTCGGCCGCCCTTGCCGACTCGACACCTGTCGCCCCGAAGGCGAGACGGATTCCGAATTCGCCTTCTGCCAGTTGCTGGCCGGCATTGTCGACAGCTACGATCCCGCCGACCCCGATCACTGGCTCGGCCGCCTGGAAGCGCGTACAAGCGAGATCGCCCTGTTCGGCAAGTTCAACTTCCTGCTCTCCGACGGCAGCATACTGGTCGCCCATGGGCACGACCGCCTGCATCACGCCGAGCGGGCCGACGGTCTCGCGCTGGTCGCGACCGAACCGCTTGACGCCGGCGACTGGCACCCGTTCGCCCCGGGAGAACTGCGCGTCTACCGCGACGGCGCCCTGCTGGCCGGCTACGCGCCATGAATGCGCAGCGCATCTGCATGTTGGCAGTGCTGACCGGCACAGTTGTACCGACCTTGGCCGACAGTGACATCGAATGGCGCCAGCAGGCCCGCGTGGGCAAGGTGGCCGTCATGGCCAATCCGCTGGGCAAGGGATCGCGCACGGCTTTCTACGAAGCGCGCGGATTTACTGCCGACGCCATCCGGCCCTACGCCGAAAGCTGCGGCTTTTCGTTCGGCATGCAGAATGGCGGCACGCGGACACTGACGACGCGGCTCGCCGACTGGCATGCGCTCGGTACCGACGGCAGGCGGATCGCGTTGCGTTCGCCGGAGGCCTGGGATGCCGCCTGGGAGAAGGCCGGTGTGCCGCAGCCGGCACGCATCGCCTTCCGATGGGCGCAGTTCCAGAGCCAAAACGTCTTCGCGCCGGGCGACTGGATCATGGGCATGGCGACGCTGGAAGCCGCACCCGTCGGGCCGTTCCGCCTCGTGGCCCGCTATTCGGATGAAAAGGGAAGCCATGAAATCGTTCTCGATCGACTCGACTGTGCCCATGACTGAGCGCCGACACTTTCTCGCCGGCCTGTTGGCGCTGACCGCGGTTCCGCTGGCGCGGGCGCAGGGCCGGGGCATGACGCCGCTGTCGCCGCCATCGGCCGCCCCCGCGTTGCGGCTCAAGGATGCCGACGACAAGCCGGTCGACCTCGTCGGTTTCAAGGGACGCGTGGTCCTGGTCAATTTCTGGGCCACCTGGTGCCCGCCCTGCCGCAAGGAGTTTCCCTCGCTTGGCCGGGTACGCAAGCTGTTCAAGCCCGCGGAATTCGAGGTGGTCGCCGTCAATGTCGGCGAGGACCCGGACACGGTCTTCTCCTTCGCCGGCAACACCGAATTCCCCGTGCTGTTCGACCGCGACGCGAAGGCGATGGCAGGCTGGCCGGTGCGGGGCCTGCCGACCACTTTCCTAGTTGACCGCCAGGGCCGCCTCGCTTTCCGCGCCACAGGCGGCCGGGAATTCGACGCCCCGGACATCGTTGCCGCGATCCGGCAACTGCTCATCGCTTGAGGAGATATGCCGTGATGAACCAATTCGGTTGGTGGGGTTTCGGCCCCGTGTTCATGGTCTTATTCTGGGGCCTGCTCATCGTCGGCCTCATCGCCCTGGTGCGTTGGTTGGCAACCGGATCGTCGCCTTGGCGGGCGGGCAGGAATGCGGCTGCCGATATCGTGCGGGAACGCTATGCGCGCGGCGAAATCGACCGGCAGGAATACGAGCAGAAGATGCAGGATCTGGAGCGGCGTGAATGACTGCCCCCATCTATCTCGACTACAACGCCACCACGCCGGTGGCGCCGGAAGTCGCCGCCGCCATGCAGCCCTTCCTGCATGCGGAGTTCGGCAACCCCTCCTCGTCCCATGTCCTCGGCGTCGAGGCGCAGAAGTCAGTCGTGGCGGCACGCCACTCCGTGGCCACGCTGATCGGCGCAGACCCCGGCGAGATCGTCTTCACCGGCAGCGCCACCGAAGCGAACAACCTCGCCCTGCTCGGCGTCGCGCACGCCCTGCCGCGGAAACGCCACATCGTCATCGGCGCCATCGAGCATCCGGCGGTGATGCAGCCAGCGCTGCACCTGCGCGAGCTGGGCTGGGACGTGACCATCGTTCCCGTCGACGCGGCCGGTCGCATCGATCCCGCCGATGTCGCGGCGGCGCTGCGGCTGGACACCGCGCTGGTCTCCGTGATGCACGCCAACAACGAGGTCGGCACGCTCCAGCCCATCGCCGAAATCGCGACGCTGGCGCGGGCCAACGGTAGCCTGATGCATACCGATGCCGCGCAGTCCGCCGGCAAGATCGTGGTCGACGTCGATGCGCTCGGT
>JACRIZ010000016.1 GCA_016235765.1 Rhodocyclales bacterium | reverse complement strand
GGAAGCCATCCAGTTCATCGAACTCAATGCCGCCACCGTCTTCCTGCTGGTGCTGATCGGCTTCATCGCCGGCATGGTGTCCGGCTTCATCGGCTCGGGCGGCGCCTTCGTGCTGACGCCGGCCATGATGTCGCTCGGCGCACCGGCCATGGTCGCCGTCGCCACCAATATCTGTCACAAGTTCCCCAAGGCGCTGGTCGGCGCGGCAAAGCGCCACAGGTACGGACAGGTCGACGTCAAACTCGGGCTGATCCTCGGTTTGGTCGCCGAAGCCGGCATGCTCTACGGCAAGCACCTGATGACCGCCATCAAGCAGGACTTCGGCCGCGCCGGTACCGACCTCTACGTTTCCGTAATCTTCATCGTCGTGCTGGCCGTCGTCGGCGGCTTCGTGCTGCGCGACTACCGCCGGCTGAAGCGGGCCGGTCACGATGCACCGACCGAGGTGCCGAAGCTGGCGCGCTGGGCGCAGTCGATCGTGATTCCCGGCACCATGATCCACTTCAAGGCGCTCGACGCCCGCATTTCGATGCTGTTCATCCTGCCGATCGGCTTCGCCACCGGCATGCTGGCCGCCACCATCGCGGTCGGCGGCTTCATCGGCGTGCCGGCGATGATCTACATCCTGGGCGTGCCGGCGATCATGGCCTCGGCGACCGAACTGGTGATCGCCTTCGTCATGGGCCTGGGCGGCACATTCGTCTATGGCCTCGAAGGCGCGGTCGATATCCGGCTCGCGATGCTGATCCTGCTCGGCTCGCTGTTCGGCATCCAGCTCGGCGCCATCGGCACCACCTACGTCAAGGACTACCAGATCAAACTGGTGATGGCGGTGATCATGCTCACCGTGCTGTTCTCGCGCTTCTTCTACATCCCCGGCTACCTCTCGCAGCTCGGCATGATCGCCCCGATGGAGCCGGGCAACATGGCAACGCTGACGACGCTGGGAGATTCCGTGCTGGCGGTGGCGCTCATCCTCGGCGCGGTGACGGTGCTGACCTCATTGACCAAGGGAATCGCCGAGCACCGCAAGAGCGAATCGACGCGGCAACTGGCCGCGAGCCTGGCGGCACTTGCACCGCGGCACGGCGAACGTGCCTTCGCCGGCCGCTTCGCCCGCGTCCTGCTCGCCACCGACGGTTCCGAATTCAGCGCCGGCGCGGTTCGGGTGGCCACTGCCGTCGCCGCCCGCGACCAGGCGCGCCTGCTGATCGCCGGCATTGCCGTATACAACCCGGAATATGCATCGAGCGTTCCGGGACTGGAAAGGATGGCGATCGAAGCCGCGCAGCGCAATGTCGCTGCAGCCGCGGCTAGCGCGCAGGAAATCGAGCACGAGGAGATCGTCGCCGAGGCGGCAGAGCCCTCACGCGGCATCGTCGAGGCTGCGGCTGAGTCCGCCGCCGACCTCGTCGTCATGGGGCGGCGCGGCAAGCGCGGGCTGGCGCGTACACTGATCGGCGACGCCACTGCGCGCGTCATCGGCGATGCAGGCTGCCCCGTCCTGACGGTGCCGCGCGGCGCCCAGGCCTGGCGCAGCGGCATCCTGGTGGCAACCGACGGCTCGCGCCACGCCGAGGCCGCAGCCGACATGGCCGGCAAAATCGCAATTGCCACCGGCCTGCCCCTCACCGTCGTGTCGGCAGTGCTGCCCAGCCATAACGAACAGCGCCGGCGCGAGGCCGTCGTGGCCGTCGAGGCGGTCAAGCACCAATTGGCCGGCAGTACGGCCGTGGTGACCGGCATCGTCGCCGAGGGGCGTCCCGAGCAGGTGATCCTCGACCAGGCCCGCAAAGCGAAAGCCGACCTCATCGTCGTCGGCACCCATGGCCGCACCGGACTCGACCGCCTGCTCATGGGCAGCGTTGCCGAACGGGTGATCGGTTTCGCGGACTGCCCGGTACTGGCCATCAGGGCCGTTTGACCGTTGTCGTTCCACCACCGGCACGCGCTTTCGCAGGCGATAATCGGGGCCATGAACGCCCCGCTCAAGGTGCTGGTAATCGAAGACGACCCCGATCTGGCCGCCAATCTGGTGGACTATCTCGCCGCGCGCGGCCACCTGGTCGACGCCGCCGGCGACGGCCTGACCGGGTTGCACCTGGCAACCATCCACGACTTCGACGCCATCCTGCTGGACCTGATCCTGCCAGGAATTGATGGACTTACCCTCTGCCGCCGCCTACGCAGCGAAGCCGGCAACATCACACCGATCCTGATGCTGACGGCGCGCGACACGCTGGAAGACAAGGTGGCGGGACTGGAAGCCGGCGCCGACGACTACCTGGTCAAACCGTTCGCCCTGCGCGAAGTGGAAGCCCGCCTGCATGCCCTGGCGCGGCGCGCGAACGCCGCCTTTGCCCACGGCGAACTCAGAGTGGCCGACCTGAGCTTCGACCCGAAGAGCCTGCGCATCGACCGCGGCGGCGTCAGCATCCTGCTGCCGCCGATTCCCTTGCGGCTGCTCGAGGCGCTGATGCGCGCGGCACCGAAAGTGTTGTCGCGGGAGGAACTTGAGCGTGCCGCATGGGGCGACGCGCCCCCCGACAGCGACGCCTTGCGCGCCCACCTGCATATCCTGCGCAACGCGGTTGACAAGCCCTTTCCACGGCAGTTGATCAGGACGCTGCGCGGACTCGGCTGGCAGATCTCGCCTCCCGATGGCAAGGCGTCATAGCCTCCGCTTTCGGGTCGCGATCGCGTTCGCGAGTCTCGGCGCCGTGCTCAGCCTGCTCCTGACTGCCGGCATCTGGTTCGCCGCCCACGACGTTTCGCAGCGCCTGATGGACCAGACCCTGAAGGCCGAACTCGAGGACTACATGGCGCGCCGGGCACGCAACCCGAACTCACTGCCGCCGAACACGGTCGGCTTGCGCGGCTACCTCGTGGCACACGACGCGCCAAGGTCGGAGATTCCCGAGCCGCTGCGCGGCCTGGCTGTCGGCCAGCACGAAATCAGCATCGACGGCATTCCCCACCGCGCCGCCGTGGCAGAACGGGACGGCGATCGCTATCTGATCCTGTTCAGCGAGGAACGCCAGAAGCGCCGCGAGCAGCGCTTTCTCGGCTACCTGGTGGCCGGTGCTGCAATCATGACCCTACTGGCGGCCGTCGGCGGTCTTTGGCTGGCGGGCCGCGTCATCGCTCCGGTAACCGAACTGGCCCGTTCGGTAAGTGCCGCGCCGGCGGAGAATCCGCCGCGCATGGCCGTCGAGGGCGAGCCCGACGACGAAATCGCCGAACTGGCCGGCGCCTTCGATCAATACGTGACGCGACTTGCCGCCTTCGTCGCGCGCGAACGGGCCTTCGCCGCCGACGCCAGCCACGAATTGCGGACGCCCCTGGCGGTCATACGCGGCGCCGCGGAACTGCTGGCCGAGGACGGCAATCTTTCCGCCGCCCAGACCGCCCGAATCGCGCGCATCGAACGCGCCGCGACCGACATGTCGGATCTGCTCGCCGCGCTGTTGCTGCTGGCGCGCGAGGAGAATGCGCCGATCGAGGCGCAGTGCGATGCCGCCCAGATAGCCCGGGAATGCATCACACGCTACCAGCCGTTGGCCGCCAGCCGCGGCACGACGGTGGCACTCGAAACCGGCGAAGCTGTCCGCCTGCCGGTACCCGCCGCGATGTTCGCCATCGTCGTCGCCAATCTGGTGCATAACGCCGTTGCGCACACGAGCAACGGCACGGTCGCCGTGACGCTCGATTCCGCACGGCTCTCGGTCCGGGACACGGGCATCGGCATCCGGGACGACGAAATGGCCCAGGTGTTCCGCCGCTATCACCGCGGTCCGGAAAGCAGCGGCGCCGGCATCGGCCTGTCCCTGGTCAAGCGCGTCTGCGACCGCCACGGCTGGCACATCGCGCTCGACAGCCCGCCGGGCGGCGGCACCATCGCGACACTCGAATTCGGCGCTTGACGCAGCCTTCACGGGCTGGCCGCTAGACTCGCAGGTCTGGCCGAAATATTCAAATCTGCTAATATTCATGCCTTCCACAGTCCCAATGCCTGCGCCATCCGAAGCGTCGGTGCCCCAAATGAGAGCCCCAGCCGGCCTGCTGCAAAAACTACTGCCTTTCCTGCGCTGGTGGCCGCTGGTCACCCGCAAGACCGCGCGCGACGACATGCTCGCCGGCTTCACCGGCGCCTTGATCGTCCTGCCGCAAGGCGTCGCCTTCGCCACCATCGCCGGCCTGCCGCCGCAATACGGCCTTTACGCCGCCATGATGCCGGCGGTGATCGGCGCGCTCTGGGGGTCGAGCTGGCATCTGGTCTCCGGCCCGACCACGGCGATTTCCATCGCCGTCTTCGCCGCCATGTCGCATGCGGCGGAGCCCGGCTCCGCGCAGTACATCAGCCTGGTGCTGACGCTCACCTTCCTGGTCGGCGTGTTCCAGTTGGCGCTGGGCCTGGCACGCATGGGCGCGCTGGTGAACTTCATCTCCCACACCGTGGTGATCGGCTTCACCGCCGGTGCGGCCGTGCTGATCGCCGCCAGCCAGGTGCGCAATTTCTTCGGCATCAGTATCCCGCGCGGTACGCCGTTCTACGAGATCGTGCACCAGCTCTTCGTCCAGTTCCTCGACATCAATTCCTATGTGCTTGCCGTCGCCCTGGTGACGCTCGTCACAGGCATCCTGACCAAGCGCTACCTGAAGAAGATCCCCTACATGATCGCCGCGATGATCGTCGGCAGCATCCTGGCGGAGATTCTCAATTTCTGGCTGGGCCAGGAGGCGACCGGCATCAAGACCGTCGGCGCGCTGCCGGCCGGGCTGCCGCCACTGTCCACACCCGACTTCTCTCTCGACACGCTGCGCCACACCATCGGCCCGGCGCTGGTGATCACCATGCTGGCGCTGACCGAGGCGGTGTCGATCTCGCGTGCCATCGCCGTGCGCTCCGAGCAGCGCATCGACGGCAACCAGGAATTCATCGGCCAGGGCCTCTCCAACATCGTCGGTTCCTTCTTCTCGGCCTACGCGTCCTCCGGTTCGTTCAACCGCAGCGGCGTGAACTACGAAGCCGGCGCCCGCACGCCGCTCGCCTCGATCTTCGCTTCCGTGTTCCTGGTCGTCGTGCTGCTGGTGGTCGCACCGCTCGCCGCCTACCTGCCCAACGCAGCCATGGCCGGCATCCTGTTCCTGGTCGCCTGGGGCCTGATCGACTTCCACCATATCGAGCACATCACCCATACCAGCCGTGCCGAGACCGTCATCCTGGTCGTGACGCTGGTCGGCACGCTGTTCAACCTCGAAATGGGCATCTTCCTCGGCGTCTTCCTGTCGCTGGTGCTGTTCCTCTACAAGAGTTCGAAGCCGGAGATCGTGCCCGTGGTGCCGGCGCCCGAGGAAGGCGCCTATCACTTCGTGCGCGCCAAGGGCCGGCCCGAGTGCCCGCAACTGCGCATCGTGCGCATCAACGGCCCGGTCTATTTCGGCGCCGCCAGCTATGTGCAGGCGGCCCTGCAGCAAATCGACGAGGACAATCCGCAACAGAAGTCGGTGCTGATCGCGGCCGCCAGCCTGACCAACATCGACATCGCCGGCGCGGAAGTGCTGGCGCAGGAAGCGCGCCGCCGCCGGCGCATGGGCGGCGGCCTCTACTTTTATCGCCTCAACAAGGCCAGCTTCGATTTCCTCAAGCAGGGCGGCTATGATCACGAGATCGGCGAGGGCGCCTTCTTCCCGGTGATGGCCAACGTCACCGGCGCGCTCTACTGGACACTCGACCCGAACATCTGCCGCAGCTGCAAGACGCGCATCTTCAGCGAGTGCAACAAGGGCATCCTGCCTGACGGCTATCGTCGCCAGCGCCTGATGCTGGCCACCGACGGCAGCGAGTTCGCGCGCGTGCCGACCGACATCGCCGTCGCACTGGCGGCGCGCTTCGCCATCACGCTCGACGTGGTGACGGTCATCAATGCGGAAGCCGACGAGGAACTCGGCCAGGCGCGACTGGCAGCCGTCGCCCACGAGGCGCGGGTCGCGGGCGTGGTGACCGAGGAAATCGTCCGCATCGGCAAGTCGCCGGTGCAGGAAGTGGTGGCCGCGGCCAAGACGGCCGACACCAACATCCTGATCATCGGCCGCCGGCCGCCGCGCGGCGACCTCCGGGAAAAGCTGGTCGGCGACATCGCCGGACAGCTCGTCGCCCAGGCCGACAGCCACGTGCTGATCGCCGGCTGGCAGGCTGCCATGTGGCACAAGCGCATCCTGCTCGCCAGCGACGGCAGCGATTTCAGCGACACCGTCGCCGACCAGGCGGCGCAGATCGCCAAGGCCACCGCCACGCCGATGACCATCGTCGCCGTGGCCGGCCCCGGCCTCTCGCGCGCAGCGGCGGAGGAGGAAGTCGCCCGCAAGGCGGCGCTGATGAAACTCGAAGGCATCGCTTGCGACACGCTGATCGTCGAAGGCACCCCCTGCCGCGAAATCACCGACGCAGCCATCCGCATCGGCGCAGACCTCGTCGTCGTCGGCAACCGCCGCCGCAAGCTCAACCGCGTCGCCGACCAGGTCATCGGCAACCTCGAATGCGCAGTGCTGCTGGTGAACGCCGCCGACCGCGGCGCGCCGATCCGCCAGGACTGAGGGACGGCAGCGGCGCTTCTGCAATAATTGCGGTCAGCCCAAACCAGGAGGCCCGCCATGGCCAACCGCCTGACCAGGATCACCACCCGCACCGGCGACGCCGGCACCACCGGCCTCGCCGACGGCTCGCGCGTCGGCAAGGATGCGCCGCGCATCGCCGCGCTGGGCGAAGTCGACGAACTCAACTCGCTGCTGGGCGTGATCCTCTGCGAGGACATGCCGGATGAGGCGCGCGAGCTGATCGTCGGCATCCAGCACGACCTCTTCGACCTCGGCGGCGAACTGGCCGTGCCGGGCGCCAGCTTCCTGAAGGCAACGCAACTGGCGCGCATCGAAGCCGCCGTCGAACGCTACAACCGCGAACTCTCGCCGCTCAGGGAATTCATCCTGCCCGGCGGCACCCGCGCTGCGGCGCTGGCCCATCTCGCCCGTACGGTCTGCCGCCGGGCGGAACGCGCGGTGGTCAGCCTGGGCAGCTCGGAAACCGTCTCCGATGCGGCGCGCAAGTACCTCAACCGTCTTTCCGACCTGCTGTTCGTGCTCGGCCGCTGGCTCAACAAGGCGGCCGGCGGCGGCGACGCGCTCTGGCAGAAGGGCAGGAACGCCTGAGCCTCAGCCGTCCTGCGCCTGCGGGACGCGCACCACGGTGACGCTGCACGGCGCCTCGGCGACGACGCGCGCCGACACGCTGCCGAGATAGCGGCGCATGACCGAGGAGCCGCGCGCGCCCATCACGATGTGGTCGGCGTGCGCCGCGCGGGCGTAGTCGACCAGTTGCGCCGCCGCCTCGCCACCGGTCAGTACGTGGAAGCGAAGGCGCTCCCTGGGCAGCGCCAGCGGATGCGCCCACTGGTGCAGGATCGCCAGTTTGGCGGTATGCAGCGAATGGCCGATCGAAGCGCCCTCGTCCTGTTCGGTCATGATCGACGGTTCCAGTACGCCGACGCAGGTGATTCGCCAATGCGGGTCATGGGCGATCAGGCGCCGCAGGGTGTGGCGCATCGCCTCGGCGAGCGCCCCATTCTGGTCGTCGGTGTCGACCGCGACCAGCAAATGCGGTGCGCGCTCCAGTTGCCGAACCGGCCGGGCCGGCTCGGCGAGGTCGAGCTGGCGTTCCGACCACCAGCGTTTCACCGCCAGCCGCAAGCCGCCCCGCCGCAGTCGGCGGCCCCGTTCGCCGACGACCACTTGATCGGGGTGCGCCAGGTCATAGGCAAGCTGGGCAGCCGAGGCATAGCGCCGTTCCGGCCGCACGGCCAGGCAGTGCAATATGATCTCCTGCAGCCATTCGGGAATTTCCGGGTTCTCCAGGCGCGGCGGCGGCGGGTCGAACCAGCGCCGGCGGTGCAGCCCCCAGCGGCTCGCGACGCTGCCGAAGGGATAGCGACCGGTTGCCAGCCGGTAGAGGATCGCGCCGGCGGCGAAGAGGTCGCTGCGCGGGTCGCCGCGCACGCCGAGCACCTGCTCGGGCGCGATGATCGCCGGACTGCCCAGAGTCGCCGCCCCGCCCTCGGTGGCCGCAAGATCGGGCAGGTCGCCGTGGCAGGCGAGACCGAAGTCGATCAGCACCACGCGGCCCTGCACGGTCAGGAGGATGTGCGCGGGCGTCAGGTCCTGATGGACGACATTCTGCCGGTGCAGCGCGTGCAGCGCATCGGCCAGCAACACCCCCAGGCGAGCTACCTCGGCGGCCGGCAGCGGCGCGGCGGCAGCGATCGCCTCGAACGATTGTCCCTCGATCCGTTCGATGGCCAGCCACGGACCGCGGCCGTCCGCGGTTTCCTCGCCCTGCCCCAGGCAGCGGGGCACGTGCGGCCCGGCGAGCCGGCCGAGCACCATCTGCTCGGTCTCGAAACCGGCATAGCAGGCGGGATGGCTGCCGAAACCGAGCTTCGGGCGCTTGACCAGACAGTGCTCGCCGCTCGGCGCCTCGGCCTCGAACAGCTCGGCCATGCTGCCCGAGCGGAACGGGCCGAGGATGCGGAAGTCGCCGACGCGCCCGCTCACAGGCCGTGTTCCAGTCTTTGCGCCAACGTGTTCGGCAGGCCGGCGGCACGGATCTTTGCCGCCGCAGTAAGCCAGTCGTAGGCGACTCGATAAAAAGTCAGCCGCCGCGATACGCCATCGAACAGCAGGTAACTCGCGGCAGGATTGCCGTCGCGCGGCTGGCCGACGGAGCCGGCCAGCGCCAGCCAGCGGCGGCCGGCCGACAGCGGCACTGCAATGCCGGGGCGCGGCACGAAGGCGGATACGTCGCCGCGCGCCGAGAAGTAGAGGCGGGGATGATGGACGTGGCCGCCGAAGACGATCTTAGCTTCGGTGGCCGCCAGGCAGCGGGCGGCGGCGGCCGGTCCGACGATGTACTCCCAGTTCTCCGGCTGTGCGGCACTGGCATGGACGAACAGCAGATCCTTGCGGGCGACGACATAGGGCAGCGCGGCAAGGAAGTCGCGCTCGGCCTCGCCGAGCCGACTGCGCGTCCACACCGCGGCTTCCCGCGAGACCGGGTTCATGTCGGGCCACAAGCCGCCCAGGGCCGCATCGTCGTGGTTGCCACGCAGCACGATGGCGCCCTGCGCCGCCAGGTCGCGCACGATGCCCAGGCAGGCATGCGGATCGGCGCCATAGCCGACCAGGTCGCCGGTGAAGGCCCAGGCGTCGGCGCCGTGCCGCCGCGCATGGGCAAGACAGGCCGTCAGGGCTTCGAGGTTGGCATGGATGTCGGAAAGGATGGCGAGCTTCACGCTGCCAAACGTAACACGACCACCATGCCGATGAAAACGACGAATTCGATGGCGCCGAGCCAGACGATCAGGCGCACGATGCGCCGGTTGCGCGGTGCCATCGAGAGCATGACGCCTTCGTGCCACCACTGCCAGCCCGGCAGCCAGGCCCAGCCGGCGCGCTGCAGCAGGTGACGGCGAATCGCCGCCACCCAGGGCACCAGGCTCTTGTCCACCTCGGCGACACGCGGGTCCTGCGCATCCTCGAGGTACGGGTAGTGTTCCGTGACGACGAGGCGCGTTCCCTGCGGCGCAGGCTCGATCCGCAGGCTGGTTGCCCTTTTGAGGCCACTTGCATAGCGCAGCGTCAGGCAGCACTCGTCCTCCTCGATGTCGACCGGCGTATCGATCAGTTGCTCATTGCTCTCGTTGCGGGCGACGAGACGGAAGCGGCCCGGAGCTTCCGGCATCCAGCGCTCGACGACGAGCAGGGGGTTCAGGCGCAGCAGGCGATCGACATCGCCGAGAAAGGCCGCAACGACATCGGGCGCAATCGGCAGGTCGGTCTGGGCGCTGGCGAGGTCGCCGCCCTCGTTCACGGCCGCGCGGCGACCAGCAGCGGGCAGCGCAGGCCACGCACCAGCGGATCGAGTTCCAGGCGCGAGCGCAGCCCCGCCTCGCCCTTGCGGCGCGGCGGGCCGATGACGACCAGGTCGGCGCCGACTTCGGCAGCGACGGCAAGTACCGTCGCCGCCGGCTCGCCGAAACGCAGCACGGAACGATAGCCAAGGCCGCGCTCCCGGCAGCGCGCCTCAACCGCCGCCAGTTCGCGCCTGGCGTCGTTCTCCAGCATGTTCTCGACGTAGTTGCCGAAGGCGTCGCGCGTTGAGGCATTGTTGAGCCAGTCGTCGCCCTGCATGCCGGCCCAAAGCTCGGGTACGACCAGACAATGGACGACGGTGGTGACACCGGGGACGGCAAACTCGCCGGCCAGCGCCTCGGCCGCCGCTGCCCCCAGCGTGCCGTGGTGGCACAGGAGCAGCGTGGCCGGAGCCTGAAAGGCGCTAGTTGCCGACAAGCAGGACGACGCCGACAGCGATCAGGATGGCGAACACCAGTGCGCCGATGTCTTCCTTGCGGTCGCTGACGAAGATCGACAGGCTGGTGCCGCGTTCGAAATTTTGTTCCGACATGTCGCGTCTCCTTAGACGAATTCCTTGACGAACAGCAGGACGACGATCAGCGAACCGACCGCCTTCAGGGTGCCGACCACGCCGCCGATGATGAGCGGCTTGCCGCCCGCCTGCTTGAGCGCCTTGCCGGTGATCTGCATGCCGAGGCCGATCAGGCCGAAGGCGAACAGCCATGCGATCCAGTCGCGGAACGCCGAGATCGACTTCGAGGTGTGCCAGACCGGCTTGTGCGCCTTTTCGAGCGCCGCCTTGGCGTCGGCGTTGAGGTCCTTCAGCTTGGACACCGCCTTGAGCAGGTCATCCTGCTCGCGGCTGGTCTCCTTGCGGTTGGCGATCAGGTCGGCCAGCGCCTTGTAGGCGTCTTCCGGCGTCGCATGCCGCTGGCCGATGTTGATGGCCTTCTCGGTGAAGTGTCCCTGCAGCGCCGCAGCACCTTCGGTTTCCTTCAGGCGTGCCAGTTCGCCCTCGAGCGCCTTGGTGTCCTTCTCCTTGAGCAACTGCTCTTCCTTCACCTTGTCGGCGCTGAAGTACTTGCCCTGGTAGTGGCCCGCCGGCGTGAAGGCGCCCATGGTGGACAGCAGGAACATCAGGATGAAGCCGAGTACGAACACCGGGAACTTGGCAACCAGCACCTGGCCCAGGTTCACCTTTTGCGCGCCGACCTCGTGCTTGACGTACCACGCCGCCAGCCAGAGCACGATGATCGGCAGGAACAGCACGCGCGTGATGTTGAAGATTTCGGCGACCTTCAGGGTCTCGATGCCGTGCGGGTCGAAGGCCAGCGCCGCGCCGGCGACCTGCGCCGAGTTGAGGATGCCGGTGCCGGCCCAGGCGCCGAACTGCACCGGGCCCATGCCGAGCAGGTGGCCGACGGTCGGGAACAGGAACATGCAGCCGACGCCCCAGATCAGGATGGTGCCGATGGTGTAGGCGATTTCCGCCGCCTTGGCATTGACCACCGGCGAGGCCGCCACCGTCGCCGAGACGCCGCAGACGCCCATGCCGGCCGAAAGCACCGCCGTCATCGAGTTGCCGGCCTGCATGCGCTTGCCCATGATCAGGACGATCCACACCGAGCCGAGCACGAAGATGCCGATCATCACCACCGACAGGCCGCCAAGCTGGGCCAGTTCGGTCGCGCTGTACAGCGTGCCGAGCAGGATCACGCCGGACTTGAGGAAGAAGCGCGCGGTGCGCACGCCATTCGCCGCCCATGCGGGAATCCGGAACACATTGACGATGACGATGCCGATGACGATGCCCAGCACCACGTAGTTGAGGTTGAAGATGTGGGCGAAGTCGAAGCCCAGCGTGTCCTTGGCCGCCTTGCCCCAGTTGGCGAACATCGGATCGAGGCCCCAGCGGACGATGAAGGCGATGACGAGGATGTAGGCCATGCCCGGGAAGATCGACAGGAAGTAGTCGGCATTCCCTTCCTTGGGCGTCCAGACCATGATCAGCAGTCCGAGCGCGAGCGCGACGCCGCCGAAGATGTAGCTGAGTTGCGCCTGCTTTGCCTTGGCGTCGTCGAACTTCGACTTGGGCATCGTCATGGTCGGCGCCGGTTGCCCTGCCGCCTGCGCCTTCTCGGTCGCGACCTTCAGGTCGGACTCGAACTTCTCCTTGACCTTCTTGTGGTCGGAATAGGCGCTTTTCTGCAACCAGCTCTGCATGCCGTCCACGCTGCCGCTGGCATTGAGCCAGCCCCACAGCAGCATGATGACGCCGATGACCAGCAGCGCGGGCGACTTTCTCGTGTAGATCATTTCCCTTCCTCCCCTTCAGGCATATGAAGAAAGACCGGAAGCGACGCCTCCGGCGATTCCGGACTCATCGAACTTTCACGAGCATGCGACCCGTCTCCCGCCGCGCCGAACTGCGCAAATGCCATCGGCCTGACCGGGTCTGCGCGCGGACTATACTCCCGCGCGGCGCAACGCTGTCAAGCCGTGCATGCCGCAGAGCAGCATCGAAGCCGGCCGTGATGCGCCGTTAACGACCGCTTAACGCTGCATGATGCCGAATCCCCTATATTGCGCGGCCCACACTTGGAAGGACAGGCCCTGAAGCGCTTGCCTCAACTCTTCGCCGGTCGGTTCCGGGTCGTCGCCCTGATCCTGGTGGCGTACCTGACCTTCAACACGCTGCTGCGGCTCGGACTGCTCGCCTTCAATGGCGACCGGGCACTGCTTGCACCAGCGCACTTCCTGCCGATCGTCGGCATCGGCCTCGTTTTCGACCTTGCCGCCGCCTGCTGGTGGCTGCCGCCGTTCGCGCTGATCGCCGCATTCTGGCCCGACGGACCGCGCGCGCAGCGTGCCCTGCGCGCCGCGCTAGGCGTGTCGTCAGGGCTGACTTTTGCCGTGTGGGCCTTCGTCGGCGCCGCCGAATTCGTGTTCTGGAACGAATTCGCCTCGCGCTTCAACTTCATCGCCGTCGACTACCTCATCTACACCCGCGAGGTGATCGGCAACATCCGCGAGTCCTACGACCTGCGGCCGCTGTTTGCCGGCATCGGCGCGATCACCTTGCTCATCCTCGCCCTGAGCTGGCAACGCATCAAGCGCGCCGCCGAGCCGACCGGCATGCCCTGGCGCGGCCGCCTCGGCCGCCTGGCGGTGTTCCTGCTGCTGCCGGCGGTTTCATTCTTCGGCGTCGATGCCCGCTACAAGGACTACAGCGACCACGCGCAGGCGACGCAACTGGCCGGCAACGGCCACTACGAGTTCTGGCATGCCTTCCGCACCAACGAGATCGACTACGCCCAGTTCTACAAGACCGAATCGACGGAACTCATCTACAAAATTCTGCGTTCCGAATTCGAGCACATCGGCCCGCAGCACTTCACCGCCAAGTCGCGGCTCGCCGTCGAGCGCGACATCGTCGGCCGCGGCCCGGAGAAACGTCTCAACGTCGTGCTGATGACGGTGGAGAGCCTGTCGGCGGAGTTCCTGGGCGCCTTCGGCAACCGGAGCAAGCTGACGCCGCGACTTGATCGGCTGGCCGACGAGGGCCTGCTCTTCACGCGCATCTACGCCACCGGTACGCGCACCGTGCGCGGCCTGGAGGCCGTCACGCTGTCGATCCCGCCGACGCCCGGCAATTCCATCGTCAAGCGACCGAACAACGACCGCCTCTACACACTGGGCGAGGTATTCGCCGAGCACGGCTACGAGCCGCTCTACATCTACGGCGGCTACGGCTACTTCGACAACATGAACGCCTTCTTCGGCGGCAATGGCTACACGGTCATCGACCGCACCGCGATCCCGAAGGAAGCGATCCACATGGAGAACATCTGGGGCGTCGCCGACGAAGACTTGTACACGCTCGCGCTCGGCGAGCTCGACCGGCGCGCCGCCGCCGGCAGACCCTTCTTCGCGCACCTCATGACCACCTCGAACCATCGTCCGTTCACCTACCCGGAGGGCCGCGTCGACGTGCCCTCGGGCAGCGGCCGCGCGGGAGCGGTGAAGTACACCGACTGGGCGATCGGCGATTTCATCGACCGCGCACGCGCCAAGCCCTGGTTCGACAATACCGTATTCGTCATCCTCGCCGACCACACGGCCTCGGGCCGCGGCAAGACCGGCCTGCCGGTCGAACAGTTCAGGATTCCGCTGATCATCTACTCGCCCGCCAATATCGGGCCGGCGCGCATCGATACGCTGGCCTCGCAGATCGACGTCGCGCCGACGCTGCTCGCGCTGCTCAACTTCAGCTACCGCTCGCACTTTTTCGGCCACGACATCATCGCAGAAGGCCCGCGGCACCGGCGCGCCTTTCTCGCCAACTACCAGACGGTCGGCTATCTCGAGGACGATATCCTGCTCGAACTGCGCCCGCAGCGCCGCTGGCGCCTGGTCGACCCGGCCAGCGGCGCCGAGTTGCCGCCCAGCGAACGCGGCAAACAGCTCCTGGAGGAGGCGGTCGGCTACTACGAGGGCGCTTCCGAGGCCTACCGCTCAGGCACCTTGCGCCGGCCCTGACGCCGTTGCCGGGAGCGTCAGCCAGGCTTCCAGCCCGCCGCCCGCGCGCGCCCTGAGTGCCACTCGCCAGCGGTTCGCTTCGGCAAGTTGCCGGACGATGGCCAGACCCAGCCCGGCGCCGCCGGTCGCCGGGCTGCGCGCGGCATCGACACGATGGAAGGGCTCGAACACCGCCGCCAATTGATCGTCCGGAATGCCGGGCCCGCGATCGAGCACGCCGATCCGCAACTCACCCGCCCAGGCCTCGACCACGAGTTCGATCGGTGCCGTACCGCCATAGCGCCGCGCATTGTCGATCAGGTTGCCGACGGCGCGGCGCAGCGCCAGAGACGGCACCCGAATGCGCAGTTCGGGACAATTGACGACCACCCGGCCATCGCTGCCTGCCAGTTCGCGCAGCAATCCCCGCAGGTCGATGTCCGCCGACGATTCGCTGGCCAGGCCGCGTGCCAGATCGAGCACGTTGCCGATCAGGCGGTCCATTTCCTCGATGTCGGCTTCGAGCCGGGCGAACAACTTCGGCGTCGGGTGCTTTTCCAGCAGGGCCAGCGCCACGCGCATGCGCGCCAGCGGCGTGCGCAGGTCGTGCGATACGCCCGCCAGCAGCGTCGTCCGCGCCGCCAGCAGGTCGCGCACCTGGCGCGCCATGGCATTGAAGCGCCGGGCCAGGGCCGCCAGCTCGCGCGGGCCGGTTTCAGGCAGCAGCTCCGGCATTTCGCCGCGACCGACGCGCGTTGCCGCCTGTTCCAGGCGGGCCAGCGGGCCGACCGCCCGCCGCGCCAGCCAGGCCGAGGCGATCAGGGCCGTGACCAGGGCAGCCGCCAGCGAGAACAGCATGGTGTAAAGCGGCTGCGTGCCGACGCGGTCGTGCGGCAACCCGACCGAAATCCGGCCCTCGCCGGAAGGCAGCGATACCCAGTACCACGTCTCGCCGTCAATGACCTCGGCCACCAGGTGATGGTGGTTGCCCGTCCTCTCGGCCAGCGCTTCCTCGAGAAAGTACAGGTAGGGACCGTGCAGCGGATCCTGTCCTTCCGCCGGCAGATCCGCACGCAAGGCCAGCACATGGTTGTTGGCCAGCTCCAGCTTGAACGCGGGCCGCGTATCGGGCGGCAATTCGCTCCAGGTCTGCGCCGACAGCACCATCAAGCCGGCCAGGTCACCAGCGGCACGGCGCGCCATCGGCACCATGAGCAGACCGACCACGGCTGCGGACATCAGCAACTCGAACGCGATGAAGAACGCCGCCAGCAACAGCGCATACTGGCGCGCGAGGCTGGTGCCCCGGCCGGTCATGCCCGCGTACCCAGCGGATTGAAGAGATAACCTTCGCCGCGCACGGTGCGTATATAGGCCGGCGCGGCGGGATCGGCCTCGATCTTCCGCCGCAGCCGGGTGACACGGATGTCGATGCTGCGGTCGAAGGGATCGCGGTCATAGCCCTTCAGCAGGTCGACCAGGGTGTCGCGCGTCAGCACCCGGTTTGGCCGTTCGACGAGCACGCGCAGCAAATCGAACTCGGCGCCGGTCAGGCGCAACTCGACGCCGTCGCGCAAGAGGCGCCGCGCCGTCGTATCGAGGACAAACGGACCGAAGCCGTGCGAACCGGCCGGCCCGCTTGCCGCCGCCGGCCGCGCGCGCCGCAACAATGCGCGCAGACGCGCCAGCAGTTCCCGCGGGCTGAAGGGCTTGGCCAGGTAGTCATCGGCCCCGACCTCGAGGCCGACCACGCGGTCGATCTCCTCGCCGCGCGCAGACAGCATGAGGATCGGCACCTCCGACTGGGCTCGCAACTCACGCGCCAGCGCCAGACCGTCGTCGCCGGGCAGCATCAGGTCCAGGACGATGGCGTCCGGCAAGCCATGCGCAAGCACCCGCCGCATGGCATTGCCGTCGCCCGCCGTCGTCACCGAGTAGCCGCTCTCGCCCAGATAGTCGGAGAGCAGTTCGCACAAGGCGGGGTCGTCGTCCACAACCAGTATCCGTGCCGTGCTTGAAGACGTCATGATGCAAGTCTAGCGCCCAAGGGACGACACCGACAGCCCGAAACGCGCGGAAACAAACTGAAACTGACCGAGGCCGGGCGGACATGCGATGGTTACCGCGATGGTCGAGCATGACGCTACCGACCTCGACAACGAGTTGATCATGCCCTTCCCGATTCCCCGCCTAGTTTTCCTCGCCATGGCCTTCGGCTTGGCTGCGCCGGTTTCCGCGCAGCAGGCCGGGACACCGGCAGCTGGCGACGCGGGCCGGAAGCCGCTGGATCTTTCGCTGCCGCGCGAGGCTGTTTTTCCTCCTGGCACCATTACGCGACAGGATCCGACGCTGCGCGACAACTTGCGCGCTCCGTCCCGGCAGGACGACGCCAGCGACAAGGCGACGCGCGACCGGGCGCGGAGCGAGCAAGACGGCGCCACCGATGCGCCGTATGGCACGGGGTTCGAAGCGCGCCGGCGCGGTCTTGGCGGCCGCGGCTTCGGCGGCGGCAGTGGCGGCGGGGGGGGAGGCGGCTTCGGTGGTGGCGGACGCGGCATGGGGCGGGGACGGTGAGCGTTCGACAACCCTTGCATAAACAGGAGTTCAACATGAAAACCTCGAAGATTCTTGCCGTATTGATGGCCGCGATGATTGCGTCCGGTGGCGCACTGGCAGCCGGTGGCGGTGGTGGTGGCGGTGGTGGCGGTGGTGGCGGTGGTGGCGGCGGTGGTGGTGGCGCGGGTGGTGCCGGAGGCCTGGGAGGTGGCGGCTTCGGCAGTGCGCAAGGTACGCAAACGCAGTCACAGGACCAGATCCAAACACAGACGCGCAGCCAGGACCGCACCCAGGCACGCGACCAATTGCAGACCAAGGATCAACTGCAAACCAGGGACCGGTTGCAGACCAAGGACCAGTTGCAGACCAAGGACCAGTTGCGGACTCGCGACCAGACGAAGGATCAAACGACGACCACAACGAAATAGGCATGGACCGGTCGCGGAATAGTAGTACGCGGCCGGACTTTCCCGACCAACCCCATGAAAGGAGCACATCATGAAAACCAGATTGCTGATGACGACAATCGCGCTTGCGGTGATGTCGATCGGCGGCGCCATGGCGCAGGATGCCGCGCCGGCAACCATCTACGGCAGTCAGTTGATGACCCGCCAGGAGCGCATGGAGTACCGCAACCAGATGCGGACTCTGAAGACGCAGCAAGAGCGCAACGCATTCCGCCTCGAACATCACACGCGGATGCAGGAGCGTGCGAAGGAAAGGGGCATGACGCTGCCCGACACGCCGCCTGCCGCGGGCGGCGGAATGGGGCCAGGCAGGGCCGCCGGCGGCATGGGCATGGGCGGCCCCGGCATGGGCGGCGGCCGTGGTCGCGGCGCGCCATAGTGCGTCCGATTCGCCACTGTCGCTCCTTAAGAAACGGCTAAGCAAGCGCTAAGAGAGGCTTAAGTCCGTGCTTTCATACTCCGACCCCATGTTCTCAGTCATCAGGAGCCGGACCATGAAGCACCTCAGCCTCATCGCACTGATCGCCGTCAGCGGCGCGGCGCTTGCCGAAACGCCGCGCCAGATCGGCGACGCCTATGCCGCCGCGCAAGGCGGCGGCTACCGCGCCACCGCTGCGCGCGGCGCCGAATTCTTCGCCCGCAAGTTCAATGTTTCGGAGAAGATGCCGGCCTGCTCGACCTGTCACACCGACAGTCCCGCACAAGCCGGCCGCCATGCCATCACCGGCAAGACGATCAAGCCGCTGGCGCCCGTCGCCAACAGCGAGCGGCTGAGCGATCCGGCCAAGGTCGAAAAGTGGTTCACGCGCAACTGCAAGGAAGTGGTCGGTCGCGAATGCAGCGCCGGCGAGAAGGCGGACTTCGTCGCCTTCCTGGCGGAGGTGCGCTAAGGTGAAACGCATTGCGCTATTTGCGGCGGCCGCCTTTGCGACGCTACCCGCCCACGCAGATCGCCTGCCGATTCCGGCCGATGCACCGCCCGCCTTCGCCGCCGAATGCGGTGGCTGCCATATCGCTTTCCCGCCGAGCCTGCTCACCGCGGATGACTGGCGCCGCGTCATGGCCAGCCTGGACAAGCACTACGGCGACAACGCGGCGCTCGACGACAGGACGCGGCGCGCCATTGGCGATTTCCTGGAGCGCAGCGCCGGCTCGGGGCGCCGTACGGAAGGTGCGAATGCCGGCAACGGCGCACTGCCGCGCCTGACCATCAGCAATTGGTTCCGCCGCAAGCACGATGAGGTTCCCGCGGCCGCATGGAAGGACAAGCGCATCGGCAGCGCCGCCAATTGCGCCGCCTGCCATTCGAGAGCCGAAATGGGCAGCTACGGCGAACGCGAACTCCGCATGCCGGGAGGCTACCTGAGTGAGCGCTAGCCGAGGCAAGATACTGGTCTGGGACTTGCCCGTCCGGGTGGGCCACTGGCTGATGGTGGGCTGCTTTGCGCTGGCCTGGCTGACCGGCGACAGCGAGGAGTGGCGCCTGGTGCATGTCTTCGCCGGCGGCGCCCTGGTCGGCGCCGCCCTGTTCCGCGTCGCCTGGGGACTGATCGGCAGTCGCTACGCGCGGTTCGCCGACTTCCTGCAGGGTCCCCGGCAGGCACTTGCCTACCTGAAAAGCCTGCTGGGACCCAGGCCGGAGCACTATGTCGGCCACAACCCGGCCGGTGGCTACGCGATCGTATTGCTGCTCGGGTTCGGGCTGGTCAGCGGCGCCAGCGGCTGGCTGGCCTACCAGGAGATGGGCGGCGAGTGGCTGGCGGAACTGCACGAGTTGGCGGTCCATGCCATGCTGGTCGTCGTGCTGGTGCATCTGGGCGGCGTCTTCATCGGCAGCATTGCGCATCGCGAGAACCTGGTTCGACCGATGGTCACGGGCTTCAAGTCCGGCGACGCGGCCGATCGCATCGCCGGCACCCGCCCGGTCGCCGCGCTCACGCTGCTCGCCTGGGCGAGTGCGGTTTCCTGGTGGCTGAGCCGGTAGAATGGCGGCATGCGCATACTCCTGGTCGAAGATGATCCGCAGTTGGGTGACGGCCTGACCGTCGGCCTGCGTCAGGCAGGCTTCGCCGTCGACTGGGTCAAGGATGGCGTGGCCGCCGACCAGGCGCTGGCGACCGAGACCTTCGACCTGGTGGTCCTCGACCTCGGCCTGCCGAAGCTCGAAGGCATGGAGGTGCTGAAGCGCGTGCGTGCGCGCGGCCAAGCCTTGCCAGCCCTGATCCTGACCGCCCGCGACGCCACGGCGGACAAGATCGCCGGCCTCGACAGCGGCGCCGACGACTACCTGGTCAAGCCGATCGACCTCGACGAACTGGCGGCCCGCATCCGCGCTCTGGTTCGCCGTGCCGCCGGGCGTGCCGAGCCGGTGCTGCGTCATGGCACGGTGACGCTCGAGCCGGCCAGCCGGCGTGTCACGGTGGCTGACTTTGCGATCGAATTGTCGGCGCGCGAATTCGCCGTGTTGCATGCCCTGATGGAAAATGCCGGCCGGGTGATGTCGCGCGCCCAACTCGAAAGTTCCATCTACGGCTGGCGCGACGAACCGGACAGCAACGCCCTCGAGGTCCATATCCATCACCTGCGCAAGAAGCTGGGCACCGACTTCATCAAGACGCTGCGTGGCGTCGGCTACATGATCCCGAAATGAGCACCGCCTGGTTCGCGCTGCGCAGGCGTCTGGTCGGACGCCTGCTCGGCGGGGTCACGGTCTGCTGGCTGGGCATGATGGCCTGGGGCTATGTCGATACCCGCCACGAGGTCAACGAGTTGATGGACGACCAGTTGGTCCTCGACGCCCACACGCTGCTGGCCATTGCCGCCCATGAAGCGGACGAGATGAAGCCCTTCAGCGACGAGTACGACTATCAGGAAAACGAGCAACTGAAGTACTTCCGCTTCCAGGTCTGGGTGGACGACGGCCGCCTGGTCATGAACTCGCCGGCGACGCCGGGCGTACCGCTGACCGATGCCGACGGCCACTCCAACGGCGCGGATGCCGACAGCGGCGGCCGGCACTGGCGCTACTACGCACAGTGGAACAAGGATCGGACGGTGCGCGTCATCGTCGGCCAGAACGACCACGTACGCGACGAAATGGTCAGCCACACGCTTTGGCAACTGCTGCTGCCGGCCCTGCTCGGCCTGCCGATACTCGGCGCCTGGGTCTGGCTGGCCACCCGGCATGGGCTGCGGCCCCTGGACGTGGTCGCCGAGCAGATCGCCGCTCGCGAGCCGGAGCACCTGGACGCCGTGGAACCGGCCACCGCGCCGGAGGAAATCCGGCCGCTGATCGAGTCGATCAACCAATTGTTCGGCCGCGTCGAGCAGGCCATCGAGGCGGAGAAGCGGTTCACCGCCGACGCCGCGCACGAACTGCGTACGCCGCTGGCGGCACTGGCCGCCCAGGCGCAGGTCGTACTGCGCGCCCGCGACCCCGAGGAAAGCCGGCACGCCGCCGAGCAACTGATCACCAGCAGCCGCCGGGCGGCGCGCCTGATCGACCAACTGCTGACCCTGGCGCGCCTGGACCCGTTCGACACTGCGCCGGCCGGTACCGTCGAACTCGATTGGCTGGCCGCGCAAGTCTGCGCGATCAACGGGCCGCTGGCCGTGGAGAACGGGGTCGCCCTGGAACTCGACACGGTACCGACGACGGTGACCGGCGATGCCGACATGCTGCGCATCCTGCTGCGCAACCTGGTGGACAACGCCATCCGCTACACCCCCGCGGGCGGCAGCGTGACCGTGTCGGTGACCGACAGGGTTCTGTCCGTCACCGACACCGGCCCCGGCATTCCGGTAGCGGAACGGGAACGGGTATTCGATCGCTTCCACCGCCTGGCCGGCCAGGAAAAGGAAGGTAGCGGTCTGGGACTGTCGATCGTCGCCCGCATTGCCGAACGGCACCGCGCGAAGATCCGCCTCGCCGACGGCGCAGGCGGCGTCGGCCTGCAGGTCAGCGTGGAGTTCCCGGTCGCCTAGGAGTCTGGGCGGCAGAAGGATGGAAAAATGCGGATCGATAAGTCGACCTCTCAGAATTGCTCAGGATCGATTATCTTGAGCCCGCTAATGGGTAGAAGACCCTTGGAATTGACCAATTCCGCGGCGATAGCCT
>JACRIZ010000106.1 GCA_016235765.1 Rhodocyclales bacterium | reverse complement strand
GCGCATCAATCGGCGCTATGCATGGGAGCGTGCTGTGATCCTGTCGCCCCAGCCGAAGACGGCTCGCGAACAGCTCCTGGCAAAGTTGAAGGCCAATATTCCCGGCCGACCGCCGGGCGAGGCCGAGGCCGCAATTGACAAGACCATCTACTTTCCGGCCAAGCGGAGCGTATTCGACAAGTCGATCCGCTTCTTCGTGCCGAAGGAATTCATTGGCGATTCCGACGGCGAGGACTGGGCATTGACCGCGTTCGTCACCATGGCGGCGCCGATCGAGGATGACGACAATTTGGGCGTGCGGCAACCGCAGAAGGAGGTAGCTTCTGACGCTCTTGCCTACAGCAATCGGGAAAAGGCGCCGCCGCCGGTGATCGATGTCCTGCTGACCAGCGCCGATTTGCAATACAGGCTCCTGGCTGCCAACAGGGCGCTGGTAGGAAGTTCATGGGGACCGAACGCCATCGACGAATCCGAGCTCGACGAGAGCGTCGAAACCGTTGCCAGTCGCCTCCAGCAACTGAAGGATATGGTCGATCGCGGTCTGATCGACGAGGCCGAGTACAGCGCGCAGCGAGAGAAGGTCCTCGCGGAACTTTGACGGAGGCGAGTTCGGGCAGCGTCAGGCGTTCCGCTGCAGCCACGGCCGGTGAGCGAACTCCTCGACCAGAAAGTCGATCATCGCGCGGACCTTGGCGGTCAGATGGCGCCCGCTTGAATACGTGGCGACGAGCGGCACCGGTTCGACGTGGTGCCAGTCGGTGAGGATAGGCACCAGTGCGCCGCTGGCGAGTGCCGAGCCGACCGTGACGTCGGTGAGGCGCGTGATGCCGACGCCGGCCAGCGCCAATTGCAGTACGGTTTCGCCATTGTTGGCCACGACGTTGCCGTCGATGTGCACGACGCGGATGCCTTCGTCGGTGTCGAACGGCCAGCGGCGCAGGGCCGGCAGGCTGGTGATCCACAGGCAGTTGTGGCGCTGCAGGTCGTCCGGCGTGCGCGGCGTTCCGTAGCGTTCGAGGTAAGCGGGAGCGGCGCATATCACGCGCCCGACGTTGCAAATGTGGCGTACCACCGCCGTCATTTCGTCGGGAATGCCGAAGCGCAAGGCGAGATCGAAGCTTTCCTCGGCCTGCGGCGCCGGCTGGTCGCTGAAGGTCAGATCGAGCGAGATGTCCGGATAGCGGGCGAGGAAGCGCGGGATGGCGTGGGTGAGCTGGTGCATGCCGAAGGCGATGCCGCAGCGCAGGCGCAGTTGGCCGCGCGGGGTCGCGGCAGCTTCGCTGACCTCGTTCTCGGCCTCGTCCAGTGCGGTCAGGATCGGCCGGATGCGCGCATAGAACACTTCGCCTTCGGAGGTCAGCTTCAGCCGCCGGGTGGTCCGGTGCAGCAGCCGGCTGCCCAGGCGGTCCTCCAGTCGACCGATCAGTTTCGAGAGGGCGGAAGGCGTGAGACCGAGTTTGCGCGCCGCAGCAGAGAATCCGCCGGTTTCAACGGCAAGGGCAAAAGCGGTGATTTCTTCGGCGCGGCTCATGGCCTCATTATGGAACAATATTCACTAATGTTGTTACCGAACGGTAGATTGTAATTTCCGTGGCCGGAATTACACTGAGATCGTGCTATGTTGCACTGCAATGCAGAAAGGTCAGAATCATGGCCCCGATCGACTACCCCAGCATCGAACAATATGCGCGCGAATTGCGCCGGCAGGAACTCAGGCGGCTCGAAGGCGTCGCCGCGGAACGCATGAGCGTCTACTTCAGGCTGCTCGGCCAGAGCGCGCTGCATGGTTTGTATCTACTCAGCGAGTTGCTGCGTCCGTTGTTTTCGTGGACGCCGGAGCGGCGCCGCCATACTTGATCGTCATGCCCTTGCGGCAGCCTCAGACCGGCTGCTGCCCTGGCATTCAAAGTATTACGCAACCGAGAACGATTGCGGTTTACCGAAACATTCTCTCTCCGCGTTCGGTGTAGTATCAGCGGACAGTTTCGCGTTGGGCGGAATTGCCTCGTTGCACCAAAACAGGAGACAAGAATGGAACGTCGCAAGTTTCTGCAGCACGCCGGCATTGCCGGCATCCTGACAGCCGGTGTCGCCCCCGCCGTGCAAGCCCAGACTCCGGCAGTGAAGTGGCGCCTGACCTCCAGTTTCCCCAAGAGCCTGGACACGATCTACGGCGGCGCCGAAGTCATGGCCAACCGCGTCCGTGCGGCGACCGGCGGCAAGTTCGACATCCAGGTGTTCGCCGGCGGCGAGATCGCCCCGCCGTTTCAGGCGCTGGACGTCACGCAGAATGGTACGGTCGAGTGCTGCCATACCTGTTCATATTATTACGTCGGCAAGGACAAGACCTTCGGCTTCGGGACTTCGGTGCCATTCGGCATGAACTTCCGGCAGTTCAATGCGTGGGTCTACTACGGTGGTGGCCAGCAACTGCTTGACGAGTTCTACAGCAACTACAACATCGTCTCCCTGCTCGGCGGCAATACCGGCATCCAGATGGGGGGCTGGTTCCGCAAGGAATTCAAGTCCCTGAAGGACGTCAAGGGCGTCAAGATGCGCATCGCCGGCCTGGGCGGCACGGTTTTCTCGGCCCTCGGCATGGTGACGCAGCAGATTCCGGGCGCCGACATCTATCCGTCGCTGGAAAAGGGCACCATCGACGGCGCCGAGTGGGTCGGTCCGTACGACGACGAAAAGCTCGGCTTCTACAAGGTCGCGAAGAACTACTACTTCCCGGGCTGGTGGGAGCCGGGTCCCGGCATCCACTTCTTCATCAACAAGGATGCCTGGGCGAAGCTGCCCAAGGACTACCAGAACGCCTTCCAGTCGGCGGCCTTCGAGGCCAATGTGACCATGATGGCGGAGTACGACCACAAGAACCCGGCGGCGCTGCAGCGCCTGGTCAAGAACGGCGTCAAGCTGAAGAGCTATCCGAAGGACATCATGGACGCCGCCTACAAGGCAGCGAAGGCTCTTTACGCAGACGAGTCGGGCAAGAATCCCGCGTTCAAGAAGATCGCCGACTCCTACTTCAAGTACCAGAAGGAACAGAACCAGTGGTTCGGCGTCGCCGAAGCCAGTTTGGACCGCTTCCTGCAGGCACAGAAGTAAGTCGCCTTCCGGCGCCGCGCGTCGACAAGAAGCCCGGCGGCATCCCGCCGGGCTTTTTCTTGCCTATTTAGAGTCGCGCAGGGCCTTGGTCAGTGCCTCGTCGTCGGCTTCCTGGCCATCGCCTTCCTCTTTCGCTTGACCGGTCTGGTCGGCCGCCGCATCGTCCTCGATCATTTTGCCGATGTCTACGTCCTGCGCGTTCTCGATGGCGGGGTCGATCGGGTCGTGGCCGACCAACTGCGGGAAGGCGATGACCAGGGCGACCATGACCACCTGGATGACCACGAAGGGGATGGCGCCCCAGTAGATCTGGCCGGTGGTCACCGGCTCGGTGAGCTTGCCGGTGATGTGGTCCTTGTAGGGTGAGGTGGGGGCTACCGAGCGCAGGTAGAACAGCGCGAAGCCGAAGGGTGGGTGCATGAACGAGGTCTGCATGTTCACAGCCATCAGGATGCCGAACCAGATCAGGTCGATGCCCAGGCTCTCGGCAACCGGCGCCAGCAGCGGCAGCACGATGAACGCCAACTCGAAGAAGTCGAGGAAGAAAGCGAGCAGGAAGACCAGGATGTTGACCACGATCAGGAAACCGATTTCCCCGCCCGGCAGGTCGGAGAGCAGGTGCTCGACCCACCGGTGGCCGTCGACGCCGTAGAAGGTCAATGAAAAAACACGCGCACCGACCAGGATGAAGACGACGAAGGTGGTCAGCTTGGCGGTCGAGTCCATGGCCTGCTTGAGCAGCGACCAGGACAGGCGCCTGCGTGCCAGTGCCATGATCAGCGCACCGCTGGCGCCCATGGCACCGCCTTCGGTGGGGGTCGCGACACCGATGAAGATCGTGCCAAGCACCAGGAAGATCAAGGCCAGTGGCGGAATCAGCACGAAGGTGACCTTCTCGGCCATTTGCGACAGCGCGCCGAATTTTGTGAGGCGATTGAGCACGGCGGCCGCGAACGCGACCGCCATGCCGATCATCATGGCAATGACGATCAGTTCGTCGTTTGCCCTGTCTTCGGGCTGATTGCCGACCCAGATGAGTGCGGCGCCGATCGAGACGGCAAGCAGGACCAACAGTGAGGAGGCCCCGGACTTGCCGCTCGCTTCCCGGAACGTGCGCGCCTCGGGAGGCAAGGCGGGTGCCGACTTCGGTCGGAACAGCGTCATGCCAAGCACATAGAGCAGGTAGAGGCTCGTGAGGACAAAGCCTGGCACGAATGCTCCCTTGTACATGTCGCCGACCGACTTGCCGAGTTGGTCGGCGATGATGATCAGCACCAGCGAGGGCGGAATGATCTGTGCCAGCGTACCCGAAGCCGCGATGACGCCCGAGGCGAGCCGGCGGTCGTAGCCGAAGCGCAGCATGATCGGCAGCGAGATCAGGCCCATCGAGATTACCGACGCCGCCACGACGCCCGTGGTGGCGGCCAGCATGGCACCGACGAAGATGACTGCATAGGCGAGCCCGCCGCGGATCGGGCCGAACAACTGGCCGATGGTTTCCAGCAGGTCCTCGGCCATGCCAGATCGTTCCAGGATCAGCCCCATGAAGGTGAAGAAGGGAATGGCCAGCAGCGTGTCGTTGTTCATGATGCCGCCGAAGATCCGCTCCGGCAGCGCCTGGAAAAAGCTTGGGTGGAACAGGCCGAGCTCGATGCCGATCCAGCCGAAGATGATGCCGTTGGCGGCCAGGGCGAAAGCCACGGGAAAGCCGAGCAACAGGAAGACGACCAGCGAGGCGAAGATGATCGGCGCCATGTTGGCGATCAGGAACTCGGTCACTTGCGGTCTCCTTCCTTGGGCTGGTCGGCGACCATGTCGGCATTCATGTACACGATGTCGGCGACTTCCGGCGCCACCTGATGCTTCTTGATTTCCGCCGCCAATTCCTCCTCGGCGCTGGGGCCTTTCAGCTTGTGCAGCGGATTGGGTCCCTTGCCGGCCAGGAAGGCAATCCGCTTGATCAGTTCCGATATGGCTTGCAGCACCAGCATCGCGAAACCTACCGGCATCAGAAGTCGCACCGGCCAGCGGATCAGTCCGCCGGGGCTGGGCGAGCCTTCGCCCGAGTTCCAGGCATTCATGAAGACCGGCCACGAGAGGTAGCCGATGATCAATGCCATCGGCAACAGGAAGACCAGGATGCCGAAGACGTCGATCCAGTTCTGGGCGCGTTCCGACAGGCGGCCGGCGATGACGTCGATGCGGATGTGCTCATTCTTCTGCAACACGTAGGCCGCGCAGAGCAGGAAGATGCCGGAGAACAGGTACCACTGGATTTCGAGCCAGGCATTCGAGCTCATGTTCAAGGCGTAGCGGGAGAGCGCGTTGCCGGCGCTGATCAGGACGACGACCAGGACCAGCCAGATCGTGGTCCTTCCGATGCGCTCGTTGACGGCGTCGATGCCGCTGGCGAGCCTGAGCATGGCATTCATCTAGTCTCCTCCGGGGCGGATACGATGCCCGCTGGCGTTAGAATTGGCTTCCGCCCGTTGGCGGCGGATCGCGCCATTCTACCGTCCGAGTCGAGATTATCTCTTGTGGAAACCCGTAACACGACCCGCATCTGCATGGTTCGCCACGGCGAGACCGACTGGAACGTCGAGAAGCGCATCCAGGGCCATATCGACATCTCCCTGAACGACGCCGGACTGGCGCAGGCCGATGCCGCCGCCGCCGGTCTGGCCGGCCACGAATTCCATGCCGCCTACAGCAGCGACCTCGACCGCGCCTGGCAGACCGCCCTGGCGATCGGGCGGCGCCGCGGCTTGGCGGTGCGCCGGGCGCCGGGACTGCGCGAGCGGCATTACGGCGTCTTGCAGGGCCTGACTACGGCGGAAGTCGCCGTCCGCTACCCGACGGCCTATGCGCACTATCTGGCGCGGACGCCGGACCACAACTTCAAGACCGGGGAGAGCCTGGTCGAATTCGCCGCCCGCATCGTCGCCGCCATCGAGGCGCTGGCCGCCGAACACCCCGGCGAAACCGTCTTGCTGGTTTCGCATGGCGGCGTGCTCGACATCTGTTATCGCCGGGCGACCGGTCGCGACCTGATGGCACCACGCGATTTCGCCATTCCGAACGCGGCGCTGAACTGGTTCGAGGTCGGCCCCGACGGCTGGCACCTGCTGACATGGGCGGATCGCAGCCACCTGCTGCGGTCGCTGGAAGAGTCGCCCGAATGATAAAATCGACATTTTCCCGCTCCCCAAGAAAGCCGCCGCCATGTTCAGCAAGCAAAACACCCTCGCCAAGGTCGACGCCGAACTCTGGACCGCCATCCAGGCCGAGAACCGCCGTCAGGAAGACCATATCGAACTGATCGCCTCGGAAAACTACGTTTCCTGGGCGGTGATGGAGGCGCAGGGCTCGCAGCTCACCAACAAGTATGCCGAGGGCTATCCTGGCAAGCGCTATTACGGCGGCTGCGAACATGTGGATGTGGTGGAGCAACTTGCCATCGACCGCGCCAAGAAGCTGTTCGGCGCCGACTGCGCCAACGTGCAGCCCAATTCGGGCTCGCAGGCCAACCAGGCGGTGTTCCTGGCCTTCCTCAAGCCCGGCGACACGGTGCTGGGCATGAACCTGGCGATGGGCGGCCACTTGACGCACGGATCGTCGGTGAACATGTCGGGCAAGTGGTTCAATGTGGTGCCGTATGGCCTCGATGCCAACGAGGATATCGACTACGTCGCACTGGAGAAGCTGGCGCACGAGCACAAGCCCAAGCTGATTATCGCCGGCGCGTCCGCTTTCGCGCTGAAGATCGACTTCGAGCGCTTCGCCAAGGTCGCCAAGGCCGTCGGCGCCATCTTCATGGTCGACATGGCCCACTACGCCGGTCTGGTCGCCGCGGGCTTCTACCCGAACCCGGTACCGCACGCCGACGTCGTCACCTCGACCACGCACAAGACCCTGCGCGGTCCGCGCGGCGGCCTGATCCTGATGAAGGCCGAGCACGAGAAGGCGATCAACTCCGCCATCTTCCCCGGCCTGCAGGGCGGTCCGCTCGAGCATGTCATCGCCGGCAAGGCGGTCGCCTTCAAGGAGGCCATGACCAAGGAGTTCAAGGCCTACCAGGAGCAGGTGATCGACAACGCCCAGGTGATGGCCAAGGTGCTGAAGAGCCGCGGCCTGCGCATCGTCTCCGGCCGCACCGAGTCGCACGTCTTCCTGGTCGACCTGCAGGCCAAGAACATCACCGGC
>JACRIZ010000105.1 GCA_016235765.1 Rhodocyclales bacterium | reverse complement strand
ATTTTGAAATTGCATGATGTAGAGTCGCGGCATGATTCCGCGCCTCATTGCCAGTCATCTAATCGACCTTGCCGGCAAGTACCCGGTCGTGACCGTCACCGGGCCGCGCCAGAGTGGCAAGACGACGCTGCTGCGCCGGAGCTTTCCGGGAAAGCCGTACGTCAACTTTGAAGCGCCCGACACCCGGGCCCGCTTCCTCGACGACCCACGCGGCTTCCTGAGCCACTACCCGGATGGGGCGGTATTCGACGAGTTCCAACGCATTCCCGATCTCCCTTCCTGGTTGCAGGTGCTGGTAGACGAAAACCCGCAACCGGGCCGCTTCCTGCTCACGGGCAGCCAGCAACTGGAAGTCATGAGCCGCGTCAGTCAGTCGCTGGCCGGCCGCACCGCGCTGCTTAAGCTTCTGCCGCTTGCCATCGAAGAGCTCGCCAACGCCGGTATTCATTTGCCGCCCGACCGCCTGATTTTCGCCGGTGGCTATCCACGCATCCACGCCCTGCAGGTGGAGCCGGGGCAGATGCTGGCGGACTATTTCGAGACTTTCGTCCAGCGCGACCTGCGCCAGCTTGCCGAAATCCGCGACCTCGGGCTGTTCGAGCGCTTCGTCCGCCTCTGCGCAGGTCGTGTCGGACAGTTGCTCAACCTCAACAATCTCGCGTCGGACACGGGCGTATCCCAGCCCACCGCGCGCGCCTGGCTCACCCTGCTGGAGGCCAGCTATGTCGTGTTCCTGCTCCAACCTTACCACGCTAACATGCGCAAGCGCCTGACGCGCTCGCCCAAGCTGTACTTCCATGATGTCGGCCTCGCCAGCTTCCTGCTCGGGATCGACCGCGAGTCGCAAGTGGCGCTGCATCCACTGCGCGGGCCGCTGTTCGAAAATCTGGCCGTAACCGAGATGCTGAAGTGGCATTTCAACCGGGGACGGCGCGCGCAAATGAGCTTCTATCGCGACCTGACCGGCCTTGAGGTCGACCTGCTGGTCGAGCGGCCGACACGGCCGATGGCGATTGAAGTCAAGTCCGGGGCCACCGTATCCGGGGACATGCTTACAGCGCTGCGTCGCCACGCGGCAGCCGTGCCGACAGCGACCGACACCATCCGCATGCTGGTCTATAGCGGGGAACTGGCAGCGACACAGGCGGGAATCTGGCTGGTACCGTTGGTAGACTTCCCGACAGCCCTGACTCACGCGGATAATTCACCATGACCGCCACGTCCGACAGCTCCGGTTTCATCGATCGCCTGCGCAGCGGCGGAGTCGAGCCCGGCGACAGCGAGGAGCAGCGGCTCAACAAGTCGCTGCTGATGTTCGCCACCGGCCTGGTCAGCCTGGCCTCGATGCTTTGGGTGGCGATCTACTGGGCGCTCGGCCCGCTGATCTCGTCGACGCCGCCGCTGGTCTTCGAACTGGTGCTGATCGGCAACCTGCTGGTCTATATCGGGACGCGCAACTTCGACTTCTTCCGCGTCACCCAACTGGCGCTGTTCCTGTTCGGACCCTTTGCCATGCAGTGGGGCATGGGCACCTTCGTCGACTCGTCGGGCATCGTGCTCTGGGGGTTGCTGGCGCCGATCGGGGCCATCCTCTGTTTCGGCGTGCGCGAATCGATCGCCTGGTTCTTCGCCTGGGTGTTCATGACCGTCATGTCCGGCGCGTTCGACTTCTACCTGGCGCCGCCGATCAATGCCCACTCGCCGTTCGCGGTGCCGATCCGCACGGCCGTGGTGTTCTTCGCGCTCAACTTCGTTGCCGTCGCCACGATCATCTACCTGCTGCTGCGCTACTCGATCCAGGAAAAGCAGAAGATCCAGGCCCGCCTGCAGGAAGCCCACCTGGCACTGGAGGCCGAACAGGAACGATCCGAGCGCCTGCTGCTCAACATCCTGCCCAGTCCGGTCGCGGAGCGCCTGAAGGTCTCCGACCAACCGATCGCCGACGGCTTCGCCGACGTGACGGTGATGTTCGCCGACATCGTCGACTTCACGCGCATCGCCGCGCACATGACGCCAAACGAAGTTTTTTCTATGCTGAACCGGGTGTTCTCGGCGTTCGACGAACTCGCGGAACGGTTTGGCCTCGAGCGGATCAAGACCATCGGCGACGCCTATATGGTCGCCGGCGGGCTCAACGAGGACAACGTCCGCTTCAGCGAGGCAATCGCCGACATGGCCATCGCCATGCGCGACCTGCTGAACCGCGACTTCACCATCAATGCGGCGCACCTCGAAGCGCGCATCGGCATCGGCACGGGCCCGGTAGTCGCCGGCGTGGTCGGCAAGAAGAAGTTCATCTACGACGTCTGGGGCGACACGGTCAACATCGCCAGCCGCATCACCAGCGAGGGCGTGCCGGGCATGATCCAGTGCGACGCGCCGACCTACGAGCGGTTGCGCGACCGGTTCGAGTTCCTGGCGCCGCAGACCCTGTCCCTGAAGGGCAAGGGCGACACTACCGTCTATCGGCTGATCGGCCGCAAGACCGAAGAACGACTCAGTCGCGTATCGGCGCCAGCCTGAAGCAGACTTCGCCGGGCTCGTTTGCGACCAGGCTCACGGCCAGGCCGGCCGGTTCGAGCAGGCGCGCCGCCTGATACAGGCCGATACCCATGCCGGTTTCGGAGTGCACCGGGCCGTGGAAGAGCTCACGCGTCAGCACCGCACCGAGCGGCTTGCCGTCGTCGCAAACGTCGACGCTGATACCGTCTGATGCGACGCGCAGCGTGACGCGGATGATGAGCCAGGGCGACGCGGCGCGCTTGTCGAGCGCATTGGCGATCAGGTTCTCGACCGCGAGGTTGAACAGCGCGGCGGGCACCTGCACGGTATCGGCAAATTCGCCTTCGACCGCAAACTCGATGCCGGACAGGTGGTAGTGCGAACGCAGGTCGTCCCACCAGCGCCGGAGGAGCACGCGCTCGTCACTCTCCAGGCGCGGGGCCTGCAGCTTTTCAAGGGTCTGCCCGAGCCGCTCCGTGATCGCCGGCAGTTGGCGGCGCAGTAGCGTGGCAAACGCCGGCGACACGCCTTCGTCGGCCTGCTCGTCCTGCGCGGCGGTACACAAGGTGCGCAAGGTCTGCAACAGGTTCTTGACATCGTGGGTCAGGCGCGCGCCGGTCTCGTGGATGGCCTCGACATAGGTGAGGCGCTTCAGTTGCCGGGCGCGCAATTTGTCGGCGCGGAACTCCGCCAGCAACTGCGCCAGCAGGCTGAAGTGCCAGGTCAACGACGGGCTGAGCGGATAGCGCGTGTAGATGCGCACGACCAAAGGGGCGAAGGTGAATTCGCTGCGGGTGCCCTGGATGGCGCCGCAACTGCCGCTGGCGGCATCGGCCTGCCACTCGACGCCGGTCACCCAGGGCAGGCGATGCACCATGTCGCGAGCCGCCTCGGCAACGAATTCATCCGGATCGTCCTGGCGCTGCGCCAGGTCGGCCAGCGCGTGCAGCCACTGCTCGACCGGCATGCCGACCGACATGAGGTAGCGCGAGAATACCGTGCCCACGCCCGCCATGCCCATATGCGGGTTCCAGACCCAGCCCAGGATCAGCAGGGCCGCGCCGATGGCCAGCAGGGTCTCGAGCAGCGCTTCGACATAGCGGTGGCCGGCCAGCATCATGATCGCAACGCTGCCCAGCGCCAGCACGGCGAGCAGCAGCACCAGGACCACGCTATAGACGAAATCGACCACCTCGGGCTGGCTGTCGACTTCGCGCTCCGGCGGCAACAGCATCATCATCCCCAGGACGGCCGGCGCCACCAGCCGCCCGATGACGATCACCTGGGATTCGGTGTTGATGATCTGCGGCACCGCAACCGGCATGGTCAACAGCAGGAGGGCCGCGATCAGCCACAGCAGGGCCAGCAAATAGAAGAGCTTGCTCCAGCGCGACTCGAACAGGAACACCTTGCCGCCGACGACGCCCGCCAGCATGGCAATCCAGACCAGCAGCAGCCAGCCGTTCAGCCCGACTGCCACCACGGCGACCAGCGCGAACATCATGGCCAGGATGGGCAGTTCGATGCGCTGGTCGGTGCGCACGAACGGCTGCCAGAGCATGAACAGGCCGAGGTGGACGACGAACAGGGTGCGCGCCACCGGATTGGCCGGGCCGAGCAGGAGCACCAGGTAAAGCAGCGCCAGCATGGCCACCAGCAACTGCCGCCGCCAACGCAGGGCGATCCGGATCACGAAGCCGGTGGCGGGGAGGGTCGGAGTCATGGCTGCGGCGATTCTAAACGGTGCAGCGGTACCCGATTCGCCCGGCCGAGAGTCGATTGGCCGACAGGCCTGTCAATTTTTCGACAGAAATGGGTCTATAACCACACCGAATTGCTTGAAATTAGCCCAAACGGTCCATGGCCCAGGACTTGCATTAAGTTTATCATCTACACCCTAAGTAATAGAGGAGACCTCAAGTGCGCAACCAACAATCCGGCTTCACACTGGTCGAAATCGCCATTGTGCTGGTCATCATCGGCCTGCTGCTCGGCGGCGTGCTGAAGGGCCAGGAACTGATCAACAGCGCGAAGGTGAAGAACCTCGCCAACGACTTCCGCAATATTGCAACTTTCGTCTATGCCTATCAGGACAAGTTTCGCGCGCTGCCCGGCGATGATGCGAACGTTGCGAACCATGTCGTTGGCGGCACTGCGGCCGCAACACCGGCTGCCACGCTGGCCAACGGCCGCATCAATGGCGGCTGGAATTCGCAACTTGCGACCGATGAATCGGTACTGTTCTGGCAACATGTCCGCTTGGCCGGCCTGGCGACCGGCACTACCGTGATCGGCGCCCTGACACTGGCCGACCCCTACGTTCAGCAGAACGCAGACAGCGGCCGAATCGGCGTGACGGGCGATGCTGTGTTCGGGGGCGCCCCAGCCTGGACGTCCAACTTCTTCGTCTGCTCGTCAAACATCCAGGGGCGATTTGCACGCCAGTTGGATACCACGATTGACGACGGCATCACTACCACAGGAACGCTGCGCGTCATTTGCCAGGACGAGTGCGCCAACTCGAACGCCTTTGTTAACGTCACACCGGCCAATGACGCCAACGTCTACACCGTCTGCATGGCCAACTGACCACGCTCCCCAAACAAACAAAGCCCGCCTCGGCGGGCTTTTTTCTAGCTCCCATCCATGTTCCGCCCCATCCGCCGCCAAGCCGGTTTCACCATGGTCGAGATCGCCGCCGTGATGGTCATCGGCGGGCTGATCTACGGCTCCGTGCTCAAGAACCAGGAACTGGTGGCCAGCGCCACGGCCAAGCGGCTGGCCAACGACTTCACCACCGTCACGACGGCGGTTCGTACCTACGAGGGACTGTACCGCAGCCTGCCCGGCGACGACCGCGCCGCGACGGACCACGTCGGCGGCGCAATGCAGGCCACCACCCCGGCGGGCAGCATCGGCAACGCGCGCATCGACGGCGCCTGGAACAGCCTCACCGAGACCGACGAGTCCTATCTGGTCTGGCAACACCTGCGCCTGGCCCGCATCGTCGGCGGCAGCACCGAAGTGCCGGCCGCACCGACCGAGGGCGACCCGTACAACCCGCGCAACGGCGCGGAAGGCCGCATCGGCGTCACCAGCGCCCCGGTGCTTACCTCAGCTTCCTGGCCCGCCGCCCTGTTCACCTGCTCGAGCGGCGTCGACGGCCGCCTGGCACGGCGCATCGACCGGATGCTCGACGACGGCGACACACGCGCGGGCGACCTGCGCGTGATCTGCGAAGGCGAATGCAGCAGCGGGCCGGGCGTCGCCTTGACGCTTGCCAACGAGGCCGGGACCTATACCCTCTGCGCTGCGATCTGAACGGGAATTCCTGCCGCCAGGTGGCGTACCATCACGGCTGACTTTAGAGAACTTTTGCTTGCTGTTATGTGTGTATTTTGGCTATTATGGAAACCATGTTTTCCAATAGCGATACAGCAAACTCCTTGTCCGCGCTTGGCGAGCGGCTTCGCACGGCCAGGCTGACCAAGGGCGATAGCCAATTGGTATTCGCCCGCCGGCTGGGTGTCTCGATTCCGACTTTGCGCGAAATGGAACAAGGCGCTCCGTCGGTAGGCATCGGTGCTTGGGCTGCCGCCCTGTGGGCGCTATCGAGGCTGCGGGAGATGGATGGCCTGCTCATGCCGCAGGAAAGCCTGTTCGCCCAATTGGAGCGCCCCCGGCAGGTTCGGCAGCGCGCACCCCGACGCGCCAGGACGGGCGCATGAATCTCCTGCATGTCTGGATCACACTGCCAACGGGCGAGACCGCCGCCTTGGGGCAATTGGCCTTCGGCGACCTCCGCACCGATGGCACGGCGCCGACCGCCTTCCGGTACGACCCGGCCTGGCTGGCGCGCCCGGACGCGTTTCCGGTAAATCCCGATCCGCAATCCCTGCCGCTCGACCTGCGGGAGTTCGCCGGCAGCCATCTCGGACCCCCGTTGCAGGCTTTCGACGACGCGATGCCCGACGACTGGGGGAAGCGCCTGATCGCAGCCGAAAACCGCCTGCCGATGACCCGGCAGACGCCCTACTGGTTCCTGCTCGCAGTGGCCGGTGGCGGCCTGGGGGCACTGTCGTTCTCGGAGCAACCCCGGCAGCCGAAGCGCGAACCGACCGCCACCGATCTGACGGACCTGATTCAGGCAGCCGAGGACTTCGACGCGGGACGCCCGGTTGAGGGCCTGCGGCTCAGACGCCTGTACGCCGCCGGTGCCACACCCGGCGGCGCCCGCCCGAAGGCGCTGGTCTTTGCGGACGGGAATGAATGGATCGCGAAGTTCCCCAGTCCGGCCCGCGACAACGGCCACGATGTGGTTGGGCTGGAAGCCGCCAGTCTGGTTCTGGCTGGCCGTGCCGGCCTGAGGGTTCCGGAATCGAAGCTGGTCGAGCTTGGCCGACGTCGCGCGTTCCTGGTACGCCGGTTCGATGTCACCCCCGCGGGCGGTCGCCGTCACATGATCTCGCTGAAGACGCTGTGCGCGGAACGCGGCGGTGTCTTCGCCACCTCGTACGACGAACCCATGGGAGCGATACGCCGGTACGCGAGCGACCCTGCCGACATCGCCGGCTTCTATCGGCAAATGGTCTTCAACGCGGCGATCGGCAACACCGACGATCACCTGAAGAATTTCGCCATGCTGCATGACGAGCAGGGATGGCGCCTGTCGCCTGCCTTCGACCTGACGCCCGACATCGGTCGCAACCGCGAGCACACGCTGGCGATCGGGTATTCGCGGGACACGCCTTCGGGTAGTACCGTGATCGACATCGGCGCACACTGCCTGGGGCGCCGCGCGCAGGCGCTGAGTATCGTCCGGGAAGTCGTCGAGGCCGTGAGCGGGTTCCGCCCGACAGCGGAACAACTCGGGGTGGCGGCGCACAGCATCGAGTTCTTCGACGCCGATATTGGGCGGCGCCTGGAGACGCTTCGGCAGGGGCTGTGAGCGGCCAGGTGGCGTACCCCATGCGGGGCATTTCATACCGCCACGGCTGACTTCCCCCGGGGCCCTCGAGTTGCAAAGGCCCCCCGCGCCAAAATCTGGCAACACAGTAACGTATAACATATTGTTCGTGATACTATTTTCATTCACTTGCCAATAGCCGATGGAATGAATGAAATACCTTTCGCTCTCTGATAACCAGCGTCGTATCCAAATCAACGCCTTTCAACTGTTCGATGCCGCACTCGATGCGGAACGACGACTGAAATCGTTTGGCGGATCGCTGGTATGGAAGACCTCGGGAAAACGGCAATACCTGTTCAAACTCGCCGACCGGCGCGGTAATGGCCGTTCCATGGGCCCACGAACACCGGAAACGGAAAAAGTCCACGCGGACTTTCACGCTGGAAAGGTTCGAGAAAAGGAGCGCCTCCGTTCGCTGCAAGACCGTCTCGCCGAGCAGATTCGCTTCAATCGCGCCGCGCTGATCGGTCGCGTACCCAACGTGGTGGCTCACCTGCTCGACAAGTTGCGCCGCGCGGGCGTCGACGCGCACAACATGCTGGTGATCGGTACCAACGCGCTCTATGCCTACGAAACGATGGCGGGCGTATTTTTCGACGCGCCGATAACCGCCACGACCGATGTCGATCTACTTTGGGATAACCGGGCACGACTCAAGCTGCTGACGGGGGACACGCTTTCGCTGATGCGGATTCTTCAATCCATCGACCCGAGCTTCGAGCGCCTCACCGGACAGACTTTCAGGGCCGCGAACAAGGATGGCTTCCTGGTCGATCTTATCCGCCAACTCCCTAACCCACCGTGCTCCACGCTGCCGGACAGGCTGGGGCCGGATCACGACGATCTGGTGGCAACCGATATCTGGAATATGAAATGGCTGCTCAGCGCCCCACGCATTGTCCAGCCGATCATCGCCGAAAACGGCCAGATGGCCTTGATGCCGGTGCTCGACCCACGTGCGTTTGCTGCCTTCAAACTCTGGCTGGCGCACAGCCAGGAACGATCGCCAACGAAACGCCCGCGCGACCTCAGTCAAGCCGAAGCGCTGCTGTCGGTTATCCACGAGCATTTACCGCAATATCCACTCGACGAACAGGCATTGAAGATGTTCCCCAAGGAGGTCGCCGCCGCAACGCTTGCGGCTACCCCCGCAGCAGCTTTTCTTCCCCATCGCTAACCGCGGCCGCCGACCCCAGCAGGACGACAACATCGCCCGCCCGCAGCACCACGCTGCCGTCGGGTTCCATGCCACGCATGCCGTGCCGGCGCAGCGCCGACACCGTGGCACCGATGGCCTGAAGTTCGAGTTCTTCCAGCCTGCGACCAACGCCATGATCGCCCGCGGCCAGGGCGATGGAGTGCAGGCGCGGCTGGTCGGCTTCTTCGAGGCGGTCGCCGACGTCGGTGGCGCCGTGGAAGAAACCGCGCAACAGGCCGTATTGCTGCTCGCGCAGTTCGCGCAGCCGCTTGACGATGCGTTGCAGCGGCACGCCGACGAAGGCCAGCGCATGGGTCGCCAGCATCACCGAGGACTCGAGGGCCTCCGGCACCACCTCGGCCGCGCCCGCCGCGAACAGTTCGGCGGCGTCTTCCTGTTCGCGCGCCCGCACCACCACGGGCACGCCGGGCGCGGTTTCGCGCACGCGATGCAGGATGCGCAGGGTGTCGCCCCGATCGGAGAAGGTGACGATGACCACGCTGGCCCGCGCCAGGCCTGCCGCGATCAGCGTCTCGCGCCGCGTGCCGTCGCCGTAAGAAACCGGCTCGCCGGCATTGGCGGCTTCGCGCACCCGCTCGGGATCGAGGTCGAGCGCCATGTAGCCGATGTTTTCGTGTTCGAGGAAGCGCGCCAGGTGCTGGCCGGTGCGGCCGTAGCCGCACAGGATGGCGTGCTTGTCCGCCTCCATGGTGTGCGCGGCCAGTTGCGTAAGTTGCATCGAGCGCAGCATCCATTCCGAAGCGACCAGCCGCAGCACGATGCGGTCGGAGAAATGCACGATCAGCGGCGCCAGGATCAGCGACAGCACGAGTGCCGCCAGTACCGGTTGTAACGGCCCGCTGGCCAGCACGCCGACGCTTTCGCCGCGCGCCAGCAGCACGAAGCCGAACTCGCCGCCGGCGCATAGCCAGAGACCGGTCCGCAGGGCGGTGCCCGGCGCGGCGCCGAAAGCGCGCGATAGCGCCCAGACGACCGCCAGCTTGCCGGCGAGCAGGCCGACCAACACGCCGAGCACGCGCGGCCATTGGTGCAGGATGGCGGACAGGTCGAGCATCATGCCGATGGAGATGAAGAACAGGCCGAGCAGCACGTCGCGGAAGGGTTTGATGTCCTCTTCCACCATGTAGCGGTACTCGGTCTCCGAGATCAGCATGCCGGCCACGAAGGCCCCGAGCGCCAGCGACAGACCGGCGCTCTCGGTCAGCCAGGCGAGGCCCAGCGTGATCAGCAGCACGTTGAGCATGAACAGTTCCGCCGACTTGCGGCGCGCCACCAGCGTGAACCAGCCGCGCATCAGCTTCTGGCCGAAGAACAGCACCACGGTGAGCAGCGCGGCCGCTTTCAGCGAGGCTCCGGCGACCGCGCCCGCCAGTTCGCCCATCGGACGCGCCAGTTCCGGCATGACGACGAGGAATGGCACCACGGCCAGGTCCTGGAACAGCAGCACGCCCATGACTTCGCGGCCGTGGGTGGCGTCGAGTTCGCGGCGATCGGCGAGCAGCTTGGAGAGGATCGCAGTCGACGACATCGCCAGCGCACCGCCCAGGCCGAAGCCGACCAGCCACGGCACCCCGGCAGCGAAGACCGCCACCGCGCCGATCGCACCGGCAGTCAGCGTGACCTGGGCGAGGCCGAGACCGAACACGATGCGCTTCATCGCGTACAGGCGCGGCAGCGAGAACTCGAGGCCGATCGAGAACATCAGGAAGACGACGCCGAACTCGGCCAGATGGCTGGCGCCTTCCGCATTGGGCAACAGGTCGAGCGCATGGGGACCGACGACGACACCGACCAGCAGGTAACCGAGGATGGGCGGCAGATTCACCGCCCGGCACGCCGCGACGACCAGGACGGACGCGCCGAGCAGCAGCAGGACCAGTTGCAGGGTGTTCACAACGTCTCCGGTCGGGGCAGGGGTGGTTGTTATAATTTGGCTCAATCATAACGACATTCGAGACCATGGCCCAAGTACCGAATTCCGGCACGCATCTGGAAATGGCGCGCCGCGTTCTGCGCATCGAAGCCGACGCCGTGACCGCACTGGCCGGCCGCCTGGGGACGGAATTCGACCGCGCGGTCGAACTGATTCTCGCCTGCCACGGCCGGGTCATAGTCAGCGGTATCGGCAAGTCCGGCCACATCGCGCGCAAGATCGCCGCCACCATGGCCAGCACGGGCACGCCCGCCTTCTTCGTTCATGCTGCGGAAGCCGTGCATGGCGACCTGGGCATGATCACCCGCGACGACGTGCTGATCGCGCTATCCAATTCCGGCGAGAACGACGAGCTGTTGACCATCGTGCCGCTGGTCAAGCGCCAGGGCGGGCGACTGATCGCCATCACCGGCAACCCGCAGTCGTCGCTGGCCAAGGAGGCCGACGTGCATCTCGATGCCCGCGTCGACGAAGAGGCCTGCCCGCTCAACCTGGCCCCGACCGCCAGCACCACCGCGGCGCTGGCGCTCGGCGACGCGCTGGCGGTCGCGCTGCTCGATGCGCGCGGCTTTGGCGCCGAGGACTTCGCCCGCTCCCATCCCGGCGGCGCGCTGGGACGCAAGCTGCTGACCCACGTGCGGGACGTGATGCGTCCCGCCGCCGAAGTGCCGACAGTCGATGAGACCACGCTGGTGCCCGCGGCCCTGCTGGCCATGACGCGCGGCGGCATGGGCATGGTGGCGGTACGCGATGCCGGCGGCCGGCTGGCCGGCATCTTCACCGACGGCGATCTGCGCCGCGCCATGGAGAAGCTCGGCGACCTGCGCGCGCTGCAGGTGGGCGGCATGGCGACGCGCACGCCGCGCACCATCGAACCCGAACGCCTGGCCGTCGAGGCGGTGGAAATGATGGAGCGGCACAAGGTCAACCAACTGCTGGTGGTCGCTGCCGACGGGCAGTTGGCCGGCGCACTCAACATGCACGACCTCTTCCGGGCCAAGGTGGTATGAACTCCCTGCACGAGAAAGCCGGCAACGTCCGCCTGATGGCCTTCGACATCGATGGCGTGATGACCGACGGTCGCCTGTACTTCAGCCCCCAGGGCGACGAAATGAAGACCTTTTTCAGCCGCGATGGACTCGGTCTGAAGATGCTGGCGCGTTCCGGCGTCAAGCTCGCCATCATCACCGGCCGCGATTCGCCGATCGTCACGCGCCGCGCCGAGAACCTCGGCATCGAACTCGTCTTCCAGGGCGTCGAGGACAAGCGCGGCACCATGGCCCGCCTGCTCGACGGCGAAGGACTCGACTTCGCACAGGCCGGCTACATGGGCGACGACGTGGTCGACCTCGGCGTCATGCGCGCCTGCGGCTTTTCCGCCACGGTGCCGGACTGCCACGACAGCGTGCGGCAGATCGCCGACTACGTGGCGGTGGCACCGGCCGGCGCCGGCGCCGTCCGCGAAGTCTGCGAACTGCTGCTTCGGGCGCAGGGGAACTGGGACAGTACCCTGGCGGCCTACCGTTCATGAGATTGCCGGGCTCGTCCGCGCTGTTCCCCCTGCTGGTGCTGGCCATGCTGGCCGCCTTCACCTTCTGGCTGGAGCGTGCCACGCGCGGCGAAGGCAACGGCCCGGATCCCAACCTGCGTCATGATCCGGACTTCTGGGTCGACGAACTCATCCTGCGCCGCTACAACCTCGACGGCTCGATCCAGCACACGCTCAACGCAACGCGAATGACGCATTACCCGGACGACGACACGACCGAGGTCGACCAGCCGCGCGTCGCCTACTTCCGCGACGGCATGACCACGACGCTGACGGCCCGACTGGCCTGGCTGGACAAGGAAGGCAAGCACGTCCGCCTGCAGGACGACGTGCGCGTGATTCGCACCGAGCCTCAGGGTGCGGCCACCGTCATCGAAACCAGCCTGCTCAATGTCACGCCGGACGACGAGTACGCCCAGACCGATGCGCCGGTCACCATCAGCCAGGGGCGCTCGGTCATGCACGGCACGGGCGGGCTGGAAGTGAACAACAAGACGCGGCTGGTCGTCCTGAATGGCCCGGTCACCGGCACGATCCACAGGGAACCCGCCAAATGAATGCACACCGCAACCGCCTGTCGCGCGGACTGCCGCTCCTCGCCTTCCTGATCGCTCTGCCGGTGTTGGCGGAGCGCGCCGACCGCGATCAACCGGTGAACATCGAAGCCAACCGCATCACCGTCGACGAGGCCAGGAAGGTGCAGGTATTCGAGGGCAATGTCCAGTTGTCGCAGGGAACGATGGTGTTGCGGGCGGAGAAACTGGTGGTCAGCCAGGACGCCAACGGCTACCAGAAGGGTATCGCCTATGCCGGCAACGGCCGCCCGGCCAGTTTCCGCCAGAAGCGCGAAGGGCGGAACGAGTACATCGAAGGCGAGGCGGAGCGCATCGAACACGACAGCAAGGCGGAGAAGGCCGAACTGTTCAACAAGGCGCGCATCAAGAGCGGCCTCGACGAGGTGCATGGCCAGTACATCTCCTACGATGCCAGAAGCGAGAACTACGTGGTATCGGGCACTTCCCCCGATGCCTCGGCGGAACAGGCCGCCACGCAGGGGCGCGTCCGTGCGGTGATCCAGCCCAAGAACCGGGATACGGAGAAGCCGGCCGGCACCCCGTAGCTGTCCTGCGTCTTGTTGGCGCAGCGCAGCAGCAATCAATACCAAAGCAATATCAAATTCTCGCAATACAATGATTTAATTGCATTTATGTGACATGCAATCATTTTGTTGCATTGCACCAATTTTCCTTGACATCAGCGATTCCATCCCTATAATGAGAATCGTGATGCACTGCAACATGGCGCTTCGATCTGGTGGGAAGCGCTTATTGGATTCCCCGACTACCGCCCAAACATCAAGGAGAATGACCATGTATAGCACCCCCGAGCAAATCTCTATCACGAGCAAGGCCAACATCGAGTCCCTGCTGACGATCGCCAACACCGCGTTCGCGAGCGCCGAGCGCCTGGCCGCCCTGAACCTGAACACCGCCCGCAACCTGCTCGACGACACCGTCTCGAACGCCAAGGCCCTGATGGGTGCCAAGGACGTGCAGGAACTGATGAACATCCAGGCCTCGCTGGCCCAGCCGACGGTCGAGAAGGCCGTCGCCTACTCGCGCAGCGTCTATGAGATCGCCTCCCAGACCCAGGAAGAGCTGACCAAGGTCTTCGAAGCCCAGTTCGCCGAAGCCAACAAGACCATGACTTCCGCCCTGGACAAGGCCGTCAAGAACGCCCCGGCCGGCTCCGATGTCGCCGTCGCCGCCGTCAAGTCGGCCATCGCCGCCGCCAACTCGGCCTACGACAGCATGACCAAGGCCGCCAAGCAGGTCGCCGAGATCGCCGAAGCCAACGTCGCCGCCGCGACCAGCGCCACCGTCAAGGCTGTCGGCGCCGCGCCGAAGGCCAAGAAGGCCGCCTAACCAGTTTGTCTCCTCCTCCCAGCCCCAACAGGCTGGAGTTCAAGCCTCGGCATTCGTGCCGGGGCTTTTTTTCGT
>JACRIZ010000104.1 GCA_016235765.1 Rhodocyclales bacterium | reverse complement strand
GCCGCGCAAGCGCTGGTCGCCTCCGAACACTTCCAGGCGCGCCTGCGCGGCCTGCGCGCCAGCGAGCTGGTCGATTACGCCAGCGTCGCGACCGCGAAACGCGAGGTCATCGAAGTCCTCTATCGCCACTTCTACGAGCATCACCTGCAGTCCAATTCCGCACGAGCACAGGCTTTCCGGCATTACCGCGACACCGCGGGTGACTCCCTCGAACAACTGGCGCGATTCGACGCGATTCAGGGCTGCATGATCGCCGAGGACAAGGCGGTCTGGGGCTGGCCGGCGTGGCCGGAGCGCTATCACGACCCGGCTGGCCCCGCGGTGGCCGAATTCGCCACCGCCCATGCCGGCCTGGTCACCTTCCATGCGTGGCTGCAGTGGCTCGCCGACGAACAACTCGCCGAGGTGAGCCGCGAGTCGCGGCAACGTGGGCTTGGCATCGGTCTCTACGTTGACCTTGCCGTCGGCGCGAATCCCGGCGGTGCCGAGGCATGGCGATGGCAGCATGTGTTTGCCGACGCCCATGCCGGCGCCCCGCCGGACGACTTCAGCCTGCTCGGCCAGGACTGGGGCGTACCGACCTTCGCACCGCGGCTTCTGCGCGAAGCCGCCTACGCGCCGCTGATAGAACTGCTGCGCGCCAATATGCGGCACACAGGTGCGTTGCGCATCGATCACGTCATGGGCTTGACGCGCCTATTCTGGGTGCCGGCCGGCGAGACCCCGACCGAAGGTACCTATGTTGCCTATCCGCTCGAGGAGCTGCTCGGTATCGTCGCCCTGGAAAGCCAGCGCAACCGCTGCCTGGTGATCGGCGAGGACCTGGGCACCGTGCCGGACGGCTTGCGCGACCGGCTCGCGGAATATGGCTTCCTGTCCTATCGCCCCTTATTGTTCGAACGCGACGGCTCCGGCAACTTCAAACCGCCCACCGCGTATCCACGACAGTCCCTGGCTTGCGCCGGCACCCACGATCTGCCGACGCTGGCCGGAATGTGGGCCGGCACTGACCTGGCTGCACGAGAGGCGCTGGGGATGTTTCCCTCGTCCCGGCAGCGAGATGCCTTGCTCGTCACGCGGGCCCATGACCGCGCCCGCCTGCTGGAGGCCTTGGCGCGCGAGCGGCTGCTGCCCGAGGGCATCGGCGCCGATCCGGATGCGCTGCCCCGACTCGACCATACCCTCGCCACGGCGATCCACGCCTACCTGGCCCGCACGCCTGCGCAGGTGATGATGGTGCAGCCGGAGGACGTCCTCGGCCTGGAGTCGCAGGCCAACCTGCCGGGCAGCCGGGACGACCAGCAACCGAACTGGCGCCGGCGCCTCACGCTCGATATCGAAGACTGGCCCAGCGACCCGCGGTTTATCGAATTGTGGGACACCCTGAGGCACGAACACCGCTGCGCCGCCAAACGCATGGAGCCGCGATTCCTGCTCGAGCGCCTGGACGGAATCGCCCGCTCGCTCGAACAAAGCGGTCATGCGCTGGCCCTGATCGGACTGGGCTCGGTCGGCCGGGAAGTCGATCGCCTGGACGCCCATTCCGATCTGGATTTCTTCGCGATCGCGGAAACAGGTCACAAGTGGCACTACCTGGATGACTTGTCCTGGTTGAGCGCACTTTGTCCGATCGCTTACCACTATGCCAACACCAGGGATGGATACAAGATTCTTTTTGACGACGGCATATTCTGCGAGTTCGCCGTCTTTGAGCCGGAGGAGTTGCGGTCAATTCCATTTGCGCCAGGACGGATAGTATGGAAGCAGGCACACGTTCCCGAGACCATTTGCCTGCCCGCAATGCCCACTCCGAAGCCCGAGGTGCGAGCGCAGGACTGGCTGCTGGGAGAGGCCCTGACCAACTTGCTGGTCGGACTCGCGCGCGAACGGCGGGGCGAAAGCTTGTCGGCGATGCGCTTCATCCAGGGGCATGCTGTCGACCGGACCCTGGAACTGGCCGACTGGATCGAAGCAGCGCAAGAGGTATACCGGGACCCGTTCGCAGTTGAAAGGCGGTTCGAGCGGCGCTACCCGGCGATTGGCCGCGAGGTCGGCGCATGGTTGCGCGGCTACGAGGGCAACCGCGAATCGGCCTTGGCCATACTGACGTTCCTTGAGCGGCATTTCGCCGTGAATGCGGCAATCGCCGCGGCCATCCGGAAGCTGTGCGCCGAATGACCACCTGGGCGTCCAGCGAACCGCATAGCCCTAATCGATTGCCAGTGCGCGCCGATAGCGCAGCACATGCCCGCGATACGCCGTGCCGTCGGCGAACCGCGAAACCAGCTTGGTGTCGGCCAGTTCGAAGCCCGTCTGGCGCATGCAGCGGGTGAAGGCGGTGCGATGGCCGCGATTCGGGTCGATGATCAGCACGTCGGCGCAGTTGACCGCGTGCCGCTCGATGAACTCGGCCAGTTGCTCCGGATGGTCCGGCTCGTAGAGCAGGTCGCTGCCGATCAGGACATCGAAGCGCCCCAGTGCGGGATTGGGCCGCCGCCAGTTGCCGGTCGAGTACTTCATCGGCGGCAGGCTGTTGCGGCGCAGATTGTCGCGCAGGAAGGTTTCCGCCAGGGGGTGGCAATCGCTGGCCGTAATGTCGCCACCGCGGCGATGCACGACGAGACTGGCCAGCGCCAGGCCGCAACCGATTTCCAGGAAGCGCTGTGTGCCGAGTTGCCAGTCTTGCATCAGGCCGGCCAGGATTTGCGATGACGGCCAGATCTGCCCGAACAGCGGCCACGAAGCCGGGGAAATGCCGGCCAGCGCGGCGGCGCCATCGGGATCGGCGTATTGCAGCCGATCGAGCAGGGACCGAATCTCGAGATTTTCGCCGCCGGCCACTGCTACGCGTTGAACCTTCACTTCGTAGCCGGGCATGGCGGGATTCGTGGTGATTCTCAGTGGCGGCGACGCGGTGGTGGCGGCGCGCCGGCGCCGCGACCTTCGATGTGACGGAAGGTGATGCGGCCCTTGGAAAGATCGTAGGGCGAGAGTTCCAGCGAGACCTTGTCGCCGGCCAGAATACGGATATGGTGCTTGCGCATCTTGCCCGCGCTGTAGGCGATCAGGTTGTGGCCGTTGTCGAGCGTAACGCGGAAGCGCGCATCCGGCAGGACTTCCATCACGACACCACTCATTTCAATCAGTTCTTCTTTGGCCAAAAGCGTGCCTCCAGGGGAAGATGAAACAAAAAAGCCCGGCAATTGCCGGGCTTTTTCCGGGTGCTTGCGGCATGGTGCGAGCCCATGCCGGCAAGGGCACTCAGTCGGCCGGACGGATGTTCGCGGCTTGCTTGCCCTTCGGGCCGGTCGTAACGTCGAACGTCACGCGCTGGCCTTCGCTCAGGGTCTTGAAACCATTGGCCTGAATGGCCGAGAAGTGGGCGAAGAGATCTTCACCGCCGCCTTCCGGGGTGATGAAGCCGAAGCCCTTGGAATCATTGAACCACTTGACGGTACCTGTTGCCATGTCTTGATACTCCAAAATAACGTGAAAAGAGGGAAATCCCTCGGGTAGAACGAAGATCAAGACGGCGGGGTGATGAAGGGAGATACCGCGTACGCGCTGGTACTGAACCGAACAACAGCAGCACTGCTTGAAGATCGCTGGCGCGCACTATGGACTGCAATGCGCTCAATAGCAAGGAAAATTTCAATGGCCAAGGAATATCCGGCCTGGCGTCGCCTGCTAACTGCGGCTTGCGACGGGGTCGCCCAAACCGCGCGCCCACAGTTCCAGCGGGTTGCCGACGGTCTTCTGCAGGGCCCGTCTGACGGTCGCGGCGGTGACAGGCCGTTCGAAGGATATCTGTTGCGCGAATACCTGGCCGGGCAGCCGGTACAACCAGATGCGCCGCCTGATCAGCATGCGCCCTCCCAGCCCCCCACCGACCGGCCAGCCTTCATCGCTTCGGCTTCCGGCCCGGACTGGCGGGTGGAATGTAGCCGGATACCCGGCACAGCATGGCCTCGACCGGCTGGCCTTCCTTGAACTGGATCGAACGACAGACCAGCACATCGCCGTCCGCCGACAGGTCGGCAAGTTGTCGGCGCACCTTTTCGATCGGCATGCCGATCGCAGCGGCGATCTCGGTGTCGAAGCCCTGACCATGGCTTCGCAGATATTGCAGTACTCCGTCCAACTGGGTATCCCTCTCAAAGACTGACGCGTGTCGAGTCAATGTACGCCCTTTTGCGGCAATTCGAGGGATTTATTGCGTCCTCACTGCCCCGCCACCGTCATGCGGTCGATCAGGATGGAGCCGCATAGCTTGGAGCCGCGCACGACGACGTCGTTGCCGATGGCGGCAATACCCATGAACATGTCCCTGAGATTGCCGGCGATGGTGATCTCATGCACCGGGTAGGCGATCCTGCCGTTCTCGACCCAGAAGCCGGCCGCACCGCGGGAGTAATCGCCGTTCACATAGTTGATTCCGTGGCCGAGCACCTCGGTGACCAGCAGGCCGGTGCCCATCTCCTTGAGCAGTCCCGCCAGGTCATGCCGACCCGGTTCGACCAGCAGGTTGTGGCTGCCGCCGGCATTGCCCGTCGTCGCCATACCCAGCTTGCGCGCCGAATAGGTGGACAGGAAATAGCCTTGCAGCACGCCGTCCGCGACCACCTCGCGGTCCCGGGTCGCCACGCCGTCGTCGTCGAAAGGGCTGGAAGCAAGCCCCTTGCTGAGGTAAGGGCGCTCGCTGATGCGCACAAACTCGGGAAAGATCCGCTTGCCCAGCGCATCGAGCAGGAAAGACGACTTGCGGTAGAGCGCGCCGCCGCTGGCCGCATGCACGAAGCTGCCGATCAGCCCCGTGGCGAGCGGCGCTTCGAGTACCACGGGCACCTTGCGCGTCTTGAGCTTGCGCGCGCCCAGGCGGGCGAGCGTACGCCGCGCCGCATAGTCGCCGATCGCCTCGGGCGCGGCGAGGTCGAGCGGATCGCGCTGGCCGGAATACCAGTCGTCGCGCTGCATGTCGTCGCCCTCGCCGGCGATGGCCGAGCAGGAGATGTAGTGGCGCGAGGTGGCATAACCGCCCATGAAGCCCAGGCTGTTGGCCGAAACGAAATGCGATTGGTGCCCGGAGACGCTGGCGCCTTCGGTATTGGTGATCATCGGGCTGACATCGAACGCCGCCTGCTCGCAACGGCGGGCGATCTCGATGGCCTCCTCGACCGGGATATCCCAGGGGAAGCAGAGGTCCGGGTCCTTGACGTCGCGCGCCAGCAGCGCCGCATCGGGCAGGCCGGCGCAATCGTCCTCGGCGGTGAAGCGGGCGATCGACAGGGCCGCCGCGACGGTGCTCTTCACCGCGTCGTCCGAAAAGTCCGAGGTCGAGGCGTGGCCGCGCCGCTGGCCGAGATAGACCGTGACGCCGATGCCCTTGTCGCGGTTGTACTCGATGGTCTCGACTTCCTGGCGGCGCACGGTCACCGACTGGCCGAAGCCTTCGGAGACGTCGGTTTCGCAGGCGGTGGCACCGCGCTGCCTGGCTTCGTCGAGCACTTGTTGGGCGAGCGCCGTGAGGCGCGCGCGGCTGTAGCTGAAATCCTGTCCTGACATGGGGCTGGCGTGTCTGTGAAAGCTACAATGATACCCGTGGACACCGATTACGACCCCGAAGACGATACCGAAGAACTGCGGCCCGAGCGCCCCAGCAAATCGCAACTGAAGCGCGAGATGGATGCGCTGCAGGCGCTCGGCGCCCGCCTGATCGAACTTGGCAAGGAGCGGCTGGCCAAGATCGACATGCCCGACGAACTGCGTGAAGCCGTGCGCGACGCCCAGCGCTTCACCAAGCACGAGGCGCGACGCCGGCAATTGCAGTACATCGGCCGGCTGATGCGCAACCTCGACCCGGCGCCGATCCAGGCGGCGATCGACGAGGTCGACGGCATTTCGGCGGCCGCCAACGCGCGCATGCACGCGCTGGAGCGCCTGCGCGAGCGGCTGCTGGAGGACGAAAGCGTGTTGAACGAGATCGGCCGGCGTAACGCCGCGGCTGACTTTCAGCACCTGCGCCAACTGCGCCGCAATGCGCTCAAGGAGCGTGCCGAGCACAAGCCGCCGCGCGCCTTCCGCGAACTATTCCGCGTGCTGCGTGAGCTGGAGGATCAGGCAGATGACTGAAGCGTTGCTGATCGGCCTCGTTTCGATTTCCGATCGCGCCTCGAGCGGCGTGTACGAGGACAAAGGTATCCCGGCCCTGCAGGAGTGGTTTGGCGCCGCGTTGAAGAGTCCATGGCGCATGGAATCGCGCCTGATCCCGGACGAGCAACCGATGATCGAAGCGACGCTGGTCGAGCTGTGCGACCGGGTGGGCTGCCAGTTGGTGCTGACCACCGGCGGCACCGGCCCGGCGCCGCGCGACGTGACGCCGGAAGCGACGCTGGCCGTCGCCCACAAGGTGATGCCCGGCTTTGGCGAGCAGATGCGCGCCGTCAGCCTCAGGTACGTGCCGACCGCGATCCTGTCGCGCCAGGTCGGCGTCATCCGCGGCAAATCGCTGATCCTCAACCTGCCCGGCCAGCCGAAGGCGATCAAGGAAACCCTGGACGGCGTGTTCGCCGCCGTGCCCTACTGCATCGACCTGATCGGCGGCCCCTACATCGAGACCGACGAATCGGTCGTCAAGGCCTTCCGGCCAAAATCCGCGCAGCGGCCACCGGCTGGCTAACCAGCCGTCTCGACCCGGCACTCGCCGATCACGTGGCCGGCGCCGGTTTCGGACAGCATGCCGGGCGTCAGGTGCCAGGAACGGCTGCCGATGTCGACCCGCAAGCGCTTCTGCTCCTCCCAGGCAGCGACCGACATCGCCACACGAATGCTGGCCCCCGCCTGCGGCGGATCGAGCAGGACCACTGGCGTAGGCAGGCCGAGACTGTCGGCGATGCAGGCAGCCGGATTCTTCGACAGGGTCTCGATGCCGACGATGCCCAAGGCTTCGGTTTCCCGGCTGAAACGACGCGCCACGCCGAGCAGCCAGTTGCTGCCGCCCTCCGGCTGCATGGCAACCAGCGAACCGACGCGCAGCCACTCCTTGCCAACCAGCGACACCTGGGCGCCGATGCCGCCCTGGCTGATATCCTCTACCACCCAGCTTTCCGCGCGCTCGCCGTCATCGTCGGCCTTGCCGACCAACTGCAGGCAGATCGTCTCGAAACGCCCGACCACGGTCATCCGCGACTTGATGCGGCGGCGCTCGTGGTGCCGCATCGGCGGCTTGGGAGACCAGCAGAGCGCCAGATGCTCGATGACTTGCAGCACCAGGCGCGGCGAATACTGGGCGCCGAAGTTGATCTCGGCGGGCAGCGCGTTGCGCTTCTCGATGCTGGCCCGCAATTGGCCGAGCGACTCGAGCGCCGAACCGGTCGCATAGAAGCGCAGCGTCGGCGTGATTTCCGGGATGCGTGCCAGTCGGGTGGGTGGCAAGGGCTTGGTGGCATCGACCCAATAGACGTTTTCCGGCCGCGCCAGGTCCGTGAGCGAAAAATTTGCCAGCAGGTGGGCGATCAGCCGCTCGGCAATTTCGATTTCGACCGGCAGCAGGTTGTCCGGCGAGGAGGAATAGAGGACCAGGACGCGCAGGTATTCAGCTTCGGGCGTGGTCGTGCCCGCGTTTGCGTACAGGTTCACCGGCAGATTCGCCACCTGCGCGCGCAATGCCGCCAGCCAGGCCGCGCCGGCACTCTGCCACAGGTCGGGCGCGATCGGGCCATAGCGGAACTGCTGCCATTTCAGCCGTCCGCCGCAGGCGTTGAGGAGGCGGGCGCATAGGAGCGCCAGTTGCGGCTTGATCGCGGCGGCCGCCTTGTCGTCGGCGCCGTAGCGGCGCAGCGTATCGCCGTAGGCGTCGGACAGCGCGGACCAGTAGTTGTGATTGATCTGCCAGAGGCGATACTCGTCGGCGCGCGTCTGGCGTGGCGCCACCAGATAGTCGCGCGCCAGCCGGCGGGTATGCGCCAGTACCGCATCGTCGAGCTGCATGACGAGTGCCAGGCGCTGCTCCAGCCCGAACTCCGAAGTGGCGACCAGGGACTCGCACCAGGCCGCCGCGCTGTCGAGCGCAGCGGCGGCCTCCTGGGCCGGCAATTCCTTCAGGACGCGCTGGACTGCCGCGGGATCGGCCAACGGGTGGTCGACCTTGTTGCCAAAAAACTTCAGCATGATGCGGTCATGTTCCCTGGGTATCGAGGCGCTGAGCGCGCTATGGTCTCACTCCGGGCTGCGGCCGGCAAGCAAAGTCAGCGCCCACGCGACGCCGAAGCCGGTCTGGTTGGTGGCCACCGCCCCGAGACCGCCTTCGCAACTGCAGGCCGACAGGTCGACATGCAGCCAGGGCCGCTTGCCGATGAAGCGGCCCAGGAAGCGCGCGGCCAGGATGTGGTCGGCCTCGCCGGCCAGCGTACATTGCTTGATATCGGCGACCTTGGAATCGAGCGCCGCCTCGTAGTCCTCGTCCATCGGGAAGATGCAGACCCGCTCGCCCGAATCGACGCCCGCCTGCACGGCTGCCGCCGCGAGCGCGGCGTCGGAGGCAAAAACACCCGAGTAGCGGGTGCCGAGCGCCGAGACCATGCTGCCTGTCAACGTCGCGAAGTCGATGGTCAGGTCGGGCTTGGCCTTCGCCGCCAGCACCAGGGTATCGGCCAGTACCATGCGGCCCTCGGCATCGGTGTGCACCACCTCGATGGTGGTGCCGTCGAGCGCCGTGACAACGTCGCCTTGCGCATAGGCCTCGGGCGAGAGATGGTTGTGGGCAATGGCCAGCCAGACGTCGAGCGCCACGGGCAGCTTGAGCGCCTGCGCCGCCTGCAGGATGGCCAGCGCCACCGCCGAGCCGTTCATGTCCTCGTGCATGCCGGCCATGTAGCGCGCCGGCTTGAGGTTGTGGCCGCCGGTGTCGAAGCAGATGCCCTTGCCGACCAGGGCCACGTTCTGCCTGGCATTGCGCGGCTTGTAGCTGAGATGGACGATGGCGGCGTCCTCGTGATCGGAGCCCTGCGCCACGGCGCAGAAGGCGCCCGCGCCCATCTTCTTCAGTTTGCGGTAGTCGAACTCCTCGATGACCCAGCGGTGGGTCTTGGCCAAGGCGCGGATGCGCCTGCGATAGGCCGCGGGCGGCAATGCGTTGGGCGGCAGGGCGGTCAACTCGCGTGCCAGCACGTTGGCCTCGGCCAGCGCGACGACCGACTTGAGGTCGGCATCCTCGACGTGCGGGGTCAGGATGGTCAGGTCTTTCAGCGGCTTGGCCGGTTTCTTCTTCTTCGCCGGCAGCGGCGCGGCATTGATCAGCACCACGTAGGCGGCATCGTGGATCGCGTCATCCGGGGCATCCACCGGCACGATGGCAATTTCGACGGGGTTTTCGTCGAGCAGCAGCATGGCCGCCTTGCGCAGTGCGGTCAGGCGTTCGAAGCGCGGCTTCGACTCGTCGACCATCACGCAGGCGGCGCGACAGCCGTCCTCGAGGTCGAGGGCGACCGGCGACTTGGCCAACTCCTCGGCCTTTAGGTCGCGGCGCTTCAGCACCGTCAGCCAGCGCGCACGCTCGGGCAGGTCGGCGGGCAGGGTCCTGGCGGCGGGCAGCACGAACAACAGGTGCGAGGCGGCGGAATCGGTACGGACGAGCAGCTTGGCGAGCGGAGCAGCAGACACGAGGGGAGCTTCCTTTAGAATGATCGGACGATTATAGACACGGCACCCCATGCGACAGTACCTCGACCTCATGCGCCACGTGCTCGAACACGGGCACGTCAAAGCCGACCGCACCGGCACCGGCACGCGTTCGGTGTTCGGCTGGCAGATGCGCTTCGACCTCGCGCAGGGCTTCCCGGTGCTCACCACCAAGAAGCTGCACCTGCGCTCGATCATCATCGAGCTGCTCTGGTTCCTGCGCGGCGAGACCAACATCGCCTGGCTCAAGGACAACAAGGTCTCGATCTGGAACGAGTGGGCCGACGCCAACGGCGACCTCGGGCCGGTCTATGGCCACCAGTGGCGCCACTGGCCGAAAGCCGATGGCGGCGAGGTGGACCAGATCGTCGAACTGATCGAGGGCCTGAAGCAGAACCCGGATTCGCGGCGCCACATCGTCTCGGCCTGGAACCCCGGCGACGTGCCGAAGATGAAGCTGCCGCCCTGTCATGCCCTGTTCCAGTTCTACGTCGCCGACGGCAGGCTCTCCTGCCAGTTGTACCAGCGCAGCGCAGACATCTTCCTCGGCGTGCCCTTCAACATCGCTTCCTATGCGTTGCTGACCATGATGGTCGCCCAGGTGGTCGGACTCAGGCCGGGCGAGTTCGTGCACGCGCTGGGCGATGCGCACTTGTACAGCAACCACCTGGAGCAAACGCGCGAGCAACTCTCCCGCACGCCGAGGCCGCTGCCGACAATGCGCATCAACCCGGACGTGACCGACATCTTCGCCTTCCGCTTCGAGGACTTCACGCTGGAAGGCTACGATCCGCATCCGCATATCGCGGCACCGGTGGCGGTCTGACATGACGCTGGATCGCGACGAAGGCTACTTGCATGGTCTCGTAAGCGAGTTGCGCAAGCTGCCGGCCGAAACAACATGGGTCGAGTTCAAGGTCAATAATGAAGACCCCGACGAGATTGGCGAGTACCTCTCGGCACTATCGAACGCCGCGGCTCTTGACGGTAAAGCGAACGCCTATGTGATCTGGGGGGTGGCCGACGACACACACGAACTTGTCGGAACAACCTTCGTCCCCAGCGCGGCACGCAAGGGAGGCGAGGAGCTTGAGAGTTGGCTATTGCGGATGCTGAGTCCGCGACCGCACTTCCGCTTTTCCTCGTTGTCGGTCGACGACAAGCCCGTCGTGTTGCTGGAAATTCCAGCGGCTGTGGGCAAGCCGACCCAGTTTGCCGGCAAAGAACTGGTCCGTGTCGGCTCATATAAGAAACCACTTAAGGACTATCCGGAACTGGAGCGAACGCTCTGGCGCTTGTTCGACCATACCTCTTTCGAAGCACTGAAGGCAGCGGAAAATCTTGCGGCGCCCGATGCGCTGGCGCTACTAGACTATCCGGCCTATTTCGACCTGCTGAAGTTGCCGTTGCCGGCGGACCAGACGAGTCTCCTCGCCCGGCTTGAAGAGGATGGCATGCTGGTGCGCAGTTCGGCGGGCGGCTGGGACGTAACGAACCTCGGCGCCATTCTGTTTGCCAAGGACTTGCATCGCTTTCGCGGCTTGGCCCGCAAAGCAGCACGTGTGGTCATCTATGAGGGTAAAGGTCGAACCAAGACCGTCCGCGAACAGGAAGGACGTAAGGGTTACGCGGCGGGCTTCCAGGGCTTGATCGACTATGTGAACGCGCTACTGCCGCGAAATGAAGTAATGGGGACGGCCTTGCGGCGTGAAGTGCCAATGTATCCGGAGCTTGCCGTACGCGAGCTCGTCGCCAACGCGCTGATCCATCAGGATTTCGCTGTGACCGGTGCCGGACCGATGATTGAGGTGTTCTCCGACCGAATGGAAATCACCAACCCAGGCCTGCCTTTGGTAAAGACCGAGCGCTTCCTCGACAGTCCACCGCGCTCGCGCAACGAGGCGTTGGCGTCGTTCATGCGTCGCATCGGCGTCTGCGAAGAACGGGGTAGCGGGATCGATAAGGTGGTATTCGAAACCGAGTTCTACCAATTGCCAGCACCGAGTTTCGAGACCCCTGACGGCTCAACTCGCGCAGTGCTCTTTTCGCATAAGGGTTTCCGAGAAATGGATCGGGACGATCGCATCCGCGCCTGTTATTTGCACGCATGCTTGCGGTATGTGGAACGCGACCCGATGACCAATTCGACCCTGCGAGAGCGCTTCGGCATCGAGGCGCACAACAGCGCAATTGCTTCGCGGATAATCCGCGAAGCGCTTGAGGCAAGGGCAATCAAACCATACGACCCCGAGCAAGCTAAGAAGAATTCCCGCTACCTACCGTGGTGGGCCTGATTTGTTTGATCGCTGTTTGATGGTACCAGGCAGAACAAGAGAATTCACCGTGAAACCGACGCACAACTTGGCAATCAATCACTCATTTAATCAATTAGTTACAGCAAACACTAACCGGCAACTTTTTATTTGACGGGTATTTGATGGCAGCGGCTCACAAACAGGGTGAACAAATGTCTCAGAGACTTGCTTTGAGCAGTTGCGAACTGCGGACATGGTCGATATTTGTGAAGATTGCCGCATGATCCTGGTCGGCGACATCGGCGGCACCAATGCCCGGCTGGCGCTGACGGAACCGGGCGGCACCGATCCGCTCGCCGAGCGGCGTGTCGCCACGGCTGACTTTGCCGATTTCGCGGCAGTGCTGGCCGCCTTCCTCGCCGAAACGGGGGCCACGATCACCTCGGGCTGCCTGGCCGTCGCCGGGCCGATCGGCGACGACGGTCGTTCGGCGCGGCTCACCAATCTGCCCTGGCTGATCGATGCGCCAGCCCTCGAAGCCCGCTTCGGCCTCGGTCGCTTGAACCTGGTCAATGACTTCGCTGCGGCGGCCATGGGGGTCACCGTTGCGCCTGCCGAGAGCATCGTCTTCCTGCAGGAAGGCGCGCCGCTGGCCGACGCACCCCGGCTGGTGATCGGCGCCGGCACGGGGCTGGGCATGGCGATCCTGGTGCGCCAGGGCGACGCCTGGCGAGTGTTGCCCGGCGAAGGCGGCCACGTCGCCTTCGCGCCGCTCGACGAAGATCAGGAGCGCGTCTGGCACGCGCTGCGCACCGAGTACGGCCGGGTCACCGCCGAGCGCGTCGTCTCCGGCCCCGGTCTCGCCGCCATCCATCGCGTGCTCGCAGGCGCGGAACTCGATCCCGCCGAAATCGTCCGCCTGGCCCTGATCGATGCGGACCAGGCGGCGCTCGACACGCTCGACGTCTTTCTCTCCGCCTACGGCGCATTTGCCGGCGACATGGCGATGGCGACGCTGGCGCGCGGCGGGGTCTACCTCGCCGGCGGCATCGCCGCGAAATTATTGCCCATACTGCCGGCAAGCCCATTCCTGCCGGCATTCGGCGCCAAGGCCGAACACGCCGGGCTGGCGCGGCGGATGCCGGTTGCGGTGATCACCGACCCCTCGCTCGGCCTGCGTGGGGCCGCCTGTCTGGTTTAGCCTTGCACTTGACGTTGGCATGGCTTTGGGGCAATACTCCTGCAACAAGAAAAGATAAGAATTTCGCAGCAATCTAAACAGGAGACAGAGATGGCGACGACACCCCAGACGGGTACGACGGCCAAGAAGAAGACGGCGAAGGCCGCGCCCGCAAGCACGACCACAGCCAAGCCGAAGACAGCCCCAGCCAAGCAGCCCCCGACCAGGACGGCCCCGGCCCGGAAGCCGCGCAGCAACGGCGCCAAAGGATCGCCGGTCGATCCGGATCAGCGCCGCTACTACATCGAGGTCGCCGCCTATTACATTGCCGAGCGACGCGGCTTCATGGGCGGCCATGAAGCGGAGGACTGGGCCGCCGCCGAAGGCGAAATCGACCGGCTGCTGCTCGAGGGCAAGCTCAACCGCTGACCAGCACCAGGCCGGCCAGCGGTGGCAAGGTCAGGACGAGCGATGCCGGCCTGCCCATCCAGGACTGCTCGCTGGCCGTCAGCATCCCCGCATTGCCGAGATCGCCGCCGCCGTAGTAGCGCGAGTCGCTGTTGAAGCACTCGCGGTACTCGCCGGCGTGCGGCACGCCGATCCGGTAGTCCTCGCGCGGCACCGGCGTCAGGTTCAGCAGGACGACGGCGAAGCTGCCGTCGCGCGCCCAGCGCAGCCAACTGATCACCGACTGGTCGGCATCGTGGCAATCGATCCAGGAGAAGCCCTCGGCCACGAAGTCCTGGTCATGCAAGGCAGGCGTCCCGACATAGAGATGATTGAGATCGCGTACCAGCCGCTGCATGCCCTGATGCAAGGGCCACTGCAACAGATGCCAGGGCAGTTCCTCGCGGTCGCGCCATTCGTGGCCCTGGGCGAGTTCACTGCCCATGAACAGCAGTTTCTTGCCCGGCGTGGTCATCTGGTAGGTGAGCAGCAGGCGCAGGTTGGCGAAGCGCTGCCACTCGTCGCCGGGCATCTTGCCGAGCAGCGAGCCCTTGCCATGCACTACCTCGTCGTGCGACAGCGGCAGCACGAAGTTCTCGGTGTAGGCATAGAGCTGGCCGAAGGTCAGGCGTTCGTGGTGAAAGCGGCGATGGACCGGGTCCTTCGACATGTAGTCGAGGGTGTCGTTCATCCAGCCCATGTTCCACTTCATCGAGAAGCCGAGGCCGCCCAGATAGACGGGGCGCGATACCATCGGCCATGCCGTCGACTCCTCGGCGGCGGTCAATGCGCCCGGGAATTCGGCGTGGACCATTTCATTCAGCGCGCGCAGGAAGGCGATGGCGTCCAGGTTCTCGCGGCCGCCGAACTTGTTGGGCAGCCATTCGCCGGCCTTGCGCGAGTAGTCGAGATAGAGCATCGAGGCGACGGCGTCGACGCGCAAGCCGTCGGCATGGAATTCCGACAGCCAGTAGTGTGCCGACGAGAGCAGGAAGGAGCGGATTTCGTTGCGGCCGTAGTTGAAGATGTGCGTACCCCACTCCTCGTGCTTGCCCAGGCGGGGATCCTCGTGCTCGTACAGCGCGGTGCCGTCGAAGTAGGCCAGCGCCCAGGCATCGGCGGGAAAGTGGCCGGGCACCCAGTCGAGCAGTACGCCGATATCGGCGCGATGCAGCGCGTCGACCAGCGCCTTGAGGTCGTCGGGCGTGCCGAAACGCGAGGTCGGCGCGAAGAAGCCGGTGCACTGGTAGCCCCAGGATTCGTCGAGCGGATGTTCCATCAGCGGCAGGAACTCGACATGCGTGTAGCCCATGTCGGCGAGGTAGGCAGGCAACCGCTCGGCCAGTTCGCGGTAGGTGTAGAAGCGGTTGTCGGGATGGCGCAGCCACGAGCCGGCGTGCATTTCGTACACCGACATCGGCGCGTGCAGCCAGTCGCGCCTGGCCCGACGATCGAGCCAGTCGGCATCCGTCCAGACATGCTCCGACGCGCCCGGCGTCAATGCCGCGGTGGCCGGCCGCTTCTCGAAGGCACGCGCATAGGGGTCGGCCTTGACCATCACGGCCTTGGTCTGGCGGTTGCGGATCTCGAACTTATAGAGGCTGCCCGCCGGCAGATCGGGAATGAACAGTTCCCAGACGCCCGAGGCGCCGAGCGAGCACATCGCATGCGTGCGGCCGTCCCAGCGATTGAAGTCGCCGACCACCGAGACCCGTTCGGCATTCGGCGCCCAGACGCGGAAGCAGATGCCGGCCACTGCGCCGCGCGTCTGCGCCTGGGCACCGAGCAGGTTGTAGGCCTGGCTGTTGACGCCCTGGTTGAACAGGTAGAGGTCGTGGCTGGCGTCGCCGGGCGGAAAGGCATAAGCGTCGTGGAGAATCCGCTCCACGCCGTCTTCGACAATCTTCAGGCGATAGGGCGTCGGCAGCGCCGCACTGCCCCGCAACTGGAAAACGTCGGTTTGCCCTTGACGCAACAGGGGTTGCCAGCCGTCCGCAGCCTCGACCGCAACGGAACTGGCGCGCGGCCGATAGAGGCTCAGGCGCCAGCCGTCGCCGTCGGCATGCAAGCCGAGGATCCGGAACGGGTCGTGCTCCCGGCCGTCAATGAGCGCATTGAATGTTTTGTCGGGCATTATCACGGTGATTGGCCATAATTGGAGTTTGGAAGGGAGGATACCCCATGCAGCAAGAACTGACAGCGAGCGAACTGCAGGACAGCCACGGCCGTTTCGTCAGCCACCTGACGCGCGGCACCTTCGCCATGGTGCTCGCCGGGGGGCGCGGCAGCCGATTGATGCAGCTTACCGACTGGCGCTCCAAACCGGCCGTGCCCTTCGGCGGCAAGTTCCGCATCATCGATTTCACCCTTTCGAACTGCGTCAATTCCGGCATCCGCCGCATCGGCGTCGCCACCCAGTACAAGGCACAGAGCCTGATCATGCACCTGCAACGGGGCTGGAGCTTCCTCGACGGCCGTTTCGATGAATTCATCGACCTGTTGCCGGCCCAGCAGCAGATCACCGAGAACTGGTACCAGGGCACCGCCGACGCGGTGTTCCAGAACCTCGACCTGATCCGCCGCCGCAATCCGAAATACGTGCTGATCCTGTCCGGCGACCACATCTACAAGATGGACTACGGCCAGATGCTGGCACAGCACGCGCAATCGCAGGCCGACATGACGGTCGCCTGCATGGATGTGCCCCTGGACGAAGCGTCGGCCTTCGGTGTCATCGGCGTCGACGACCAGCACCACGTCACCAGCTTCATCGAGAAGCCGAAGGATCCGCCGGCCATGCCGGGGCGGCCCGACCGGGCGCTGGCCAGCATGGGCATCTATATCTTCAACGCCGAATTCCTCTACGAGCAACTGGTCCGCGACGCCGACGACCCGAAATCGTCGCACGACTTCGGCAAGGATGTGATCCCCAAGTGCGTTGCCCGCTATCGCTGCATCGCCCACAACTTCGTGGACAGTTGCGTCGGCATCACCGTCAGCGGCACGCCGTATTGGCGGGACGTCGGCACCATCGACGCCTACTGGGAAGCCAACATCGAGCTGACCAAGGTGACGCCCGAACTGAACATGTACGACCAGGAATGGCCGATCTGGACCTACCAGGAACAGTTGCCGCCCGCCAAGTTCGTCTTCGACGACCCGGACCGCCGCGGCATGGCGATCGATTCGCTGGTCTCGGGCGGCAATGTCATCAGCGGTGCCGTCGTGCGCCGCTCGCTGCTGTTCTCGCGCGTCCATGTCCATAGCACCGCCGTCGTCGAAGACTCGGTGATCCTGCCCAAGAGCGACATCGGCCAGGGCGCCCGCCTGCGCCGCGTCGTGGTCGACAAGTACTGCCACATTCCCGCCGGCATGAAGATCGGCTTCGATCCGATCGAGGACGCCAAGCGCTTCCATGTCAGCGCCAAAGGCATCACGCTGGTGACGCCGGAAATGCTCGGCCAGCGCGTCCATCACATCCGCTAGGACCGCAGAAGATGCCCGATCGGCGACTCGACCTCGTCTTCCTGTGGCACATGCACCAGCCGGACTACCGCGACCATGCCAGCGGCGAGCACGTGCTGCCCTGGGTGTACCTGCACGCGATCAAGGACTACGCCGACATGGCGGATCACCTGGAACGGCATCCGGGTATCCGCGCGGTGGTGAACTTCGTGCCCGTGCTGCTCGACCAGATCGAGGCCTACTGCCGCCAGTTCGACTCGGGCGAGTTCCACGAGCCGCTGCTGCGCCTGCTGGCGACGCCGGACCTGAACCACATTCCGGCCGCCGACCGCGAGTTGCTGCTGGAGGCCTGCTTCCGCAGCAACCACCACACCATGCTGGCGCCCTTCCCGCGCTACAAGCGCCTGCACGACCTCTACGAGAAGCTGACGCCCGAGGGCGACGCCGCGCTCTCCTATCTCTCCGGCGCCTACTTTGCCGATCTGGTCACCTGGTACCACCTGGCCTGGACCGGCGAGACCGAAAGGCGGCGCCGGCCGCTGATCGCCGAGCTGATGAGCAAGGGCGAAGGCTATGGCGCGGACGAACGGCTGGCGCTGTTGCGCCTCATCGGCGACATCCTGCGTGGCCTGGTGCCGCGCTACCGTGCCTTGCAGGAACGCGGCCAGATCGAACTCGCCGCGACGCCCGATACCCACCCGCTGGCGCCGCTGCTGCTCGACTTCCAGTCCGCCCGCGAAAGCCTGCCCGAGGCACCGCTGCCGGAAGCCGAGGCCTATCCGGGCGGCCGCCAGCGCTTGATCGCCCACATCGAAGCGGCGCGCGCCGCGCATGCCCGCCGCTTCGGCACAGCGCCGACCGGCATGTGGCCGGCCGAGGGCGCCATCTCGACCGGCGTCGTCCAGCAATTCGCCGGCCACGGCTGCAAGTGGCTCGCAAGCGGCGAGGGCGTCCTGCGCAACAGCCTGGTCGGCCACGGCGGCAGCAGTCACCGCGCCGCCTACCGCCCCTGGTCGCTGCCGAATGCGCCGGGCATTGCGCTGTTCTTCCGCGACGAGCGCCTCTCGGACCTGATCGGCTTCGAGTACGCCAAGTGGCACGGCCGCGACGCCGCCCAGCACCTGATCGGCCAACTCGAGGGCATCCTCGCCGACAGCGCCGCCGGCGAACGACCGGTGGTCAGCATCATCCTCGACGGCGAGAACGCCTGGGAACACTATCCGTACAACGGCTATTTCTTCTTCGAGGACCTCTACGGCCTGCTCGAAAAGCATCCGCGCATCCGCAGCACCACCTACGCGGAAATCCTCGCGCGACCGGCGGCAAGCCGTCCCGCCAGCGCGCCGCTGCCCGGCCTGACTGCCGGCAGTTGGGTATATGGCACGCTATCCACCTGGATCGGCGACGAAGAGAAGAACCGCGCCTGGGACCTGCTCTGCGCGGCCAAGCAGAGCTACGACATGGTGCTGGGCAGCGAACGCCTGAATCCGGAGGAGTCGGCCGCGGCGGAACGCCAGTTGGCGATCTGCGAGAGCTCCGACTGGTTCTGGTGGTTCGGCGACTACAACCCCAGCCAGGCCGTCGCCAGCTTCGACCAGTTGTATCGCCGCAACCTCGCCAACCTTTACCACCTGCTCAAACTGCCGCCGCCAACCCAACTCGACCTGCCGATCTCCAGGGGCAGCGACACCGCCGCCACCGACGGCACCATGCGCCGGGCGCTGGAACAAAACAAATGAACAACCGCCCCATCTCCCTGCTTTTCGGCGTGCATGCCCATCAGCCCGTGGGCAACTTCGACTTCGTGATGGAGGAGGCCCACGTCCGCTGCTATCGGATGTTCCTCCAGACCGTCGAGCGCTACCCGGAATTCCGCTTCAGCGTGCACTTCTCCGGCTGGCTGCTCGACTGGCTGCTCGAGCGTTATCCCGAGGACATGGAACGGCTGGCGCTGATGACCCGCAGGGGTCAGGTGGAGTGGTTCGGCTCGGGCGACTGCGAACCGGTGCTGGCTTCGATTCCGCATCGCGACCGGGTCAGCCAGATCCAGGTACTTTCGGACAAGATCGAGCGCCACTTCGGCCAGCGGCCCAAGGGCGCCTGGCTCACCGAGCGTGTCTGGGAATCGGCGGTGGTGCCTTCGCTGGCCGACTGCGGCATCGAGTACGTCGCGGTGGACGACTACCACTTTCTTTGCGCGGGCGAGCCTGCCGGCAAGCTGGACAGCTTCTTCACCACCGAGGAGGACGGCCACAAGCTCGACCTATTCCCGATCTCGGAGCAGGCCCGCTACCGCCTCCCTTTTTCGCCGGCCGAAGCGGCGGTGGAATGGCTTGAGCACCTGGCCAGGGAGGGTCACCGCGCGGCCATCTACTTCGACGACATCGAGAAGTTCGGCATCTGGCCCGAGACCTACCATTGGGTCTACGAACAAGGCTGGCTGCAGCGCTTCATCGAAGGGGTGTTGGCATCGAAGCTGATCCGGACCGGCAGCTACGAGGAATTCCATGCCGGCCAGGCGACGCGCGGCATCGTCTATCTGCCGACCACCTCTTACATCGAGATGAACGAATGGACGCTGCCCGGCCCGGCGGCGCGCGCCTACCACGCCTTGCTCGACCAGGAGAAGCAGGCCGGCCGCTTCGAGGCGCGCAAGCCCTTCCTGCGCGGCGGCATGTGGCGCAACTTCTTCATGCGCTTCCCCGAGTCGAACTGGATGCACAAGCGCATGCTCGACGTCTCGGCGAAATTCGCGGCACTGCCGTTCGCGCAGCGCACGCCGGAGATGCAGGAAATGCTGCACCGCGCGCAGGCCAACGACGCGTACTGGCACGGCCTGTTCGGCGGCCTCTACCTGCCGCACCTGCGCCGCGCGATCTGGAACAACCTGCTGGCGCTGGAAGCGGCCATGGCCGGCGCTTCACCGCGGCCAACCGTCGAGCGCCGCGATCTCGACAGCGACGGCAACGACGAACTGTTCCTGCGCGGCGCCAACCTGCAGGCCGTCGTGCGTGCCGACGGCGACGCAGCGCTGGTCGAACTGTCGAGCCTCGCGCTTGCCCACAACTTCGGCGACACCCTGCGCCGCCACGATGAGGGCTATCACGACAAGCTCCACGTCGCCCACGGCGGCGATACCCAGCACAGCGGAATCGCCTCCGCGCACGACCGCGTCGCCTTCCGCCACGCCATCCAGCCGCAGGATGCCGAGCCCGACACCCGCGCGCGCAGCATCTTCGACGACTGCTGGTATCCCGCCGAGGGACCGCCCCGGCCGATCTGCGACTACCGCGAGGTCGGCGACGCCTCGTTTTCGACGGTGATTTGCGCCGGCCACCTGGTCAAGACCTATCGCCTGGACGGCGACCGCCTGACGGTGTGCTATCGCAGCCAGGATGCCGTCGGCCGCGTCGAAGTCCGCCTCAACATCGCCATGCCCAGTTGCGACGGCTACCTCGGCCGCTACATACTCGAAAACGGCGACGTACCCTGCGGCTTCGGCGACCACCTCGAACTTTCGGCCATGCGCCGCCTGACGCTGGACGACGGCGTGCTCGGCGGCAGCCTGGTGATCGAGACCAGCCAGCCGGTGCCGCTGGTGGCGCGCGCGCACCGCACCGTCTCGCAATCCGAGGCCGGCTTCGAAAAGATCATGCAGGCGGCCGAGCTCGCCTTCTCCTGGCTGCTCGACGGCGCACCGCGGGAACTGACTTTCACCGTCGAGACGCGCCGACGGTCGGCGTAAAATCGAACCACGAGACCACAAGAAGAGAGAACCGCGATGTCAGGCACCCGCTTCCAGCTCGAAGTCAATCCGCAACTGCCCGAGCGCCTCGGCCGACTCGACGAGCTCGCCAACAACCTCTGGTATAGCTGGGACCGGCCGACGCGCACGCTGTTCGCCCGCCTGGGCAGCAAGCTGTGGGGGACCGTCGGCCACAGCCCGAAGGCCTTCCTGAAGCGCGTCGACCAGAATCGCCTCGACGAAGCCGTCACCGATGCCGCTTTCCTCGGCACCATGGCGCGCGTGCTGTCGGCCTACGACAACTACCTGACCGCGCCGTCGCGCGAGCACGGCCCGCACATGCCGGAGGGCGAGCTGATCGCCTACTTCTGCGCCGAATTCGGCTTCCACGAGAGCCTGCCGATCTACTCGGGCGGCCTCGGCATCCTGGCCGGCGACCACTGCAAGACCGCCTCCGACCTCAAGCTGCCCTTCGTCGGCGTCGGCCTGCTGTACCGGCAGGGCTATTTCCTGCAAACCATCGACGGCGACGGCCGGCAGCATGCCACCTACCACGATACCGAATTCGACGACCTGCCGATCAAGCCCGTGCTGCGCGCCGACGGCAGCGAACTGCACGTCAAGGTCAAGATGCTCGACCGCGATGTCGAGGTCAAGGTCTGGAAGGCCGTGGTCGGCCGCATCGACCTCTACCTCCTCGACACCGACCTGGAGCAGAATTCGCCGCACGACCGCGATATCGCGCACCAACTCTACGGCGGCGACCGCACCACGCGCATCGAACAGGAAATCGTCCTCGGCATGGGCGGCGTCAAGGCACTCGCCGAAATCGGCCTCAAGCCGACGGTCTGGCACATCAACGAGGGGCATGCCGCCTTCCTGATCCTGGAGCGGATGCGGCAACTGGTGCTGGCCGGCATGGACATGCCCGCCGCGCTGGAAGCGGTGGCCTGCAACATCGTCTTCACCACCCACACCGCGGTGCCGGCCGGCCACGACCATTTCGCCGAGGACATGATCCGCCGCTACTTCGAGGGCTGCTGCACCGACATGGGTTGCGACATCGCGGCCCTGATGGCGCTCGGCCAGGTGCATGGCCGCGGCGACTTCAACATGACGGCGCTGGCGATCCGCGGTTCGCGCCACCACAACGGCGTTTCGGAAGTGCACGGCGAGGTCTCGTCGCAGATCTGCGCCGAGCTCTGGCCGCAGATCGACCCGACCGAGAATCCGATCGGCCACGTCACCAACGGCGTGCATGTGCCGACCTTCCTGTCCGACATGTGGCACGAGACCTTCGACCGCATCCTCGGCCCCGGCTGGTCGCAGCGCCTCACCGACGCGCAGGTCTGGCAGCAGATCCACCAGATCCCCGACCACATGTACTGGAGCGTGCGCCAGTTGCTGAAGTCGCAGATGCTGCACCTGGTGCGCCACCGCATCACCCAGCAACACATGCGCAGCCACGGTTCGGAAGCACACATCGACCGCCTGATGCGCCTGGCCGACCCGGAGAATCCGAACATCCTGACCATCGGCTTCGCCCGTCGCTTCGCCACCTACAAGCGGGCCACGCTGCTGTTCCAGAACCTCGCCTGGCTGAAGCAGATCGTCAGCGACCCGCAGCGGCCCGTCGTCTTCATCTTCGCCGGCAAGGCGCACCCGGCCGACGAGCCTGGCCAGGCGCTGATCCGGCGCATCGCCGAAGTCGCCAACATGCCCGAGTTCATGGGCCACATCCTGCTCGTCGAGGGCTACGACCTGCGGCTGGCGCGGCGCCTGGTCTCGGGCGTGGACGTCTGGCTGAACAACCCGGTCTATCCCCTCGAGGCCTCGGGCACCTCCGGCATGAAGGCCGCCATCAACGGCGTGCTCAACCTGTCGGTACTCGACGGCTGGTGGGCCGAAGGCTACCAGTCCGGCCGCGAGCACGAGAACGGCTGGGCCATCAAGCCGACTTCGAGCGCCTACGACCACGGCATCGACGAATCGCGGCGCGACTATGAGGAAGCACGCACGCTGTACGAGTTGCTGCAGGACAAGATCGCGCCGCTCTACTACGAGCGCGGCGCCATGGGCTACTCGCCCGGCTGGGTTTCCATGTCCAAGCAGTCGATCGCCAGCATCACTCCGCGCTTCAACTCGGCGCGCATGGTCGGCGAATACGTCGGCAAGTTCTACCAGCCGGCCGCCCGGCAATGGCATCGCTACAGCGAGGGCAATTTCGCGGCGGCACGCCAGTTGGCGACCTGGAAGACCAAGGTGCGTGCCCACTGGTCGCACGTCACCCTGCGCCGCATCGACGAACAGCAGCGCCGCATCTCCTTCGGCAGCAGCGTCCGCTTCGCGGTGGCGGTGCGGCTCGACGGCCTCGCGCCCTCCGACGTTGCCGTCGAACTGCTGTTCAGCCGGCCGAATGCCAACGCCCAGTCGCGCCCGCCGCGGCCCTACCGCCTGGCCTATCAGGGACCGGCGGGCAGCGACGGCGAGAGCCTGTTCACCCTGGAGCTGACGCCCGAGGTGTGCGGCAAGATCGACTATCGCATGCGCGCCTACCCCCACCACGAACTGCTCACCCATCCCTTCGAGATGGGTATGATGGTCTGGCTATGACCGCTGTCGCTTCGAAGACCTGGCAGACACTGGCCGGACACGCCAAACGGGCCCGCGCGGAACACCTGCGCGACCTGTTCGCTGCCGACCCGCAGCGCTTCCGGCGCTTCTCGCTGGAGCACGGCGGCCTGCTGCTCGACTTCTCCAAGCAGCGCCTGACGGCGGAGGCCCTTGCTACCCTGCAGGGTCTCTGGTGGGAAGCCGACCTGCCCGGCTGGATCGCCCGCCTGCGCGCCGGCGAGGCCATCAACCACACCGAAGGCCGCGCCGTGCTGCACCACGCGCTGCGCCACCAGGGCACGCGGCCCATCCTGCACAACGGCCTCGACGTCATGCCGCAGGTCCGCGCGGTGCTCGAACAGATGCGGCGCTTCTGCAACGCCCTGCACAGCGGCGAATGGCGCGGCGCCACCGGCGAACAGATCCTCGACGTGGTGAACATCGGCATCGGCGGTTCCGACCTCGGTCCGAAGATGGCCACCCAGGCGCTCGCCGCGCACCGCATTCCGCACATCCGCGTGCATTACGTATCGAACCTCGATGGCGCCCACCTGGCCACGACACTGTCGGGACTGAGCCCGCGCGCCACGCTGTTCGTGATCGCCAGCAAGACCTTCACGACGCAGGAGACCATGCAGAACGCCGCCTCGGCGCGCCGCTGGCTGGTCGAGGCGCTGGGCGAGGCGGCCGTGCGCCGCCACTTCGTCGCCGTGTCCACCAACCTGCCCGAGGTGACGATGTTCGGCATCGACCCGGACAACGCCTTCGCCTTCTGGGATTGGGTCGGTGGCCGCTTTTCGGTCTGGTCGGCCATCGGCCTGCCGCTGGCCCTGTCGATCGGCATGGAGAACTTCGAGCGCTTCCTGGTCGGCGCGGCGGCGATGGATGCGCATTTCTTCGAAGCCGCTCCCGACCGCAACCTGCCTTTCACGCTGGCCCTGCTCGACGTCTGGAACGCCGATTTCCTCGGCGCGGAAAGTCGCGCCAGCCTGCCCTACAGCCAGTCGCTGGAGCTGCTGCCGCGCTACCTGCAGCAACTCGAGATGGAATCGAACGGCAAGCGGGCGGCACGCAGCGGCCGTGATGCGGGCTGCCCGACTTCACCCATACTTTGGGGCGAAGCGGGCACCAACGGTCAGCATGCCTTCTACCAACTGATCCACCAGGGCGGCCGGCTGATTCCCTGCGACTTCATGGTCGCCGCCGAGGCCGACTTCCCGCTGCCCGGCCACCACGAGAAGCTGCTCGCCAACTGCTTCGCGCAGGGCGAAGCGCTGATGCGCGGCAAGACCGCCGACGAGGCGCGCGCCGAAATGGAGGCCGCGCACGTGCCCGAGGCAGTCATCGCGCGGCTGCTGCCCTACAAGGTCTTCCCGGGCAACCAGCCGTCCACCACGCTGCTGCTGCCGCGCCTCGATCCCTACCACCTCGGCCAGTTGATCGCGCTGTTCGAGCACAAGGTGTTCACGCTCGGCTGCATCTGGGATCTCAATTCCTACGACCAGTGGGGCGTCGAGTACGGCAAACAGCTCGCGAATCGCCTGTTGCCGATCATCGAAGGCCGCACCGCGACCAATGGACTCGACAGTTCGACCGCAGGACTAATCGCCGCCTGCCTGAAGCAATGAAGGTCCTGTTCGCCACGCCGGAAATCGCCCCCTGGGTGAAGACGGGGGGCCTGGGCGACGTTGCCGGCGCGCTGCCCCCGGCACTGCGCCAGGCCGGCGTCGACGTCCGCGTCCTGGTGCCCTACTACCCCGGCCTGCGCCAGGCCTTCCCCCCGGACAAGGCCCCCGAGGTCGTGGAACTCGACAGCCTCGGCGCCGAATTCGCCGACTCCGCGCTGCGCATCGCCAAGGCGCCGGACGGCACGCCGCTGATGCTGCTCGACTGCCCGGCGTACTTCGATCGTGCCGGCAATCCCTACCTCGGCCCGGAAGGCCGCGACTGGCTGGACAACCACCTGCGCTTCGGCCTGCTGTCGCGCGTCGCCGCGTGGCTCGGCTCCGAGGCCAACCGCCTGCCCTGGCGGCCGACGGTCATCCACTGCAACGACTGGCAGACCGGGCTGGCGCCGGCCTATCTGAAGCTGTTGCCGAGCGCACGAGCAAACGCGCTGATCACCGTGCACAACCTCGCCTTCCAGGGCTTGTTCGGAGCCCCGACGCGGGGCGAACTGGGCCTGCCCGCGCACGCCTGGAGCATGCACGGGGTCGAGTACCACGGCCATCTGTCCTTCCTCAAGGCCGGCCTGCAGTATGCCGATGCGATCACCACCGTCAGCCCCACCTACGCCGCCGAGATCCAGACCGACGCCGAAGGCATGGGCATGGCCGGCCTGCTGCGCCATCGCGCCGGGCAGCTCTCCGGCATCCTCAACGGCATCGATGCCGCCGCCTGGAATCCGATGCGGGACAAACACTTGCCGTTCGCCTACGACGCCGACAGCCTGGCCGCCAAGAAGCAGAACAAGGCCGCCTTGCAGCGTGAGGTCGGCCTCGCCGTGCGCGACGACCTGCCCCTGCTCGGCGTGGTCAGTCGCCTCACCCACCAGAAGGGCCTCGACCTCGTCGCCGCGCTGGAGCAGCAGATCGCCGCCCTGCCCGCGCAACTGGTCGTGCTCGGCAGCGGCGAGAAGACACTGGAAGCCGAATTCCAGCGCTTGGCCGAGCTGCACCCCGGCCAGATCATGGCGCGCATCGGTTTCAACGAGGGCCTCGCGCACCGCATCGAAGCCGGCGCCGACCTCTTCCTGATGCCCTCGCGCTTCGAGCCCTGCGGCCTCAACCAGATGTACAGCCTGCGCTATGGCACGCCCCCCGTGGTGCGCGCGACGGGCGGTCTCGCCGACACCGTCATCGACGGCATCAACGGCTTCGTGTTCAAGGAAGCAACGACCGCGGCGCTGCTCGCCGCCATCCAGCGCGCCACCGCCACCTGGCGGGATCGCAAGGCCTGGGCTGCCATGCAGGCCGACGGCATGGCCCGCGACGTAAGCTGGGCCAAGCCGGCGGCGCAGTATGCGGCGCTTTATGCCAAACTACGCGCATAGAGGATTCGCCATGCGCCTTGCCAATGAAACGATCACACTGCTAGCCAACCTCGCCAAATTGCATTTTGGCGAATCGGCCGAGCTTCGCCTGTTCGGCTCGCGCGCGGACGACCGCGCGCGCGGCGGCGACATCGACCTTCATGTCGTTGCGCCAAATTCATCGTATCGCGACGAAATCGCCTTTCTCGTCGACGTCGAAGGCCGGCTGGACGAGCGCGTCGATCTGCGTGTGCAGCGCGGCGAGGAGTTGTTGATCGATCGTCTGGCGCACAAGAACGGAATCATCCTGAATGGCTGAAGCGCCCGACACCATCGCCACACTGAAAGCCAAGTTAGAGGTGACGGCCGGCGTCGCCGACCGCTTGGCCTACTCCGTTAAGCACGTCAGGTCGCTTGGACTTGCGCCGCTGACCCTGACCGGACTCGCCGCACTCGGCGACGGCGAGATGGAGGTTCTGGACGCGTTCATTTATCGCTACGGTTCTCTGGTGTCGAATATCCAGGATTCCATCTTCAAGTCCATCGGCGAGGCGGAACAGGAGCCGGTCAACGCCATGAGCAACCGGGACAAGGCGAACCTGATGGAAAAGTTGGGCGCGCTGCCTTCCGCCACCGCCTTCGCCACGCTCGCCGTCATCCGCAACAGGTTGATGCACGACTACCCGGAAGAAGCGCAAAAGCAGATCGACCGGATGAACTTCATCATCGACGAAGCACCCCGGCTGTTGGCCGTCTTCCTGGGCATCGCCGGCTTTGTTCGCAAGTTCGGGGTGGCGTTCTCGCCAGCGGAGTTCGTCCATCTGACTGATTTCTCGCCCATCCGCAAATGAGTACGACAAGTGGCGTACCGCCACGGCTGACTTTGATCGCCGCCGTTGCCCGCAACGGCGTCATCGGCCGCGACAACCAGCTTCCCTGGAAACTCACCGAGGACCTCAAGCACTTCAAGGCGCTGACCATGGGCCATCCCATGATCATGGGCCGCAAGACCTGGGAATCGCTGCCCGGCAAACTGCCCGGCCGCCTGCACATCGTCGTCACCCGCAATCCGGCCTACGTCGCCGAAGGGGCGACCGTCGTCGCCTCGCTGCACGCGGCGGTCACCTCGGCAGGCGAAACCGACGAAGTCTTCGTCATCGGCGGTGCCGAACTCTACGCCCAGGCCTTCGAGTTCGCCGACCGCCTGCAACTCACCGAGCTCGACGCCGACTACGAAGGCGATGCGCACTTCCCGAACTGGGATCGCAGCCAGTGGCGCGAAACCGCACGCGAATCCCACCGCACCGAGAGCGACATCGGCTACGCGTTCGTTACCTACGAGCGGGTGTAGCCAAGGTGGCGTGTCGCCACGGCTGACTTTCGGGATTTCCGGGAACTGCACCGCAACTACCTAGCCAAGCCACCCGGAATCCTGGGCGCCTCGCCAAATCCGTCCATGTTCTTTCCGTATTCGATGGTGCGTGTCGGATCAAGGTACTGAATATGCAAATCTTCGGCGGGAGAGAAGTCCTCCAGTCGGGATTCCAGCGTGAGGGCATCGACCTTAACGAAGTCGCCCGGGAAGCACAGAGAGATAAATTCTTTCGGCGATGACTTCTTAAGTCTCAGAGTAAAGCTCTTGATCGGCCCCTTCCAAGTATTCGCAGTCTTCAGTATGTAGCGTACCTGCGTACCCGGCATCGATTCGTGAGGCGCAATAAGTTGTTGGAGGCGATTAACCAAAACGGGAGACGCACAGAAGTCCTTCAGAGAATCGCGTCTGATATAGGCAGCATACAAGTCCGCCCCGCCCCCCAGCGTCAAGAATGGTGCGTAACTGTGTTTGACGGATACGATCTTTCCCGGAGGAAACGTGATTGTCCAAGCGTAGGTAATGTGGGCTTCCCATGCGGGGAAATCCGCTTCGGCGTCTAAAAGTCCGCCTGGGTCTGGGACAAGCAAACCAGCAGCAATCAGCTTCCTGCGCTGAACCGGAGTCACCGGAAGAGCGAAGGCTCTTTTGCCTTCAAACATCGAGAATGTAGTGCCGGGCTTGTCAAACGCCCCGGGAAACACTGCGATCTGTTGTGGCGAGAGGCCAATCAACTTAAGCTCGTTAGTTACATCTGCACCGCGAGGCCGAGCATCGCTCCATTCGTTTGTTGCACGGATTCCGACCTCGAACTGTCTTGCCTCGCCATCGATAGTCAGACTGAAGTTAGGCGGCTGCCCTCCCCAACCTGGAGACGGCAACATCGCACCGTAAGGTGGTAACGGAAACACCACCGACAACGTTACGGGCTCGCTCGATTCATTGACGAATTCGTAAGCCACATCGATTCTGCTCGTGCTGATCTCAAGCACTTCCGTGCGCATGGCGACAGCATCGGTCTTGCCGTAAGCAACAATGCCGCCGACGCCCAGAGAACCGATTCCGTCATTCGCAATAGCAACCCTTGGAGCCAATGCAAGCGCGCCAAAGGCTAGCAGAATGACCCCAATCAACAATCGCATGAGCCGAACACCTTAGTACGTCAGTCCTGCGCGACGCAATCCACGTAGTAACCGTTGCCGTTCTCCTTGACCAGACCGTGGATGTCGGTCTCGAAGCCGGGGAACATGGCGTTGAACTCGCGGGCGAACTGCAGGTAGCGAACGATGGTCTTGTTGAAGCGCTCGCCGGGGATCAGCAGCGGGATGCCGGGCGGATAGGGCGTCAATAGCACCGCGGTGACGCGGCCTTCGAGTTCGTCGATCGGCACGCGCTCGATCTCTCGGTGCGCCATCCTGGCGAAGGCATCCGAGGGACGCATCGCCGGGACCATGTCCGACAGGTACATCTCGGTGGTCAGGCGGGCGACGTCCTTGGCCTTGTACACGTCGTGGATCTGCTGGCAGAGATCCTTCAGGCCGACGCGCTCGTAGCGCGGATGCTTGGCGACGAATTCCGGCAGCACCTTCCAGAGCGGATGGTTCTTGTCGTAGTCGTCCTTGAACTGCTGCAGCTCGGTGACCATGGTGTTCCAGCGGCCCTTGGTGATGCCGATGGTGAACATTATGAAGAACGAGTAGAGACCGCACTTCTCGACGATCACGCCGTGCTCGGCCAGGTACTTGGTGACGATGGCGGCCGGGATGCCCCAGTTGGCGAAGTCGCCATCGACGTCGAGGCCCGGGGTGATGACCGTTGCCTTGATCGGGTCCAGAAGGTTGAAGCCCTTGGCCAGCTTGCCGAAGCCGTGCCAGCGGGCGCCGGGCTTGAGCATCCAGGCCTCGCGCTCCTCGATGCCTTCCTCGGAGAGGTCGTCCGGACCCCAGACCTGGAACCACCAGTCGGCACCCCACTCCTTATCGACCTTGCGCATGGCACGGCGGAAGTCGAGCGCCTCGCGGATCGACTCCTCGACCAGGGCGGTACCGGCCGGCTCTTCCATCATCGCCGCGGCGACATCGCAGGAGGCGATGATCGAGTACTGCGGCGAGGTCGAGGTGTGCATCAGGTAGGCCTCGTTGAACACGTCGCGGTCGAGGTGGTTGTTCTCGGCATCCTGCACCAGGATCTGCGACGCCTGGGAAAGCCCGGCCAGCAGCTTGTGCGTCGACTGCGTCGAGAACACCATCGATTCCTTGCAGCGCGGCCGGCCGGCGCCGATGGCATGGTAGTCGCCGTAGAAATCATGGAAGGCCGCGTGCGGCAGCCAGGCCTCGTCGAAGTGCAGGGTGTCGATCTTGCCGTCGAGCATCTCCTTGATTTCCTCGACGTTGTACATGATGCCGTCGTAGGTGCTCTGGGTGATGGTCAGCACGCGCGGATTGCCCTTTACCTTGGAGGCAAACGGGTGGGCGTCGATCTTCTTCCGGATGTTCTTCCACTCGAATTCGCTCTTCGGGATCGGCCCGATGATGCCGTAGTTGTTGCGCGTCGGCATCAGGAAGACGGGGATCGCGCCGGTCATGATGATCGCGTGCAGCACCGACTTGTGGCAGTTGCGGTCGACGATGACGATGTCGCCCGGCGCCACCGTTGAGTGCCAGACGATCTTGTTCGAGGTCGAGGTGCCGTTGGTGACGAAATAGAGGTGGTCGGCGTTGAAGATGCGCGCCGCGTTGCGCTCCGACGCCGCCACCGGGCCGGTGTGGTCGAGCAGTTGGCCAAGTTCCTCGACCGCAGTGCAGACGTCGGCGCGCAGCATGTTCTCGCCGAAGAACAGGTGGAACATCTGGCCGACCGGCGACTTCAGGAAGGCGACGCCGCCCGAGAGGCCGGGGCAGTGCCAGGAGTAGGACCCGTCGGCGGCGTAGTGGACCAGCGCCCGGACGAAGGGCGGCGGCAGCGAGTCGAGATAGGCCTTGGCCTCGCGCACGACATGGCGGGCGATGAACTCCGGCGTGTCCTCGTACATGTGG
>JACRIZ010000013.1 GCA_016235765.1 Rhodocyclales bacterium | reverse complement strand
TAAGTGGACGCTGGCGGCCGCAGTCAAGGGGGCTAGGCTGATGTTTCCAAGAGCAGCGGGGTTAAGAAACGCCGACAGCATACCCCTAGCCCGGTCGGTTGTCCGCTTCAGGGCGCCTTAACCCATGACCGCACCTGGCCGTTCTCGCTCTCCCATGAAAGTCAGCCATGGCGGTACGCCATGCGGCGGCACCGATTATGAAATCTTGATACCATCCGCGGCGAGCCGGCATTTCGCCCATTGAGCGGGAGAACTTCATGGATGTGACCTCTATCGTTTCGCTGGTGGTACTCGCCGCCATCGGCTTCTACATCGTCTCGATCTACAACGGCTTGGTGGCGCTGAAGAATCGTTTCAAGAATGCCTTCGCGCAGATCGAGGTGCAGTTGAAGCGGCGCTACGACCTGATTCCGAATCTGGTCGAAACGGCCAAGGGCTACATCAAGCACGAGCGCGAGACGCTGGAGGCGGTGATCCAGGCGCGCAACGCGGCGGCCAGCGGCTTGGGCCGCGCGCATGCCGATCCGGGCGATGCCGACGCGATCAAGTCGCTGAGCCAGGCGGAAGGCAATCTGGCCGGGGCCATGGGGCGGCTCAATGTGGTGATGGAGGCCTACCCCGACCTGAAGGCGAACCAGAACATGATGCAGCTTTCGGAAGAGTTGACCAGCACCGAGAACAAGGTGGCCTTCGCCCGCCAGGCCTTCAACGATGCGGTGATGGAATACAACACCTACAAGCAGTCGTTCCCGCAGCACGTCCTCGCCGGCATGTTCGGCCACGGGCAGGACGCGAGCCTGCTTGAGTTCGAGGACCACGCGCAGATCCAGGCGGCGCCGAAGGTCTCGTTCTAGGAGCCCCGGTCGGGGGCTCGCCGCAGATGAATTTCTTCGAGGCCCAGGCGCGGGCGCGCCGCCGCACCGGCTGGCTGCTGGTGCTGTTCACGCTGGCCGTGGCCAGCCTGGTCGTCCTCACCAATTTGCTGGTGATTGTTGTGGTGGCCGGCAGCCGCGACCCCAACCAGCTACTCGCGACCGGAATTCTGGCCAACTTCGACTGGGGCCTGTTCGGCACGGTCACGGTCGGCACGCTCGTCGTCATCGGCTTCGGCAGCGCCTACAAGATGGCGGAACTGTCCGGCGGCGGACGTGTCGTCGCCGAAATGCTGGGCGGCCGGCTGGTGCCGCGCAACAGCACCGACCCGGCGGAGCGGCGCCTGCTCAATGTCGTGGAGGAAATGGCCATCGCCGCCGGCACGCCCGTGCCGCCGGTCTATCTGCTCGACGAAGCGGCCATCAACGCCTTCGCCGCCGGCCTGACCGCCAACGACGCGGTGATCGGGGTGACGCGCGGCACGCTCGACGCACTCGACCGCGACGAACTGCAGGGCGTGATCGCCCACGAGTTCAGCCACATCTTCAACGGCGACATGCGCATGAACATCCGGCTGATGGGTGTGCTGCACGGCATCCTGCTGATCGGCCTGGCGGGCTACTATCTCCTGCGCGCCACGCGCCATATCGGCGGCTCGCGCAGCCGGGGCGGCGGCAACATCGGCCTCGCCCTTCTCGTCCTCGGCCTCGGGCTGCTCGTCATCGGCTACGCCGGCTTCTTCTTCGGCCAGTGGATCAAGGCCACGGTGAGCCGCCAGCGCGAATACCTAGCCGACGCCAGCGCCGTGCAATTCACGCGCAACCGCGACGGCATCGCCGGCGCCCTGAAGAAGATCGGCGGCTCGGTGATGGGCTCGCTGCTGGACAGCCCGGCGGCGCGGCAATACAGCCACGCCTATTTCTCCGCCGGCGTCGACGGCTTCCTCGAATCGCTGTTCGCCACCCATCCGCCGCTGGAGCAGCGCATTCGCGCCATCGAGCCGCGCTGGGACGGCAGGTTCGTCACGCCGAAGCCGCCGGCAATCACCGATGACGCCGCGGCGAAGCGGGCCGGCGACGCACGCCGGGCCGTGCTGGCGACGGCCGTGCTCGCCGGCGTGTTGACGCCGGACGACGCCTTGGCCACGATCGGTACCCTCGAGCAGAAGAACGTCGACCATGCGCGCGACATCCTCGCCGCCATCCCCGAGCCGCTGCGCCAGGCCGCCGCCGAACCCTTCGGCGCCCGCGCGGTGATCTACGGCATGCTGCTCGATGGCGCGCCCGACATTCGCGCCCGGCAACAGGCGGTGCTGGCGGCGCAGGCGGACGCGGCGGTGGCGCAACTCACGGCGCAGCTCGACGCCCACCTGCCGGCGCTGGCGGAAGCGGCGCGGCTGCCGCTGGCGGAGCTGGCCATGCCGAGCTTGCGCACGCTGTCGGCGGCGCAGTACCAGCGCTTCCGGACGGTCGTCGCCGCCCTGATCGAAGCCGACGCCAAGGTCAGCCTCAACGAATGGCTGCTGCAACATTTCCTGATGCGCCAGCTCGACCTGCACTTCGGCCTGCGGCCGCGGCCCCGGGCCGCCCACGGCCTGCTCGGCGACGTGAACCGCGAAGCGGCGCTGGTCGTCTCGCTGGTGGCGCACACCGAACACAGCGACGACGCCGAGGCCGAACGGGCCTTCAAGGCCGGTATCGCTGCCGTGGGCGCCACCGCCCTGAAGTTCGTGCCGCGCCTGCAGGTCAATCTGAAGGAACTGGACGAGGCCATGGACAGGCTGGCAGAACTCAGGCCGCTGCTGAAACCGCGCATCCTCAAGGCCTGCGCCGCCACCATCATGCACGACGGCAGCGCCACCGTGCGCGGCCGGGAACTGCTGCGCACCCTCGCCGGCAGCCTGGACAGCCCGATGCCGCCGCTGGCGGCGAAGGACGGAGCTGCCTGACCGCGTCAGAAGTGCGTAAACATGTTGTGCGGCGCGTTGACGCCGAGCCTTTCATGGATCCGCAAAGCCATCACCCGATCCGTATGCAGGATGTGCTGCAGGATCCAGGTTTTGAGAAAACCCAGCAGTTCCTCGAACGTCCCGTCGGCACCGCGGCCGTATGCCCCCCACAGGTCCGTGACCTTCGCGGCAAAAAGCGCATGTGCATTCATGTGGTATTGCAGATGTTCGGCGTCGATCTGCGCCTCGGTCATTTGCTTCTCTTCCAGCGAGAAGTGCTCGATGACGTAAGTCCTGAGCTCTTCGAATGCCCGGGCGAGCACGTCGGCATCGGATCGGGGCGTGTCGGCGAGGCGGTTGGCGAGCGCGACCAATCGGCGGTGCTGCTCATCGATGTCCGGCAGTCCGGTGTAGAAATCCACACCCCATTGAATCAGGCTCATCGCGTTCATCCGGATAGAGTTGGTCCCGGATGCCAATCCTACAGGAGCGCGGCGCGAACCGCACTCCCCCCAATCCTGCCGGGCTACTGCAGGCCGGCGTCAATGGACGACCGGTGATTGCCGAAGCGCGGCACCAGCATCGGTACCAGCTTGCGGTACTCGCGATAGCGGGCACCATGCGCGGTCACCAGGTCGCGTTCCTCGAATCTGACCGCGATCAGAATGTAGGCCGTGGTAAGCAGCGCGAAGAACAGATGCGCGGCGGTCATGGTCGGGGTGGCCCAGAAGGCGACGATGAAGCCAAGGTAGATCGGATGACGGATGACCCGATACGGCCCCGGGGTGACGAAGGCGAGGCCGCCGCACTCCTTGCCGTGCAGGTTGAGCCACACCTGGCGCAGGCCGAACAGGTCGAAGTGGTTGATCATGAAGCTCGCCACCAGGATGAGGGTCCAGCCCAGCGCGCAGAGTGCCCAGAGCACAACCTGGCCAACCGGATTCGCCACTGTCCAGATCACGCCGCCGAGCGGCTGCCACAGCGCGAACACCAGGATCAGCGCCAGGTTCGAAAACAACACGTAGGTGGAGCGTTCGGCTGCCTTGGGAATGATCCGCGTCCACCAGCGCTTGAAGCCGGCGCGGGCCATGACGCTGTGTTGCACGGCGAAGACGCCGAGCAGCGCGGCATCGATCAGCAACGCGGGACCCAGCGGTCCCTCCGGCGGCGAGTCGATCGACTTCGGCACCAGCAGGTTGCCGACGAAGCCGATGGAATACAGGAATGTCGCCAGGAAGACGACGTAGTTGATGATCCCGTAAGCGAAGATTGCGATTCGTTTCATGATGAATACCTCCTTGGAGGATGGTTGTCGGCTCACATGCCGACCAGGCGCGCATCGTAGCCACGGCGCACGACGGCGCCGAGAATCTGCCGCGAACTGATCGCCTTCGGGTCGTAATCGACCAGCACCAGGCGGCCGGCCCGCGCGCTGATCCGCGCCTGGCTTACGCCGGCAAGGCCGCCGAGTTCGCATTCCAGCTCGCTCCGACCGTTTCCGGTCGGCACCTGGCGCAAATCCACCATCACGTTGGCGTGGTTTCTTGTCATGTCATTGGTCTCCTGTTGGGCTTGCATTCGAACCGGGGCGGTCCTGGATCGAACTCTAGGTTCGGCATGTATCGCCCCGACTTCGCCTTGCGGGTTTTTCGTTATTGGTTTGTATCGACGCCTTGCTAATATTGAAACTCGGCCAGTCCATCTCCCGGGGGGGAAGCATGGAAAGCAAGCAGCGCGTGCTGGTTGTCGACGACGAAGCGGAAATCCGCGAAATGCTGGCCGAGTATCTTGGCTCGCATGGCTACGAGGTGCTGACCGCGGAAGGCGGAGTCGCCATGCGCGCACTGTTGGCGAAAGAGTCGCCGGATGTGGTGCTGCTCGATGTCAACATGCCGGGCGAAGACGGCCTGACGTTGGCGCGCTACATCCGCGAGCGCCTCGACCTGCCGATCATCATGATTACCGCCGCCGGGGAAGTCGTGGACCGTGTCGTCGGTCTCGAGGTCGGTGCCGACGACTATCTGAGCAAGCCCTTCGATCCCCGCGAGCTGCGCGCCCGCATCAAGAGCGTCCTGCGCCGCTATCAGCGCCCGGCCACGGCCCGCGCCGGCGAGGAATCGGCACGCCGCCGGATTGCCTTCGGGCGCTGCACGCTCGACCTGGACATGCACCAGTTGCTGGACGCCGGTGGCCACGAGATACCGCTGACCAGCATGGAATTCGACCTGCTCAAGGTCTTTGCCGAGCGGCCCAACCGGGCGCTGACCCGTGACCAGATCCTCAACATCACGCGCAACCGCGACTGCGACCCCTTCGACCGCAGCATCGACATCCGCATCGCCCGGCTGCGCAGGAAGATCGAGGCCGACCCGGACAAGCCGGCCACCCTGAAGACCATCCGCGGCGCCGGCTACATGTTCGTGCCGGGCGGCGGCTGAAGGCACGGACAGCCGTAGCTGCATTTCAATTGTTTCGCTCTTGTTGATGGGATCCATCATGGCCGCGACGCCACAGCATGAAGAGAACCCGGGCAGCGCCCCGGCCGGCGGCGAGCGCCGGGCCGACGACGCGGCGCTGCGTTCGAGCGAACAGCGTTACCAGACCTTGTTCAACGCATCGGTGGATGGCTTGGCGCTGTGCACGCCCGACGGCCGCATCATGGACGCCAACCCGGCCTTCTGCCGCCTGCACGGCTACACGCGCGAGGAACTGCTGGCGGCCGAATCCTTCCAGTTCGTCCACCCGGACAGCCTGCACCGCTGCTGGGCATTCTTCGAAGCCGCCAGCGCCGGCAATGACTTGAGTTCCGAGGCCCAGGCCCAGCGCAAGGACGGCACCATCTTCGATATCGAGGTGCACGGCGTATCGGTGCGCTACGGCGACGAGCCGCACCTGCTGATGATCATGCGCGACATCACCGAGCGCAAGCAGGCCGAAGCCGAACGCGTCCGGCTCGAGGCGCAGTTGCGCCAGGCGCAGAAGATGGAAGCCATCGGCCATCTCACGGGGGGCATCGCGCACGATTTCAACAACATCCTGACCGCCGTCATGGGCTACATCGCCATGGCGCAGGAGCGCATCGCCGCGCAGGCAGAGCCGAAGCTCGAGCTGTATCTCGAGCGCGCGCTGCGCTCGAGCCGTCAGGCCCGCGATCTGATCCAGCAGATGCTGACCTTCTCGCGCGGCCAGCGCGGCGAGCCGCGCGCACTCCAGTTGGCACCGGTGATCCGGGAGTCGGTCGAACTGATGCGCTCGACGCTGCCGTCGAGCATCGAGTTCACCACCGAGCTGGACGCCGGGCTGCCGACCGTATTGCTCGACCCGGTGCAGATCGAACAGGTCTTGATGAACCTGTGCATCAACGCCCGCGATGCCATGCAAGGCGCCGGCAGCCTGCGCGTTTCCCTGCGGAAGACCGCCCCCCACGACAGCGTCTGCGCGTCATGCCACCAGCGGGTGCGCGGCAGCTACATCGAACTGGCGGTGAGCGATACCGGCCCCGGCATCGCCGCCGGCATCGCCGACCACATGTTCGAACCCTTCTTCACCAGCAAGGAGGTCGGCAAGGGCAGCGGCATGGGACTGTCGACCGTGCACGGCATCGTGCACGACCACGAGGGCCACATCCTGGTCGACACCGAGCCCGGCCGGGGCGCGCGCTTTCGCGTGCTGCTGCCGCCCATGACGGCCAATGCCGGCGGCGAAGCGGCCCGTGCCAGGACACTGCCGAGTTCGCCCGGGCGTCAGCTCAGGGGCCGGGTACTGCTGGTGGACGATGAACCGGCCGTCGGCGAGTTCATGGCCGAACTGCTCGGCAGTTGGGGCCTCGACGTCGTCGTGGAACGCAATCCGCTCGCCGCGCAAAGCCTGTTCGCGGCCGACCCGGAACAGTTCGACCTGGTGGTGACCGACCAGACGATGCCCAAGCTGACCGGCCTCGATCTCGCCCGCAGCCTGCTGGCACACCGTCCAGAACTGCCTATCGTGCTCTACTCCGGTTATGCCGACCGGGTCACCGAAACGCATACCCGCGGCTCCGGCATCCGGGCCTTCGTCACCAAGCCCGTGGACGTCGGAACCTTCTTCGCGCTGCTGGCGGGAATCCTGAAGGAGCCGCGGCGGCACGCGGCGGCGGCCGTCGGCAGGACATAGCGCGCCCGTGCGCCGAGCAGGCCGCGGCTACGGGCGGATGGAACTCAGGAAGGCTGCGCTGCGTTGTTGCGCCGGTTGGCGTTGACGGTACGCAAACGCGGCGCCTTGTCCCCGCGGGGACGCCGTGCCGCCAGCCCCGACTCGTGCACATAGGCTTCGAATTCCGCCAAAGGCAGCGGCCGGCCGATCAGATAGCCCTGGAGATAGTCGCACCGGTGCACCGTCGTCAGGAAATACCGCTGCGTCTCGGTTTCGACGCCTTCCGCCACCACTTCCAGCGCCAGGTTGTGGGCCAGGCTGATCGTCGCCGCGCAGATCGCCGCATTGCGATCGCTGGTGCCCAGGTCCATCACGAAAGAGCGGTCGATCTTGAGTTGATCCAGCGGCAGGCGGCTCAGGTAGGCGAGCGACGAGTAGCCCGTGCCGAAGTCGTCCAGGGAAAAGCCCACCCCGATCGTCTTGAGCGCCGCCATCTTGGCGATCGTATCCTCGATGTTGTCCACGAAAATGCTTTCCGTGAGTTCAAGCTTGAGATTCCGCGGATTGGCGTTGTACTGCTCGAGCGCTGCGATCACACGGTCGACATAGTCGGCCTGGCGAAACTGGTGTGCGCTGACATTGACGGCGATGGTCAGGCGGGCCGAGGCGGGTTGCTCTGCCCATGCCGCGAGCTGGGCGCAGGCGGTTTCCAGTACCCAGTGGCCGAGCGGCACGATCAGCCCGGTTTCCTCCGCAGTGGGAATGAATTCGGCCGGCGAGACCATGCCCCGGGTCGGGTGCTGCCAGCGGACGAGCACTTCGGCACCGACGACCCGGCCGGTCGTGCCATCCACCTGGGCCTGGTAATGCAGCAGGAACTGCTGGTCCTGCAACGCCCGGCGCAGGTCGGTTTCGATTTGCGCCCGGGCCAGCACCCTGGCCTCCATGGTCGAGTCGAAGAAGGTATAGGTATTGCGGCCAGCCTCCTTGGATCGGTACATCGCCAGATCGGCCTGCTTCAGCAGGTCCTCGATCGTCGTTGCCCTGCTGGTGAACAAGGTGGCACCGATGCTGGCGCTGCCGTGGTATTCGGTGCCACCCAATTGATAGTCCTGCTTGAGCGCGGCAATGAGCTTTCGACACACGGCTTCGACGTCGGCAGCCGCATCGAGCGGGGTGCCTTCCAGTCCGCCCAGGACGATCACGAACTCATCCCCCCCCAGCCGGGCGACCGTATCGCCTTGGCGCACGGTCGCACTGAGAATCTGCGCGACTTGCTTGAGCAGCATGTCGCCATGGTCGTGGCCCATGGTGTCGTTCAAGGACTTGAAATGATCAAGGTCGATGAACAGCACGGCACCCATCAGCTTGTTCCGTTCGCAAAAGATCATGGCTTGGTGCAACCGGTCCAGCAGGAGGGTTCGGTTGGGGAGCCCGGTGAGCTGGTCGAAGAATGCCAGTTGATTGATCCTGCCTTCCGCCATCTTGCGCTCGGTAATGTCCGTATGGGCGCCGACATAGTGGGTCACCGCCCCGTCACGCCCCTTGACCGCGGAGATGGTCAGCCACTTCGGGTAGACCTCGCCGTTCTTGCGGCGATCCCAGATTTCCCCCTGCCAGGTGCCGGTGCGGTGGATGCACTCCCACATCGCAGCGTAGAACTGGGGATCGTGCCGATCCGACTTGAGAATCCGCGGGGTCTGGCCGACGACATCCTCGGCCGCATAGCCGGTGGTGTCGGAAAACGCCTTGTTGACGCGGAGGATCACGCCACGGGCATCGGTGACGACCATGCCCTCCTGGGAATCAAAGGCAGTCGCCGCAATGCTCAGTTCGGCCTCCGCGCGCTTGCGCTCGGTGATATCCGTATAAACCCAGATCGAAGGCTGGTCGAGCGCGACTGCCGGGTCCAGCGGGTGTCCGGTTTGCAGCACCCAGATGCGGGTGCCGTCGCGTCGACACATCTCGACTTCGAGATTGACGAGGTGCGTGTCGGCCAACTGGGTGTAGATGTCCCGACCCGCCGCGTCGAACTGTTGTGCGGAACAGTAGAATATCTCCGTGCTTTCCCCCTCGTAGTCGGCCGGATGGGCGAAGCCGAACATATCGGCGATGCGCTGATTGCTTTTCAGAATGCGCCGGTCCCGCAACAGCAGTATGCCGACATGGGCGTTGTCGAAAATGAGCTGCTGTTCCTGCAGCAGGTCCCGGATGCGGATCTCGCTTTGTTGCAGATCGCGGGTCCGTTCGGCAACGCGCTGGTCCAACTCCCGATTCGCTGCAGCCAGCAGCCCTTCCTGTGCGTCCAGGATGCGCTTGGCGCGGCGCACGACCAGTAACAGCATCAAGTAAAGCGTGCCGAGCACGGCGGCCACGATTGACCAGACGCGGCGCAGAGACTCGCCGGTATGCTGCATGAGCAAATTGACGTTCTGATACAACTCGAAAACCGCGATCACCCGGCCGTTCTCGAGCACTGGCACGTAACTGGACACCAGATCGACATCGGAAATCTCACCGTCGAAGGCGCTGAAGGTGTCGCGATGAATCAGTTCGCTGGCCACTTTGCCGTTGCGGGACGCGAGAATCCCGCGGTTGCTGCTCATGTCCTGGCCGATTTGCGCGGCTTCGGTGGAAAACAGCGTGAGTCCCTGGGGATTGTAGAGCTTGACCTTGGCAATATCCGAATCGTGCATCAGGACAGCGATCCTGGCACGCAGGCTTTCCCGTTCATCGGCGCTGAGCGGGGTGGTGCGCGGCAGACCGAGCGGACTCTGCAGCAGCGTTCTCAAGTCGCCGGCCAGGAGGTTGAGCAAGACCTGGGTCATCGCGACGTTCCGGTCTTCCGCCAATTGCTCCAGTTGCCGCAGGTCATGATCGCGCACCAGGATTCCCAGAGCACCGGCCGCCAATACCATCAGCGCCAGCGCCAGGATCGAGAAGTAGCGGGTGAGGGTGAATGCGCGCCCATGGCTTGCGCCTGCCACCGGACTTGCGACAGCCGCGTGTGTCGTCCCAGCCGGACTGGCCGCGGCCGAAACGACCTGTTTGCCGTCATGGGAATGTCGTTTTGTGGGCATGGCGTGGGGCAGGGAATCCTAGCGGTGCAAGCTCCTGGATTTGCAAGCTACTGGATGTTCGCCAGACCAGAAATACACCAAAGCCGCTATTCGGATTACTTGGATACCGGTAGTGGCGGCCTAACGCAGCGTCTTGCCTTGCCGCAAGTGCAAGGCGTCAAGAGCACGTGACTTGTCGTGGCAGCAGTTGCTCATGGGCGGGCGGGGATGCTCTTGTGCAGCGCCTTTTCGATGGCGTTGTCGAAGAAGGACAGCGTGCTGCCCGTCGAGGCCTGGCCGGCGGCGAACTGGCGCTCGAGGCTGCTGCGGGCGACGCTGATGGCGCAGTCCCAGGCGGAGTTCATGAACAGCGGGTTGCCGAGTTCCGGGCTGATCCAGCACAGGCGTCCGCAGCGCAGGCTGCCGTCGGGCATGACGAACTCGACCCAGTCGCCGATCACCAGGTCGCGCACCACGTCGCCCGAGGCGCGGGCATCGGGATTGGCGGAGCGCAGTGACTTGAGGGTGACGCCGTTCGATTCCATCACCACCAGCGTGTCGCCGTCGACGCTGTCGGCGGCCGGGCCGTTGGGCGCTGCGGTCTGGATGCTGCGACCGCGGATCGCGGCGGCCTGCAGGGCAAAACAGGCTTCGAGGAAGGGCGCACGCGCCTCCCCCTGTATGCCGATCCGGTCGAGCCCGGCCTTGAGGCGGGCGAGCAGGTCGGGCACCAACTGGCCGAGCCGGCGACGGTCTTCGGCTTCCGATTTCGGCTGGATGCTCCAGAGCAGGTCTTCGAGGACGCGCTCGTCCGCCTGCCACTGCTCGCTGCGCTGCCCGCCGTAAAGCCAGTCCGTCGCCAGCACCTTGGTCCAGTGCTCGCGCAGGAAATCGGCCACCGCGCGCGGCGCTACGGACAAGGTGCGCGAAGCCACCAGGCGCCAGGCGGAACGCAGGGCGATGTCGTGCTCCTCCTGGACCTTGGCCAGCGCGATGAAACCCGGCGCGCTGGCCTGGAGGTCGTGGTGGCGATGCGCCATGAAGCTTTCCAATTGGGCGCCATAGCGGTCGAACACTTCGGTATCGCGCTGGAACTCGCCTTGCACACCGGCGGCGATGCGCTGGATTTCGGCACAGACGGGATGCGCGGCGTCGATGTCGGATTCGAGGCCGATGGTCGCCTGGCCCATCGCCGCCAACAACGCGCGCGCCGGATGGTCCGGATCGGTGAAGAAAGTGGCGCCGCCGAGGATCGCCGCCTTGAGGACGGGAATCTGCAGGCGCGCCACCGCGGCCTTCACGGCGGGCGACAGGCGCAGATCGTCGAACAGGGCGTCGAACAGCGCCGACAGCACGTCGAGCGCAACCGCATCCTGCGCCCGCAGGCGCGCCATCGCCTCGCTGGTCTTGAGCGCGTGCAGCGCGTTCTCGGCCACCTGCGCCGCCGAGCCGCCGAAGAGATCCGACTGTGTCTGGGCCTGCCACTGGTCGAGCTGCCCCATGATCTGCTCGAAGCGCGGCGCGCTGTCGCCGGCGACCACGGACACCCCGCCGGCGGGCTGCAGGCGCGCCAGCACGATCCGCTGCAGGGCCGCCATCGCGTCGCCGGGTACGTCCGCACCGTCGGCGCCGCGCCGATGGCCGGCGCCACGCGTCTCGGCAGCAGCGGCCTGCAGCTTCGCCGGCGCGATCTGGCGCCGGGACAGCAGTTCGGCCAGCTCCGCATACATCAGCGGCAATTCGTTGGCCAGGTGGGTTTCGATGTCGGCCAGGCGGGCCAGCGTCGACTGGTGCGCGGTGTCGGCGGAACCGAACATCTCGGCCAGGGAGCGACAGATCGCTTCGGGCGACAGCGGATCGTCGGCAACGCGCAACAGCGGGCGATCGATCAGCGTGACGAAGCGCTGGTGGAACTTGTAGAGCGCGCCCGCGCATTCATCGCGCAGGTGCTTGGAAATGTCACCGAGCCGGATCGACAGTTCGAGCTGGTTGTCGTCGACCAGGCGAATCTGCGATGCGGTCAGGCTATTGGCGAGCGCGAAGCCGGTGCGTGCGCCCTCGGTGGTCATCTGGTCGAGCAACTGGACGGCGCCGGCCCGCAGCGCGGCGATGCTGACCGGCGCATCGACGCCCGCAGTCCGGATGGCCTTCTCGACGCGATCGAGGAAGAGCTCGCGAACTTCGGCAATCACCGCGGCCCGATTCGGTGCGGGCGGTGCGGCGGCAGTTGGGGTTTCGGTATGGCTCATCAATCGTGGTTCGTGGGGGCCCGAAAACTCTATCAAGATAGCGCAAGCCCTATCGCGCCGGGAGGAAATCCTCCCAGCGGCCCGCCTTCATCGTAACCAGCGGCGCGTAGCCCGGCAAGGCCGACAGGCGCTGGCGGAAGGTGCGGCCCGACAAACGGCGCAGGAAGGTCTGCCCCGCCTCGGCATCCAGCAGCGCGTGGCGCAGCGCGAAGCCGTAGCGTTCGTCGACCTGCGGCACGAAGTCGAGGTCGTAGCGCGCCGCCGCGGCCTCGATGCCGAAGCCGAAGTCCGCCGAACCGCCGGCCACGGTCGCCGCCACCGCTTCGTGGGTGAATTCCTCGTGCGCGTAACCGTCGATGGTCGCCGGATCGATATTCGCGGCCATCAGCAACTGGTCGATCAGCCCGCGTGTACCGGAGCCGCGCTGGCGGTTCACCATGCGGGCGCCGCGCTTTGGCACGTCGGCCAGCGACTTGAGGCGCAGCGGATTGCCGCGCGTGACGATCAGCCCCTGGCGGCGCCGCATCACAGGCACGCAAACGTGCAGCTTGGGTTTCAGCCAGCGCTTCAGCCAGCCGGACAACTGCGCGGCGGACCACGCCTCCGGAACATGGAAGCCGGCGATGTCGCACTCGCCGCGGCCCAGCGCCGCCAGGGATTCCTCGCTGCCGCGCCAGACGATGTCGACCGGCACCTGCCGGCCGTGCTCGGCCCAGTCGGCCAGCGCCAGGTCGTGGCTGGCGTGCAAAGTCAGCCGCGGCGGCACGCCACCGAGCACCGGCGCCAGCAGGCCGTGCATGCGCGTTTCCCAGAGCGCATGGACTTCGCCGAGTGCAGCGCGCGCGGCGCCGTCCATTTCCACCAGCGATTCGCCGAACGGCGTCAGTCGCGTGCCGCGGCCGCGCTCCATCACCACCAGGTCATGGCCGAATCGTTCCTGGCAATGACGCAGCAGGCCCCAGGCGGCGCGGTAGGACATGCCGGCCACAGGGGCGGCCTTGCCAAGCGCCGAGGTATCGAGCAAGGCCGTCAACAAGTGCAACAGGCGACGGGTATCGACGTCGCCGAGATCGATGCCGAGATCCCAGTTCCAGCGCAGGCTGGGCGGCTTTCCCCGTGGCATTGTCATGGACTGGCTGCTTGTTGCAGGTTTCGACATATTCAGATTCCTTGGCCATTACTTTAACCTGACCGCATCCGACCACCCCAAGGAGAACGAGAAATGCGCATCCCCAGCATGCTCCGCCCGGCCCTGCTCGCGGCCGCCGCCCTGTTCGCCGTCGCCGCCCAGGCCCAGGAACGCTTCATCACCGTCGCCTCGACCACCTCCACCGAGCAGTCCGGCCTGTTCGGCCATTTGCTGCCGGCCTTCGAGAAGGCCAGCGGCATCAAGGTGCGCGTCGTCGCGCTGGGCACCGGCCAGGCGCTCGACATGGCCCGGCGCGGCGATGCCGACGTGGTCTTCGTGCATGACAAGGTGGCCGAGGAGAAATTCGTCGCCGAGGGCTACGGCGTCAAGCGCCAGGAAGTGATGTACAACGACTTCATCCTGATCGGGCCGAAGGCCGACCCGGCCAAGGCTGCCGGCAAGGACATCCTGGCAGGCTTGCGAAAGATCGAGGCCGCCAAGGCGCCCTTCGTCTCGCGCGGCGACAAGAGCGGCACCCATGCCGCCGAACTGCGCTACTGGAAAGCGGCCGGCGTCGACCTCGATGCGAAGAAGGGGCCGTGGTACCGCGACACCGGCTCGGGCATGGGCCCGGCGCTCAACACCGCCTCGTCGATGAATGCCTACATCCTCGCCGACCGCGGTACCTGGCTCAACTTCAAGAACCGCGGCGAACTCGGCATCGTCGTCGAAGGCGACACGCGCCTCTTCAACCAATACGGCGTGATCCTGGTCAATCCCGCCAAGCATGCCCACGTCAAGCAGGCCGACGGCCAGAAGTTCATCGACTGGGTGGTCTCGGCCGACGGACAGAAGGCGATCGCCGACTACAAGATCGGCGGCGAGCAGCTCTTCTTCCCGAACGCGGCAAAGTAGAGGAACGGCCCGGCGGGCCGTGCGAGCTTAACTTAGTGGGGCTCGTGCGACTCGCCGATCATGACGTCGGAGGCCTTCACCACTGCGAACGCATCCTTGCCGACCGCCAGCTTCATCGCCTCGGCCGAGTGCTTGGTGATGACCGAGACGATCTCCAGTCCGCCCGGCAGCGCGATGATGACTTCGGCGTTCACCGCCCCCATCGTGAGTTGCTTGATCTTGCCCTTGAATGCATTGCGCGCGCTGATCTTCATGGACTTCTCCTTGGTTGTTGTGACGCGGCCTTGTGGCCACGGAGGGAATCTAGCCATCACGACCGTGAGTTGCAAGCTCCGCCCCGATACAATCGGCGGCAGTGCTGTCATCCGCCACCCCGGCAGGTAAGTATCGATGTATGAACTCTCGGCCAGCCTGGCGCTCGCAGGCGACCTGATCGCGGCAGGCGACGCGCGCCTTGCCGGCATCGTCCTGCTCAGCCTGAAAGTCAGCCTCGGCGCGACGCTGGTGTCCTGCGTGCTCGGCATGCCGCTCGGCGCCCTGCTGGCGGTCGGCCGCTTCGCCGGCCGCCGGTCCCTGATCGTACTGTTCAACGGCCTGATGGGCCTGCCGCCGGTGGTGGTCGGCCTGCTGGTCTATCTGCTGCTGTCGCGCGCCGGGCCGCTCGGCCAGTTCGGCCTGCTGTTTACCCCAACCGCGATGGTGGTCGCCCAGATCGTGCTCATCACACCCATCATCGCCGCCCTCACCCGGCAGGTGATCGAGGACGAATGGCGCGAATTCCGCGAGCAGTTGCGCAGCCTTGGCGCCAGCCGGGTCCGCGCGGCACGCACGCTGCTCTGGAACGGTCGCTTCTCGCTCACCACCTCGGCGCTGGCGGGCTTCGGCCGCGCCATCGCCGAAGTCGGCGCGGTGATGATCGTCGGCGGCAACATCGACGGCGTCACCCGCGTCATGACCACCACCATCGCGCTGGAAACCAGCAAGGGCGACCTGCCGCTGGCGCTGGCGCTCGGCGCCATCCTGATCGGCGTCGTCCTGGCGATCAACGCCCTCGCCTACGCTTTCCGGCAATGGGCGGAAAGGCGGTGGGGCTGATGGGCCACTGGCTGGAACTGCAGGAACTTGCGCTCACCGAAAACGAGGTACGCATCGTCCGGGACGTGAACCTGAAAGTCAGTCGCGGCAGCACGGCGATCCTCGGTCCCAACGGCGCCGGCAAGAGCACGCTGCTGCGCCTGATGCACGGACTGTTGCGGCCGAGTGCCGGCCGCGTCGTCTGGCCGCAGGCGCTGGCACAGGCGATGGTCTTCCAGCGGCCGGTGATGCTGCGCGCCACCGCGCTGGCCAACATCGAGTACGGTCTGCGCCTGCGCGGGCACCCCGCGACGGAACAACGGCAACGCGCACTGGCGGCGCTGGCGCGTGTCGGCCTGCCGGAACTCGCCCACCGCCAGGCGCGCCGCTGCTCGGGCGGCGAGCAGCAGCGCATCGCCCTGGCGCGCGCCTGGGCGCTGGAACCGCAGGTGCTGTTCCTCGACGAGCCGACCGCCAGCCTCGATCCGGCCAGCAGCCGCGAGGTGGAACGCATCATCCGCGAAATCGCCGCCGCCGGCACCCGGATCGTCATGACCACCCACAACCTTGGCCAGGCGCGGCGCCTCGCCGAGGAAGTGATCTACCTCGATGGCGGCCGGGTGCTCGAACAGACGGCCGCCGGCGACTTCTTCGCGCAGCCGCAGACGCTGGCGGCGCGCGACTTCATCCGCGAGGAAGTGGGCTGAGAAGCGCGCTTAGACCAGGCCGGTCATCAACTGTACTTGAACTGCCTCGCCGGCAGCCACGCTGCCGCGCTCGTGCTCCAGGACGATGAAGCAGTCGGCCGCTGCCATCGAACTGAGTACGCCCGAGCCCTGGTGGCCGGTCGGCCGCACGCACCATTCGCCGTTCTCCTGGAACAGGATGCCGCGCTGGAATTCGGTGCGCCCCTTGCCCTTTTTGATGTCCTCGACGCAGCGTGCCGGGAACGCCGGAAACTCCGGCACGGGGTCCAGCCCCATCAGTTTCAAAAGTGCCGGCCGGGCAAACTGGTAGAAGGTCACCATCACCGCGACCGGATTGCCGGGCAGGCCGAACAGCCATGCGCCGTTCTCCCCGCCATCCGGCTGGATGCGGCCGAACGCCATCGGCCGACCGGGCTTCATGGCGATCTTCCAGAATGCCACCTCGCCCAGCTTCTGCATGAGCTGCTTGATGAAGTCGGCCTCGCCGACCGAAACACCGCCGCTGGTGATGATCGCGTCCGCGCCGGACGCCGCCTCGCGGAAGGCGGCTTCCAGGGATGCCGGCTGGTCCTTGACCACGCCCATGTCGATCACTTCGCAGCCGAGCCGGGTGAGCATGCCCCACAGCGTGTAGCGATTGCTGTCGTACACCGCGCCGGGGAACAGCGGCGTACCGATCGAGCACAATTCGTCGCCGGTCGAGAACAAGGCCACCCGCACACGGCGGCGCACCGACACTTCCGCGACGCCCAGCGAGGCGATGATGCCCAGTTCCGCCGGACGCAGCAGCTTGCCGGCCGGAATCGCCGGCTTGCCAGCGCGCAGGTCCTCGCCGGCACGGCGGATGTTTTGCTGGGCGCGCTGGCCGGCCGGCACGATCACCGCATCGCCCTCGACGCGCGACACCTCCTGGATCACCACGCAGTCGGCGCCCGCCGGCAGCATGGCGCCGGTCATGATGCGCACCGCCTCGCCGCGCCCCACCGCGCCGGCGAAGGCACGGCCGGCAAAGGCGGTGCCGATGTTGCTCAGGCGCGTTTCGCCTTCGGCCGCCAGGTCACCGCTGCGCACCGCCCAGCCGTCCATGCCCGAGTTGTCGTGCGCGGGCACGTCGACCGGCGAGATGACGTCCTCGGCCAGCACGCGGCCGAGCGCCTGCCGGATGAACAGGCATTCGTGGCCGGTCACCGCAGGCAGCATGTCCAGCATGATCTGGCGGGCACGATCGACGGGCAGCCATTGCGGATCGTAGTCGTCGAGGCAGGAGAAGTTCAGTGTGGTCATGGGGTTGGCAAAGATTGCTTGAATCGGTCTGCGAATTCTGGGGCATTTTCGCGGCCAAGGGGTAACCGGATGGAACATCGGCAGCGTTCCTTTGTCGCATGCTTGCGACGCTTGCGTCGTCGCCCCTGCCGAACAATACTGCTTGCGCTTCACCATCACGACTCCCATCAGGAGAATACCCATGATCACGGCGCTGCTCGACCTGATGTGCACCTGTTTTCAAGCCGGCAACCCCAGCCAGATGGCGACCATCGCCCGCAGCATCCTGGCGGCGATCCCGCGCGACATCGTCGCCCTGCATTTTCTCGGCCTGGCGCTCTACCAAATGGGCCACACCGAGGCCGCGCGGCGCGCGTTCAGCCAGGCCTGCGCCCGTCCGAAGCGACGGCGCAAGAGCGACGGCGCCACGACGGGCGAGGAGGCCGCGACGACGATGCTGCGCGAGGCCAGCACGCCGGCCGCCGGCCTTGGCGAGGCATGGCAGCACATCGCCCTGGCCATGCGCGAACTCGGTTTTCGGCACGCCGCCAAGCGCGCCTTTCGGAAGTCACTGGCGGCGCGGCGCCTGGTGCTGCAAGTCGGCACCGCGTCCATTCCGGTTGCCGGCCGGGCGTACCCGCAAACCGACTGACCGGGCTACGCCGCCCTGCCCGACCGCGTCGCCGGCGCCAGCAGGCGCAGCGAAAAGCCGGTCACCAACGCGGTACCGACGATCACCACTCCCGCGCCGGCCAGGGTGTGCCAGCCGACCGCCTCATCGAGGAACAGCCAACCCCACAGCACGCCGAACAGCGGAATCAGGAAGGTCACCGTCAGTGCCGGCGCGGCGCCGATGTCGCCGATCAGCCGGAAATAGAGCACGTAGGCCACACCGCTACACACCACGCCCAGTGCCAGGACCACCGCGGCAATGCCCGCCCCGGGCAGCGCCGGCGTCGGCACGAACGCCAGCAGCGGTGCCATCAGCAGGCTCGCTGCCCACATGCTGCCATGCGCATTGGCGAGCGGTTCCACCGCCCGCGCCGACTTCGCGTAGTTGCTCGCCACCGCGTAGCAGAATGCCGCCCCCAGCGAGGCCGCGATCGCCAGCCCGGCGCCGGGCGCCATCGCTACAGCGTCGAAGCCGACCAGCAGCCCGACACCGACCACCCCGAGCAGCAGTCCCGCCACCGTGCGGCCCGACAGCGGCGCACCGAGCCAAAGTGCTGCGATCAGCGCACTCCACATCGGCGACGTCGCGTTGAGGATCGACAGGATCGACGCCGGCAGCGCCAATGCCGCGTAACCGAACAGCAGGAAGGGCAGCGCCGAATTGACCATGCCCAGGATCAGGTAATGCCGCCAGTGGGCATGCCACATCAACGGCCGGCGCCACCACCAGCCGACGGCGGCCAGGAACAGCGCCGCCAGCACCACGCGCGCTTCCATCAGCATCACCGGCCCGAGCGCCGGCGCGCCGATTCGGATCAGTAGGAAAGACCCGCCCCAGATGGCGGACAAGATGAACAGGCGAACCAGGCTGGCGACATTCATTGATCGACTCCGGACGAGCCGCACAGTATCCTCGAAAGTCAGCCGGGGTGGCGCGCCGCATTGCTGGCGTCATAGGGCGCGGGTATGCTCCGGCAGTGTCGTCATCGAGGAGCTTCGACATGTTCAGGATTTTCATCGACCATCTCGTCGTCACCGCGCCGTCCCTCGAGGCCGGGGCCGCCTACGTACGCGAGGCGCTCGGCGCGTCGCCACGACCGGGTGGCGAACACGCACGCATGGGCACGCACAACCTGCTGCTGCGCCTCGGCGAGTCGACTTACCTGGAAGTGATCGCGGCGAACCCCGCCGCGCCGCGCCCGCCGCGGCCGCGCTGGTTCGGGCTCGACACGCTGGCTGCGGACGCCGCGCCCGCGCTGAAGACCTGGGTCGCGCGCACCGGCAACATCCAGGGCACCGCCACCGCGGCTACCGAGGCGCTGGGCGCGATCGAGCCGATGAGCCGCGGCGCGCTCGACTGGCTGATCACCGTTCCGGCCGACGGCAGCCTGCCGCTCGACGGCGTCGCACCAGCCTTGATCGAATGGCATACCGATGCCCACCCGGCATCGAGGCTCGACGACTACGGACTGTCGCTGAAGAAGCTGGAGCTGTTCCATCCCGAACCGGAGCGCGTCGAGCGCCTGTTGAAATCGCTCGCCGTCGACGGTCCGGTAGTGGTGGAAAAGTCAGCCGTACCCTATGCGGGGCATTGCACGGCGGCGCGCCTCGTCGCGCACATCGCGACGCCCGACGGCGTCCGCATCCTGTCCGGGTGATGCCGAGGCCGGCAGCGCGCATGGTCAAGTCGCAATCCATGTCCCATACTGGTGCATGGGCATTGCAGAACAACACGAACTGGTCTTCCGGGCCCGCGGCCTGACCAAGATTTACCGCATGGGCGAGGTGGAGGTGCCGGCCCTGCGCGGCATCGACCTCGAACTCCGTGCCGGCGAACTGGTGGTCCTGCTCGGCCCGTCGGGCAGCGGCAAGTCCACGCTCCTCAACATCCTCGGCGGACTCGACACCCCCACGTCGGGCGAGGTGTTCTACCTTGACCACAATCTCACGGCGGCCGGCGAGCGCGACTTGACCGCCTTCCGGCGCGACCATGTCGGCTTCGTGTTCCAGTTCTACAACCTGATCCCCAGCCTGACCGCGCGCGAGAACGTCGCCGTGGTGACGGAAATCTCGCCGGCACCGATGCGTCCCGAAGAGGCGCTGGCGCTGGTGAACCTGGGCGAACGCCTGGACCATTTCCCGGCGCAGTTGTCCGGCGGCGAACAGCAGCGCGTCGCCATTGCCCGTGCCATCGCCAAGAACCCCTCGGTGCTGCTGTGCGACGAGCCGACCGGTGCGCTCGATTCGCAGACCGGCGTCGTCGTGCTGGAAGCGCTGGAGAAGGTGAACCGCGAACTGGGCACCCTCACGGTGCTGATCACCCACAACGTGGGCATCGCCGACATGGCCGACCGCGTCGTGCGCCTCTCCGACGGCCAGGTGGTCGAGTGCCGTGCCAATCCGGCCAAGCGGTCGGCGCACGAGTTGAGCTGGTGAACAGCGTCCGGTCATGAGGCTCGCCCTCCATCCACTCGACGTCAAGCTGCTGCGCGACCTCTGGCACATGCGCGGCCAGGTGCTGGCCATCGCCGCCGTCATCATGGGCGGCGTGGCGACGCTGGTGATGTCGCTGTCGACCTACGATTCGCTGACCACCACGCGCGACCGCTTCTACCGCGACTACCGCTTCGCCGACCTGTTCGTCACGCTCAAGCGCGCCCCGGAACCGGTGGCCGAACGCCTGCGCGCCATTCCCGGCATCGAACGCCTGGAAACCCGCGTCAGGGCCGGCGTGAAGCTGGAGGTGGCGGGCTTCGCCGATCCGATCACCGGCTTGCTGCTGTCGGTGCCGGACAGCGGCGACGCGCTGCTCAACGGCCTGCACCTCAAGCGCGGCCGCATGGTCCAGCCTTACAGCAGCGACGAGGTCGTGCTTTCCGACACCCTCGCCGACGCGCATCGCCTGGAACCGGGCGCCCGCATCGTCGCAATCATCAACGGCAAGCGCAAGGCGCTGGAGGTGGTCGGCGTCGCTGTGTCGCCCGAGTACGTGTACCAGATCGCGCCCGGCTCCATGTTCCCGGACTTCAAGCGCTACGGCGTGCTCTGGATGGGGCGCAGCGCGCTGGCTGCCGCCTACGACATGGAGGGCGCCTTCAACAATGCCACTGCGACACTGACACGCGGCGCACCGGTCCAGGCAGTGCTCGACCGCGTCGACGGCGTGCTGGCCGCTTATGGCGGCACCGGCGCCTATCCGCGCCAGGACCAGTTTTCCAACCGCTTCCTGTCCGAGGAACTGAAGCAGTTGCAGACCACGGCGACGATCTTTCCGGCCATCTTCCTCGGCGTCGCAGCCTTCCTGCTCGACGTGGTGATCAGCCGCCTGATCGCGCTGCAGCGCGAGCAGATCGCCATCCTGAAGGCCTTCGGCTATTCGAATCGGGCCGTCGGCTGGCACTTCGTCAAGCTGGTACTGGTGGTGGTCCTGCTCGGCGTGGCCGCGGGCACGGCGCTCGGCGCCTGGTTCGGCCGCTGGCTGGCGGACGTGTACCAGGAGACCACCTTCCGCTTCCCCTACCTCGACTACCTGCTGAACGCCGGCACGGTGCTGGTGGCCTTGCTGGTCAGCGCCGCCGCCGCCATCACCGGCACCCTGTTCTCGGTGTTCCGCGCCGCGCGCCTGGCGCCGGCCGAAGGCATGCGGCCGGAAACGCCGGCCATCTACCGTGCCACCGTACTCGAGCGCATCGGCCTGCAGCGCTGGTTTACCGCGCCGACGCGCATGATCATGCGCCACATCGAGCGCCGGCCGGTCAAGTCGCTGCTCACGGTGCTCGGCATTTCCTGCGCCTGCGGCCTGATGATGGTCGGCAACTACCAGAAGGGCGCGATCGACTTCATGGTGGACGTACAGTTCCGCCAGGCGGCGCGCGAGGATCTCGCCCTCACCTTCATCGAGCCTACGTCGGGCAAGGCGCTGCACGAACTGGCCGCCGTGCCGGGCGTGACGCACGTCGAGGGCTTTCGCGACGTGCCGGCCATCCTGCGCTTCCAGAACTACAGCTACCGCTCGGCGGTCTTCGGCATCCAGCCGGAGGGCCGCCTGCACCGTTCGCTCGACCGCCGGCTGCAGCCGGTGCGCCTGCCGGCGGGCGGCGTGGTGCTGACCGACCACCTGGCCAACAAGATGCTGCACGTCAAGCCGGGCGACCTGCTGACCATCGAGGTGCTCGAAGGCAGGCGCCAGGTCGCCCAGGTGCCGGTACTCGGCATCACCCAGCAGTACCTCGGCGTCTCCGCCTACATGCGGCAGGAGTCGCTGAATGAACTGCTGCACGAGGGCAATGTCCTGTCCGGCGCCTACCTCGCCATCGAGCCCGGCGCCGAACCGGCGGTCTATGCCGAGTTGCACGAGCGGCCGCGTGTGCTCGGCATGGTGGCCAACGCCGCGGCGATCCGCAGCTTCTACGCCACCATCGGCGAATTCGTGCTTTTCTACAACATGGTGGCCTCGCTGCTGGCGGGCGCCATCGGCTTCGGCGTCGTGTACAACAGCGCGCGCATCGCGCTCTCCGAGGGCGGTCGCGAACTCGCCAGCCTGCGCGTGCTGGGCTTCACCCGGGGCGAGATTGCCTATATCCTGCTCGGCGAACTCGCCGCGCTGGCGCTGGCCGCCATTCCCGTCGGCATGCTGGTCGGCGTCGGCCTGGTGGCCATCCTGGTCCAGGCCTTCGAGAGCGAACTGTATCGGCTGCCGCTGATCCTCAACGCCGACAACTATGCGGGCGGCGCCGCGGTGATCGTCGTCTCGGCGCTGCTGTCCGGCTGGCTGGTCTGGCACAAGCTCGGCAAGCTGGACCTGGTGGCGGTGCTGAAGACAAGGGAATAGGGAGGCTGGCAGGACGACATGCTCACGCGCGCACGCATCGGCACCACGCTGCTCGGGCTGGCCATCGCCGGCGGCCTGGCGCTCGGCTTCCTGCCGCGCGCCGTGCCCGTGGACTTGACCGAGGCGACCATTGGTCCGTTGCAGGTGACCGTGGAGGAGGAAGGCAAGACGCGGGTGCGCGACCGCTACGTGATCTCGGCGCCGGTCGCGGGGCATGTCCGTCGCATCGCCCTGCGCGTCGGCGACGCGGTCAAGGCCGGTCAGCCGGTGGCAGTGATCGAGCCGCTGCGTTCCGGCGCCCTCGATCCGCGGTCGCGCGCCCAGGCGGCAGCGGCATTGCGGGCCGCCGAGGCGACGGCGGCCGCGGCGCGCGACCAGGCCCGCGCCGCCACCGTGCAGGCCGACCTCGCGCGCCAGGAGCTGGAGCGCATCGACTCGCTACGCAAATCGAAATTCGTTTCCGAACAGGCCATGGACAAGGCACGTTCCGAATTCGACCGCAGCCAGGCCGCGAAATCCGCGGCAGACCACGACGCCGGCGCGGCCCGCTTCGAGCTGGAACGGGCGCGCGCGGCGCTCGCCTATGCCACGCCCCTGGCGGGCCGGGCGCCGACCGACACGCTGACGGCGCGTACGCCGGTGGCCGCCCGGGTGCTGAAGGTCGTGCATGAGAGCGAAGGCACCGTGGCGGCCGGTGCGCCGCTGGTCGAAGTCGGCAATCCGGAGTCGCTGGAAGTGGAAGTCGAAGTATTGTCGAGCAACGCGGTCCGGATCGCGCCGGGCGCCCGGGTCCTGTTCGACCGCTGGGGTGGCGACAAGACGCTGGAGGGCCGGGTGCGCGTCGTCGAACCGACCGGCTTCACCAAGGTATCCGCCCTCGGCGTCGAGGAGCAGCGCGTGCGCGTGATCGTCGACTTCGCGTCACCGCGCGCCGATTGGCAGCGGATCGGCGACGGCTACCGGGTCGAGGCGCGCTTCGTCGTCTGGGAAGGTGCCGACGTCCTGCAGGTTCCCGCCAGCGCGCTGTTCCGCCACGACAACGGCTGGGCGGTGTTCGTCGCCGACGGCGGCCGCGCCCGCCTGCGGCCGATCGAAGTCGGCCAGCGTTCCGCCTTGCACGTGCAAGTGCTGGCTGGACTCGATGTCGGCGCCAGGGTCATCGCCCATCCCGACGACACCATCAGCGACGGCGCGCGCGTGAAGCCGCGCCGGGAGGCCAGCTAGCCTCACCGGCTGGGCGAGGCCGGATGCAATGCGGCCGGAAGCGGACGGATCCTGATGCTGCGCCCTTTTCGCGCGAGCAGCAGTTGCGGGCCGCAGCGCCGCACGTCGTGCACCAGGCCGACGCAGTCGAGGCACTGAAAACAGTCGTCGTATCGGATGTTGCCCGCCGGCGCGATGGCGTCGTAGGTGCAGGCCCGGCGGCACTTCTGGCACGGCTTGCCGCAGGCATCGATGCGCGGCAGCCAGTCCCACCGCCGCAGCCGGCCGCCCAGGGTCAGCGCGGCGCCCAGCGGACAAAGGTAACGGCAGAAGAACTTGTAAACGAAAACACCCGCGACGAGCAGGCCGGCGGCCCAGGCGACGAACGGCCACTCGCGTGCGAAGCCGACCGTGATCGACGTCTTGAAAGGCTCGATCTCGACCAGCCACTCCGCACTCGCCGGCGCCAGCGCCGCGGCGCCGGCGAGCATGGCGAGGATCGCGTAGCGGCCGCGCGCCAGGGCACCGGCCACGCCAGCCGGCAAGCTCAGTTGCGGTAACCGCAGGGCACGCGCCGCTAGCGTCACGAACTCCTGCAGGGCGCCGAAGGGACAGAGCCAGCCGCAGAAGGCGCCGCGTCCCCAGACGAGCAGCGTGACCGCCGTGTACGCGATCAGCAACAGGGAAACCGGGTCGTACAGGAAGCTGGCGAGACCGGCACCGGCGGAAATCGACTTGATGGCACCGGTGACCTGGACGATGGACAGTTGCCCCTGGGCAAACCAGCCGAGGTAGATCGCCGTGAAGGCGAGGAAGGCGAGCCGAAACACATACAAGCGTCGCGGCTCGACAGATATCCAGCGCGGCCGCGCCAGGATCGACGTGAGGAGGGCGAGGGCCACGGCGATCACCACGAGGTCGACTGCGCGCCCCTGCCAGGCGACCAGCCACTCGGGCGGCGCCGCCGCCGGGTAGTCGAATAACTCCGCGACGGGCCGGTACTGCAAGTCAGCATTCTTCTGCGTAACGACGGGCAGGATCATGCCGCGCGCCCGGCTGATGTTGAGACCGAACTCCATCGGCTGTCCCGGGTCGAGGCCGGCATACGCGGGAACCGTCAGTATCAGCGCCGCGTTCAGGTCCGTCGGGCCGGGTCCGTGCGCATAGTCGCGGTTGGCGTCGCGCAACTCCAGCGGCAGCCCACGCTGCGCCAGCGCGAGTCGCGGCGGCGCAGTACCGGGGACGAAGCTATCGTCGGCCAACGCGTAGCGGCCGCGCGTCGCCACCCAGAAGGCCGGACGATCGTCGCCCAGATCGCCGCGCAACTTCGTCCAGCCGGCGTCGCCGAGCAGGTTGCGGCCCGTGGTCGGCGCATTGAGGTAGGCGACGTAAAGCTCGACGAAAAGTCCGGCCGGATCGCTCAGCGCCTCGGCATCGATGCCGGCGCCGTCGCTGCCCGCAAACAGGGCCTCGACGTCGGCGTTGCTGAGCCGCAACCGCTGGACCAGTCCGCGGCGCAGCAGTTCATCGAAGCCCATCGCCTCGAAAGGCAGGTCGCGAACCACGGTAGCCGGAGCGTTGCTGCCCCGATCCGCGAAGCCAAGCCGGCGCCGCGCGACCGTGAGCGCAGCGCCGAGCACGCTCTGGTTCACGATACGCACCGATGCCGTCGCCTTGGCGACGCCATCGAGGACGACACGCCGCTCGTTGCGCTGGCCCGTGCCGTAGGTGCTGGCGACGACGATTTCCTGGCGCAGGCTGTGGCCCTTGTACTGCCGCACGAACTCATGCAACGGCGCCGGCCCGAGACCGCCGAGGAATACCGGTTCGTGCTGGCGTAGCACCTCGACGTCGAGGAAGCGGCCCTCGGCATCGACGGCGACCAGCAGGTTGATCGGCGTGCCTTCGAAGCCGGGAATCGGCGCCAGGTCGATCGACTCGAAGACGTAACCGGCCGGCCCGGCATCGGGTGCAAGCTCGCTGGTCAATGGCCACACAGGCACATCGCGCAGCTTGTCGCCGACGCGCAAAGGAGGCGGGAAGCGTCGCGCAATGTCGGCACGCTCAAGATCGCCGGCGAAGACCGCGGACGCGTGGGCCAGAAGGACCGCGGCGGCCGTTGCAGCACAGGCCCACCATCGGGCTGCTCGTGTCACCGCCATGTCACTCCGGGTTCGATATACGGGTCCCCATCATGGCATGGTCGCGCTAATGATTTTCTTGATTTCGCGCTGCGCCCGAGACCTGCGGCGGCGCATGCGCTACCGTTGATGCATGACTGCCGCCGCGCTGCCCTCCTTGTTGATCGACCTGCCGTTTCCGGCGCCCGGACGGGCTCGCGTCGCGTGGGCGATCACTGCCTCGGTCGTCGTCCACGGGCTCGCGCTCGGTTGGCTGCCGGTCCTGCCGCCGGCCGATTCGGAATTGTGGGAGCCGCTGCAGGTATTGTTGCCGGTGCGCAAGCGTGAATCAGTTGCCATCCCGGCGGCGGCACCAGCACCGCAGCGCGGGCCGCCGCCGGTGATCACCCACACGGCACCCCGCCGTGGCGAAGTCACGCCGGAACGGCTCGTGCGAAACGAACTGCCGCCGCCAGACACCGCAACGGCCCCGCCCGACACCGCCGCGCAGCCAGCCCCTGACGTCCAGCCCGCCCCGGCCAGCCAGCCGCTGGCCCCCGATGCCGATGCGCTGGCGAGCTTCGGCCGCGCGCTTGCCGGTGCGGTATCGGCGCACCAGCGCTACCCGCGCATTGCCCAGTTGCGCCAGTGGCAAGGCACCGCCGTCCTGCAGATCGAACTCGCGCCGGACGGTCAACTCAAGGCGGTGCGCGTGCTAAGCTCGAGCGGCCATGAGATCCTCGACCGGCAAGCCCTGGAAATGGTCCGCGCGGCGGCCCCACTACCGCCGCCACCCGCGGGCCTGGCCGGCCGTGCACTGGCAGTCGATATCCCCGTTGTATTCCGACTGGCGTCGTAACGCGACGGCCATGCAGCAGCACCGCGCAGCCTGCCTACCGCGATGAGCCTGCGCTGGCGCCTCAACCTGCTGATCGCGGGCCTCAATCTCGGCTTCCTCCTCGTGCTGGCCTGGCTGTTGGTGAACAACCACCGCGAGTCGATCCGCGAGGAGATCGAAGCCGCGCACCGCGTGACCGTGCAGATGCTCGGCACCGCTGCGCAAACGAGTTCCGTGTTCGGCCCGCCGGACACCGTGATGGTTGCATTCCTGCAAAGCGTCGGCCGCGTGCGCGCCAACGAGATTCGCCTGATCGGCACCGACGGCCGGCTGCTGTTCGGCTCGCCGCCGAGCGAATACAAGGCGGGGCGAACGGCGCCGGCCTGGTTCGCGGAGTTGATGCGGCCGACACTCGATGCGACGGTGATCGCCCTGCCGGGCGCACGCGTCGAGGTGGTTCCCGACCCCTCGCGCGCCATCCTCGATGCGTGGGACAGAATGGTCCTGATCGTGCTGGTCGGCATCGGTTTCGTGGCACTGCTGCACACGGCGCTGCTGTACGCGCTGCGGCACCTGCTGCAGCCGACCGAAGCCGACGCGCGCCGCCTGGTCGCGACGACGCGCGAACTGGCGCAGAACCGCGAGGTGACGCGGCTGATCCACGCCGGCGTCGAGGACGAGCGCAAACGGCTCGCGCGCGAACTCCATGACGAATTGGGCCAGTCTGTCACGGCGATCCGCCTGGTCGCCGCGACCATCGAGCGCGGCGGGGCGCTTCCCGTCAGCCAGGGCGCAGCGCGCATCGACGCGATCGCGGCCAGCATGTACGACAGCGTGCATCGCATCGTGCGCGAGCTGCGGCCGGCGGCGCTCGAGCAGCAGGACTTGCGCGCGGCACTCCTGGACATGGCGCGCGAGTGGCAACTGCACCATCCGGCCATCGAGTTCGAGATGCACCTGGAAGGCGACCTTGCCGACCTTGGCGAGGAACCGACGCTCGCCGTGTTCCGCAGCGTCCAGGAAGCGCTGACCAACGTGGCGAAGCATGCGGCAGCGCGGCAGGTCGCGCTCGCGGTCGTGCGCGGCGACGCGGGGCTCGATGTCGCGATCAGCGACGACGGCCGGGCCGGGGCGGCCAGCCTCGGCGGTTCGGGGCGCGGCCTGGGCGGCATGCGCGAACGCATCATGGCGCTCGGCGGCCGCCTCGAGGCGGGGGAACTGCCGGACGGCGGATTCCGTGTCGCCATCCATGTCCCCATGCCGGAGGGCGCACCGTGAGCAAGCCGCTGCGCATCATGCTGGTGGACGACCACGCGGTCGTACGCATGGGCTTTCGCCTGCTGCTCGAAACCACCCCGGATCTGCAGGTGGTCGCCGAATGCGGCTGCGGCGAGGAAGCACTGCGCCACTATGGCGAGGTACTGCCCGACGTGACCGTGCTGGACCTGGCCATGGACGGCATGGGCGGGCTCGAGACGCTGTCGCGGCTGTTGGCGAAGTGGCCACGCGCGCCGGTGCTGGTGCTGTCGGCGCACGAGGACACCTCGCACCCGCGGCGCGCGCTGGCGGCAGGTGCCCTCGGCTACCTGACCAAGCGCAGCGCGGCCGATGCCTTGATCGACGCGATCCGCCAGGTGGCCGCGCGCAAGACCTTCCTGGAAGCCGACCTGGCGCGCAACATCGCCGTCGAGACCGTGGGCAGCGCCGGCAATCCCGTCGAGTCCCTGAGCGCGCGCGAGTTCGAGGTCTTCGTCATGCTGGCGCGCGGCCGGTCGGTCAACGAAATCGCCGAAGTTCTCTTCCTCAGCCCGCGCACCGTCGGGACCCACCTCTACAACATCAAGCAGAAGCTCGGCGCCGCCAATGCAGCCGAGTTGACGCTGATCGCGATACGCAACGGCCTGATCGACGCTTAGGGTCCGATGCGTTTGGCCGGCTCATGAATTTCATTAGGCAGGAACGCGCGGATTCGCGCTGGCGGCAAGCGTGGCGCGGCGCCAAAATCGGCCCACTTTGCCTTCCGGAGCCCGCAATGCCGAACACTGCCTGCCGCTTCCTGCCCTTCGCACCGCTGTTGGCGATCGTCCCGCCGCCCGCCCTCCATGCCGCCGACACGCGCATCACGACGGAACAGGTGGTCGTCACGGCGACGCGCATCGAACGGAACAGCTTCGACCTGCCGGTGTCCATCGACGTCGTCGAAGGCGAAACACTGCGCGACGGCAAGCCGCTGGTCAATCTCACCGAGACGGCGGTGCGCATTCCCGGGGTCGTCGTCAACAACCGCTACAACGCCTCGCAGGACCTCGCGGTTTCGAGCCGCGGCTTCGGCGCACGGGCCTCCTTCGGGGTGCGCGGCGTGCGCATCTACGCCGACGGGATTCCAATCACCATGCCGGACGGCCAGGGGCAGACGGGAACCTTCAATCTCGACACGGCCAAGTCGGTCGAATTCATGCGCGGGCCGTTCTCCGCCCTGTACGGCAATTCCTCGGGCGGCGTGGTGCACATCCACACCCGCGACGGCGAGCTGCAACCGACGCTGGGCGGCAGCCTGACGGCCGGAAGTTATGACACCCTGCGCGAGAGCCTCACCTTCGAAGGTCAGAACGGCGGCCTCAACTACATTGTCAATGCCACCGACTTCGAATCCGACGGCTACCGCGAGCACAGCCGCAACACGCGGGAGACCCTGCACGCCAAGCTCCGCTATTCCTTCAGCGAGGCGACCAGGCTCACGCTGCTGGCGAGTACCCTCGACCAGTTCGCAGAAGATCCGCTCGGCCTCACGGAAGCGCAGTACCGGCAGGATCCGCGGCAGGCCGGCACCAACGCGATCGCGCGCAATACCCGCGTCTATCGCAAGCACGAGCAGGCAGGAGTGGTGTTGGACCACGCGCTGTCGGCGCAGGATGGCGTGAGCCTGACAGGCTACCGGGGCACTCGCGACAACCAGCAGTACCAGACGCTGGGCGCAGCAGGGCGCGTGGCCGCGATCGATCGCGAATTTGGCGGCACCGAGCTGAAATGGACCCAGCGGGCCAGTCTCGCCGACCGTCCCTTCAATCTGGCGGCCGGCGTCAATTACGACTCCATGGAGGACGTGCGTACGCAGTACAACGCCGCCGGCGGCGTGCTGATACCCGGGGCGACGCGCGACGAATTGCAGAAGGTGCACAACGTCGACGAATTCGTCCAGGCCACGTTCGAACCGGGCGCCGACTGGCTGCTGGTCGCGGGCCTGCGCCACACCGACATCCGCTTCGACATCACCGACCGAATGCCCACGCCGGTGGACGGCAGCGGCTCGCTGCGCTTCTCGAACACGTCGCCGGTCGTCGGCGCGACCTACCGCCTGTTGCCGACACTCAATCTCTACGCCAACTACGGCCGGGGTTTCGAGACGCCGACCTTCATCGAACTGACCTACGTCGGCAATCCCACGACCAATGGTGGCGCCGGCCCGAACCTGGAACTGCAGCCGAGCAAGAGCCGCAACTATGAAGTGGGCGCCAAGGCGCTTATCGCCGACAACACCCGGGTCAATCTCGCGGCGTTCCGCATCGACACCGAGAACGAGATCGTCACCGACCTCGGCAATGGGGCGACGGCGTCGTTCAAGAATGCCGGCCGTACACAACGTGTCGGCATCGAGCTCGCCATCGACAGCGCCCTGCCCTACGAATTCAACGTCTATGGTGCCTTCAGTTGGATGACTGCCAAGTTCCGCGATGACTTCTGCACCGGTTCCCCGCCCTGCGTACCCGTTGCGGCGGACAACCGGATCCCCGGGACCTATGGCACCACCGCCTACGTCGAGCTCTCGTGGCAGCATCCGGCCTCCGGATTCGCCACGGCGCTCGAGGGTGTGCACTTCGGCCACACCTACACCAACGACAGCAATGTGCAACAGGCCGAAGGCTACAGCCTGTACCACTTCCGCGCCGGCTTCGCCCAGAAGCTCGCGAATTGGCGGCTGCGCGAGTTCCTGCGCATTGAAAACCTCACCGACGAGACGTACGTCAGCTCGGTGCGGGTCAATGCCTCCCAGGCCGACACCGGCGCCGCATTCGAGCCTGGCGCACGGCGCAACGCCTTCGTCGGAATTGCGGCCAGCTATACCTTCTGAGGCGGCAGCGGCCCACAGTCTCGGTCGAAACCCCACGGGCGCCGGCTGTTTCATTCTGGAACACCTGACTGCTTTTGGCGCAACCGCCCCGCAGTACCGGCACTCAAACCGGTGCCAAAACCTGTCCAATCCTGGGTTTCGTTGGCCGAATCGGCCTGGCATCGAAGTTGCTGAACTCCTCTACCGGTATCGCAGCCAGGGTACCGTCCTAAGAAAGAATCTCACAGGAGGAGGAGTTCATGAAACGCAAACTGACATCCGTGCTGGTCGCCAGCGCGATGGCGACGCTTGCCGGCGGTCCCGCCGCCGCGCGAGTATCCGACAAGGACATCACCGACGATGCCAAGACGACCGGCGATGTGGTTTCCTGGGGACTTGGCACACAAGGGCAACGCTACAGTCCGCTGGCCAAAGTCAATGTCGGCAATGTCAAGCACCTCGTTCCGTCATGGACATTCTCCTTTGGCGGCGAAAAGCAGCGCGGCCAGGAGAGCCAGCCGGTAATTCATAACGGCAAGATGTTCGTTACCGCCTCGTATTCGCGGCTGTTTGCCCTCGACGCAAAGACCGGCAGGAAGCTGTGGAAGTACGAGCACCGCCTGCCTGATGGCATCATGCCCTGCTGCGACGTGGTCAACCGCGGCGCTGCACTCTATGAAAACCTGGTCATCTTCGCCACCCTCGATGCCCAACTGGTCGCACTCGACCAGGACAGCGGCAAGGTGGTGTGGAAGGAGAAGATCGACGACTACGCGGCCGGCTACTCGGCAACCGCGGCGCCGATCATCGCCAAGGGCCTCGTGCTGACCGGCGTTTCCGGCGGCGAGTTCGGCGTCATCGGCCGCGTCGAGGCGCGCGACGCCAAGACCGGCAAGATGGTCTGGGTGCGTCCGACCGTCGAGGGCCACATGGGCACCAAGAACGGCGCGGATAACGGCGTTTCCGGCACCGCCAACGCCACCTGGCCGGGCGAACTCTGGAAGACCGGCGGCGCGGCGACCTGGCTGGGCGGCACCTACGATCCCGAAACCAATCTGGCCTACTTCGGCACCGGCAATCCGTCACCGTGGAACAGCCACTTGCGGCCTGGCGACAACCTCTATTCATGCTCCACGGTCGCGATCGACGTCGACACGGGCAAGATCGTCTGGCATTTTCAGGGCACGCCCAACGACGGATGGGACTTCGACGGCGTAAACGAGTTCGTCACCTTCAAGGGCAAGGACGGCAAGCTCCTCGGCGGCAAGGCCGACCGCAATGGCTTCTTCTACGTGCTCGACGCCAAATCCGGCAAGTTCCAGCGCGGTTTCCCGTTCGTCAAGAAGATCACCTGGGCCTCCGGACTCGACGCCAATGGTCGTCCGCAGTTTGTCGATACCAACCGTCCTGGCGACCCGGCGAAGAGCGCCGACGGCAAGAAGGGCGCGTCGGTGTTTGCTGCGCCGTCCTTCCTTGGCGGCAAGAATCAGATGCCCATGGCATACAGCCCGGATACCGGCTATTTCTACGTGCCGGCCAACGAATGGGGCATGGAGATCTGGAACGAGCCGGTCAGCTACAAGAAGGGCGCCGCCTATCTTGGTGCCGGTTTCACGATCAAGACCATCGACGACAGCTATATCGGCGCGATGCGCGCCGTAGACCCTGCCACCGGCAAGATCGTCTGGGAAGTGCGCAACAACGCTCCGCTGTGGGGCGGCGTCCTGACGACCAAGGGCGGCCTGGTCTTCTGGGGCACGCCCGAAGGCTACCTGAAGGCGGCCGATGCCAAGACCGGCAAGGAGGTTTGGTCATTCCAGACCGGCTCGGGCGTCGTCGCACCGCCGGTGACCTGGGAACAGGACGGCGAGCAGTACATCGCGGTGGCGTCCGGTTGGGGCGGCGCGGTTCCGCTGTGGGGCGGCGACGTGGCCAAGAAGGTGAACTTCCTCGAGCAGGGGGGCTCGATGTGGGTGTTCAAACTCCATAAGTAGAGTTGAGTCTCCTCCCGGCAGTCGCTCGCGCCGGCGGGCACTGCCGTTCCGGAAGGCTGGCGTGGTATGGTCCGCGCCGGCCTTCTTTCCGTGATCAGGCCGGCGTCAAGGCGCATCGAGGCTGCCCACCGACTTCGGGTAGGTAACCACGCCCCAGGGCATCTTCTGGTCGGCAAGCCTCTTGACCAGCCGACCTTCGGCGTCGATCACCACAACCTCGTTCGAGCGCCCGCATGCGGCGAGGACGTGGGAGTCATCCGGGGTAAACGTGAAGTGCCAGCAGCGATCACCCAGCGGGTATTCCGCCAGGCGCTCGTAGCTGCGTCCATCGAACACCTGCAGTGCCTTGCCTTTGGCCAGCGCGACGTAAAGGCGGGCGCCGTCGCGACTGAACGCGGTGCCATAGGGAGTATCGCCGGTCGCCACGATCTTCACGACCTTGAACTTGGCATCGAGCACGATCAGCTTGTTGCTGTGCTCGAGCGTCACGACGTAGTGCCTGCCGTCGGGGGCGAGCTTGATTCCGCGCGGCCTGTGTCCATAGGGCTTCGTGTCGATCTTCTGCAGCAGCTTGCCGCTGGCGATGTCATGCACGGAGAGATTTTCATCGGCCTCGTTGGTGACGACGATCGCCCTGCCGTCGGCGGAGAACTCGATCCCCTCCGTCTCCATGCCGCCGACGATCTCGGCGGTCTTCCTGCCGACGGCGAGATCGACGACGGCAATCCGGGCCGGCTCCGCCTTGTCCGCTTCGCGCTGTCTGCGGAGCGCCTCCGCCTCTGGCGATCCCGGCTTGGGCGGCGGGCCGCTTTCCGAAGCCGGCTCGAAGGAGACGAAGGCCTTCGATCCCCGCACGCGGACGAATTCCGGGTTCTTGCCGATCGCGATGCGCCTGACCACCCTGCCGCTCGCGCGATCGACGACCGCAAGGTCGCCGCTGTCCCGCGCGGCAACCACCAGCAGACGGCCATCCGCCGTGACGCCGATGCCGCGCGGCGAGCCGCCGCCGACATCGATCTCCGCGCCCAACTCGAAGGTTTCGAGGCTGATGGTCGCGACGTTGCCCTTCTGGTTGCTCACGTAGGCGATGCCTCGATCCGCCGCCGCCGGCACTGCCAGGGCCAGGCCACAGGCCGCCAGGACGACGGTACGGGCGGGTGAAAGATAAGTAGGGTTCATCAGGAGTCCTTTAGCGCTTCGACCGGGATCATGATCTTCACCTCGTCACCGATGCCGGGCAGGCCGCTGATCATGCCGTAGTCGGAACGCTTGATCGTGGTTTCGATATCCGCGCCGCACAACTGGCGCGGCAGCATCGGATGCTTGGCACAGCGCCACTGGCCGATCTTGAGCACGACGGTGCGCGTGACGCCCAGCAGGGTGAGTTCGCCGCTGACGGGCGTCGGCTGCAGCGGATCGAAGGCGAAATCGCGGGCGACGAAGCGCGCTTCTGGGAACCGGTCGGTCTGGAAGAAACGTTCGCCGCGCATCTGCTTGTTCCAGTCCTCGAAGCCCATGTCCACCGAAGCGGTGTCGATGCCGACGTCGACCGAACCACGCTTGTTCTCGACATCGAGCTCCAACCTGCCGCTCACCTTGTTGAAGCGTCCGCGCTGCACGGAAAATCCGTAGTGGCTGACTTCGAAGACCGGGAAAGTATGGCGCGGATCGATGTTGTAGCCGTCTGCCACGGCAGTGCCGGCCAGGCAGCAGCCGGTGATGGTCAGCAATCTCAGTATGCGCATGCGGTCTCCTCTTTGGTGAAGTCAGTCGACAGCCAGGGCAGCGCCGAGGATGATGCTCCGCGGCGCACCCGGCGCGTAGAAGCTCTCGCGCGTCCACGTGCCCGAATTGGTCTGGAAGACGCCGCCGGCGTCGAACGGGTTCTCCGCGAGCGCGCCGGCGGTTGCATACGACTCGTCGAAGACGTTGTTGACCCGCGCCGAGAGCGACCAGCGGCGACTGAGCTTCAGCCGCGCGCCAAGGTTGAGCACTGCATAGCCGGGCGCGCTGCCGGCGCCGCCGTAGGTGCGCGGCCCGCCGCCCAGCCGGTCGCTGTAGGTACCGGCCTGGTGGGCGTTGTTCTCGTTGCCGCGCAGGTACTGGCTCGAGTAGGCGACCAGATCGGCTGCCAGGAACAGGGTCGGCGCGACGCGCCACTCGGCACCGAGCTTGAGGCCGTGGCGCGGAATGCCTGGCATCCGGTTGCCCGGCTGCACCAGGATCTCGTCGTCCTGGCCGCCCGCGGTGCATTGCGCGCTCTGCCCGCGCGTGCTGTTGTTCTCGGCCAGCAGGCAGGCGGCCGAGCGGTAGGTCGCTTCGACGTAGGCGTAGTCGGCACGCAGCGTCACGGCGCCGACCTCTGCGCCGACGCCGAGTTCAAGCCCCTCGCGGCGGGTGCGACCGAAATTGGTGAAATAGCCGGCGCTGGTCGACGTGCCGACGAACAGGATGTCGTCGTCGTTGTTGGCACGGAACAGCGCGGCGCTCCAGCGCATTGCGCCCGCCCTGCCGCGCGCACCTGCCTCGATGCTGCGGGTGACGACCTGCTTCAGGTAGGGATCGGCCTGCATCGCGTTGGGCAGCGAGCAGGGGTTGGCCGGGTCGGCGCAGCCAAGCTCGATGGGGCTGGGCGCGCGGTTGCCCTGGGCGGCGTTGGCGAACACGGTCACGCTCTGCACGGGCGTCCAGGCGGCGCCGAGCGACGGATTGAGCTTGCGGTACTTGTGATCGCCGTCGAGGTTCGGCGGCAACGGCGTCAGTTCGTCGCGGGTCGTCACGCGAACATCGTTGTAGCGCAGCGAGGCAGTGATGGCGAGGTCTCGGCCGGGCTTGTAGGTATCGGTGGCAAAAACGCTCCAGCCGCGCGTGGCCCCTGCCAGCCGGTTCTCCGCCACTTCGGTGCCGCCGGAGATGACCCCGCGCGTGGCGTCGAAGACGCCGGGCTGGGCGGTCTGCAGGAAGCGTGTCGTGCTGCGGTCGAAGGTCGCGCCGAAGGCGACGCGGTTGTCGTCGTCGGCGCGCGACCATTGCAGCGCGGCACCCCAGCCGCCGAGCTCGGTTCGGGTCCGGTTGTTGGCGGCGGTATCGACGTTGAAGCCGAGGCCGCCGTTGGCGCCCGCGTCGCCGTCGAGCGCCGCGTCCCCTTCGAAATCGTCGTTGGCATCGCCGTTCAGCGTGCGCACCGCATTCTCCCGGTGGTAGGCGATCACGGACAGGCGCTCATGGTCGTTCAGCCAGTAGCTTGCGTTGAGGCTCAGCATGTCCATGCGGTTGCGCGTCGTGTCCGGCCGGGTGAAGATGCTCGCGCGCCGCGCGCCCAGCATCGATTCCGGCAGCAGGCCGTTGCCGGTGACGTCGGTGTCGGCACCGGTGTAGGCAAGGTCCCATTCGAGCGCACCATGCTGCCGGGACAGTTTGGCGAATACCTGGTCTACCGACGAAGGCGAGAAGTCACGCCAGCCGTCCTCGCGGAAGCGCGAACCGGCGATGTAAAGCCCGGCGTCGCCTAAGCGGCGGCCGAGGCCGGCCTCGACCTCGGTACGACCGAAGCTGCCTGCGCTCGCCTCGATGCGCGCATCCTGGTGCGTGAGGCCATTCTTGGTGGAAATCGAGAGCGCGCCGCCCAGGGTGTTGAGACCGAAGAGGGGATTGGAACCGGGAATCAGGTCGATCGCCGCCAGCGCCGCGTGCGGCACCAGTTCCCAGTTCACCGTCTCGCCGAAAGGCTCGTTGATGCGCACGCCGTCCTGGTAGACCGACAACCCCTGCGGCGTGCCGAGCAGCGGGCTGGCGGTGAAGCCGCGGTAATTGACCTCGGCCTGAAAAGGACTGCCGGTGGTCTCATTGACGGTTACGCCGCCGAGGCGGCTGCCGAGCAGTTCCGGCAGGGTCTGCCGGCGGTTGTCCGCCAGCGCCTCGGCACTGATCGACTGCACCGGCGCAGGAATGTCATTGCGCGGGACCTCGAGCCCGCGCACCGGCGAGATGCCGACCACCTCGACGGCAGGAGCTGTCGCGTCGGCGGCGCAAACGGCTATCGGGTACGAGGCCGCGATGACGAGGGCAATCGACCGCGGGTTGAAATTCGGCATTGAAGGCTCCGTGCGATGAGGTAGGCACCCCACGATGACCAGCGAATCTTGTGCCGAATTGCGGTGCGCTGCGCAGCGGGGCCGCCGAATCATGAATTTCATGACGGCGGTTCCGCCGCGAGGGCGTCCCTCAGTGCTGCCGCTTGCGGTAGACCGTGGCGCGGCTGACGCCCAATTCGCGGGCTGCCGCCGACACGTTGCCGCCGTGGCGCGCGATCGCCTCGCGGATCGACCGGATTGCCAGGTCGTCGAGGCGGACCGGCGCTGGTTCGGCACCGGACGCGACGACCGGCTGCTGTTCGATGTCCTCGAGGAAGTCGTCAGGCAGGTGTTCACGCCGGATCATCTGTTCTCCGGCGGCCATCACTGCGGCGGTGCGCAGCAGGTTCGACAACTGGCGCAGGTTGCCGGGCCAGGGATGGCGACGGAACAGTTCGAGGACCTCCGGATCGATCGTCGGCGGTCGCGCGCTGCCGAGTTCGGCGAACATCGCCGCCACCAGGGTCTCGAGGTCGGTCCGCAGCCGCAGCGGCGGCAGCGTGACGGTGAAGCCGTTCAGGCGGAAATACAGGTCCTCGCGAAACTGCCCGGAGCGCACCAGGTCGCGGATGCGGCGGTGCGTCGCGCAAATGACCGCAATGTCCACGGCGTAGGACTTGGCGCTGCCGAGTGGTTGCACGACCCGCTCCTGCAGGACACGCAGCAGTCGCGCCTGAAGCGACAGCGGCATGTCGCCGATCTCATCGAGGAACAGGGTTCCGCCGTCGGCTTGCAGCAACCGACCGACGCTGCCCTTGCGGCGCGCGCCGGTGAAGGCGCCTTCCTCGTAGCCGAAGAGTTCCGACTCGATCAGCCCTTCGGGAATGGCCGCGCAATTGACGGCGACGAACGGCCGCGCGGCGCGGGGGCCGACGCTGTGGATTGCATAGGCGAGCCGTTCCTTGCCAGTGCCGGTTTCACCCTGGATCAGGAGCGGGATGTCGTGCCCGACGACCTTGCGGACACGCGTGATCACGGCATCCACCTGCGGGTCGCCTGTCTGTAGCCGGCTCAGCGGGCAGGCATCCTTGCCGGCGCGCCGCGTCTGCGGCGGCGTGTCGGCGGGAAAGCCGGCAGCAGACGGACTGCCGACGACAGCGGCCTGACTCGGGAGGTCGAGGCGCGTGTAGCGCCGCAGGTGATGCGGCTGGAAGTCGGCGCGGGCCTGGACGCGCCCGCCATTGTCCAGCGTCAGCGAGAAAGTATCCTGGGGCCGCACCAGCAGGTGGTCGAACACGCGAGCGATCGGCTGGCCGAAGAGCGCCGCAAAGTCTGCGCCGCGCAGACTTTCGAGGGGCCGGTCGAACTGGGCGCAAGCATTGCGGTTTGCCGAGAGCAGCCTCCCGTTCCAGCCGACGGCGACCATGCCTTCGCACAGAGTGCCGATGAATTCGAGCCGCGCGTGGAAACGGATGACCAGGGCATCGGCGTATGCCGCCGCGAACATCCGGTTTTCGATCATCTGCACTGACATGCGTACCAGCGCGAGCGTGTGCTGGCTGAAGCTGCGGTGGTCGCCGGTGACGTCGAGGACGCCGGCCAACCGGCCGGCGGGATCGAAGATCGGCGCCGCCGAGCAAGTGAGAAACTGGTTGGCCGCCAGGAAGTGCTGGTCGCCGTGAACGACCACGGGCGAGGCAACGGCGACCGCGGTACCGATCGCGTTGGTACCTCGGCTGACTTCGGACCATTCCACACCCGGCGCGAGCGCAACACGCTCGGCGCGCTCGAGGAATTCGCCATCGCCCATGCTATGCAGGATGTAGCCGGCGTCGTTGGCCAGAACCACCATGTTCTGGGTGTCGACGATCTGCTCGAACAGCATCTTCATCACCGGCTGAGCGTGCGCCAGCAGCTTGCCGTTCTTGTCGAGTTGCTCGGCCAGGATGTCACGCGCGGACGGCTCGAACTCGCTGCCCTGGCCGGTGTCCAGACCGAAATCGAGACAGCGCCGCCAGGACAACTCAATCAGGGACGGCAAGCGCATCAGCGGGATCGCTCCGACGGCGAGCAAGCAATCCCCACTGCGACCCGCGGCCCCCGCGCGTGGGTCAAAGTGGTTCTTCATCGTTTGTCTCCTGCGTCCCCGCCCCGTTTGGACGCGCGCTTCTTGTGTGTTCAGGCAAAGCCGTCTAGCGCGGCATCACACTACCTAAGCTAGATGATACAGCGTGTGTTTCAAGTTGGAACAACATCTGTTCAGGGCGCACCCTCCTCAGACTGACGACTCGGTCGAACCACCGACTGGCGCAGCCACGCGCGCCGTTGCGCGGCCGGCTCGTCGCTGGCACGCGACATGCTTTAGCAGGGAACGGTCGGGCAACAACCCAATTGCCAGGCCCGACTGGTACAGGAGGAGTTGTTTCATGCAGAGACTGTTTCATTCCGTGTTTCTGATGTGGACTTTGTGTATGGTTGCGATCCCCGAGGTTCTGGCGCACGGCGACGTGACGCCGCAGGCGGTCGACGTGAGCACCCTGACACCGCTCGGCGAACAGAAGCGCGACGAGAATCCATACCGCGGCGAGAAGGAGGCCATTCGCGTCGGGACCTCCGCCTACAACCAGAACTGTGCACGCTGCCATGGCCTCGAGGCGATCAGTGGCGGCATCGCGCCCGACCTGCGCAAGCTGGAGCCGGACAAGGAGACGGACCAGTACTTCCTTCAATCCGTCCTGCGTGGCAAGGTGCGCAATGGCGCGGTCTACATGCCGCCCTTCGAGGGGATTCTGCAGCAGGAGGCGATCTGGGCCATCCGCGCCTATCTCGACACCCGCTTCGAAGGCGCCGAACCGCCGCCGGCCAATCCGATGGAGGCGCTGGCCAAGAAATCCGCTTGCCTGACCTGCCATGCCACCGATGCACGCGGGGTCGGCCCGGCTTACCGGGAGGTGGCACGCAAGTACGCGAAGGACAAGGATGCGGCGGCGAAACTGCTGGCCAAGGTCAAGAAAGGCGGTACCGGCGTCTGGGGCAAGGTGCCGATGCCGCCGATGGACACGGTACCGGAGGACGACCTGAAGGCGCTGATCACGTGGATTCTCGCCGGGGCGAAGTGAAGTATGCGATGCTGCCTGATCGCAGTTCGATGATCTGCCTCCTGCCAGGAAAGGCTGCCAGATGACCCGATTGTTGCCCGCGCTCGCCCTGTTCGCCTGTTCGCTCATCGCCGGCGCGTCGGCCGCGGCCGACGAAATGTCGCCGCTCGAGCGGGTGAAGCAAAGTGGCGTCCTCAAGGTCGCGCTCTACAACAACTTCCCGCCCTTTTCCAACCACGGCACGGGCGTCGACGTCGATGTCGCCGACGCCCTTGCGGCCAAGCTCGGCGTCAGGATGTCCGCCCTCTGGTTCGACGCCGACGAGAATATGGAGGACGACCTTCGCAACATGGTCTGGAAGGGACACTACCTCGGCTACGGACCTGCCGACGTCATGATCCACGCACCGGTCGACCGCGACTTCAGCGCCAAGGTGGACAAAGTCCGCTTCTTTGCCCCCTACCACCGCGAACGCTACGCGGTCGGACGCATGCTCGAGAAGCTGCCGATCTGCGACAGCTTCGACAAACTGGAATCACTGCCCTACGCTGTCGAGGGCGACACCCTGGCAGCCAGCGTCATGCTCTCGCTCGAAGGTGGCCGCTACGGCAAGTCGCTTCGGGTGTACAAGACCGGCGGGGATGCCGTGGCGGCGCTGCGCAGCGGCACCGTGCCGCTGGCCATCGCGCAGCAGGGCGAGCTCGAGGCTGGGCTCGGCAGCGACGCGCGCTTCGCGATCGACCAGGCGCCGAACCCGATCCTGCAGAAGCGGCAGTGGGCGGTCGGACTGGCGGTCAAGGCGCACAGCGACGATCTGGCGCAGGCGCTGCAGCACGCGATGAACGAACTGCTCGCCGACGGCAGCATCAAACGAATCATGCAGCGCCACGGAGTGCAGCATCGGGCGCCATAGATGGCTGCGGCCCCTTCGGCGCAGCGATTGCCACACCACCTTTCGGCACAACATTGAGCGAGAACATCTGGAGCAAGCCATGATCACCAAGACCGCTGTCTGTTCCCTTTTCCTGAGCACCGCTATCCTTAGCTGGGGCGGTGCGGCCGCCGCCGACGCCAAGGACGAGTCAATGCGGCAGCTCGCCAGCAAATCGGGCTGCTTCATATGCCACGGAATTGAACTCGACGCCAAGGGGCCCGACGGCATGAAGCCGGTGGGGCCGCCGTGGAAAGCGGTTGCTGCGCGCTACCGCGGCAACAAGGCTGCGGTCAAGACGCTCACGGCCGAGGTCATGGGCGGCACGTCGCCCTACAATCGCCACTGGAAGGAAGAGTCATCCGGCGTCGCCATGCCGCCCAATGGCGTCTCGATCAGCGAAGCGGATGCCAAGCGCCTGGTCGATTGGATTCTGACCCTCAAGTAGCCGACGTCGGGCCGCAGCCCGGCGCCTAGCCGCCCGCGATGGGCGGCCAGATGGCGAGCGTTTCGCCTTCCTTGAGGGCACGCGTGTTGCGCTCGCTCGGCGGTACGAAATTGCCGTCGATGAGCACGAGGTGGCAGGACTTCAGCGGCACCCCGAAGCGCTCGATGACCTGGAGGATGGTGGTGCCATCCTGCAGGTCGAGCGGCAGCGCGTTGTTCTGCCGGCCCTCGGCCGGCAGGTAGTCCTGCAGCATGGCGAAGAGCTTGAAGGTGATCCGCATCGCGCCCACTATGCCGCCTTCTGTGCGCTGCCGAGGTAGGCCGCCATGAAACCGGTTGGATCGGCGAGCAGGCGGTCCTTCCAGGCCCCGAGCCGGGTGCGGGTCTGGATCAGGCCGCGCAGCACCCCGACGTGTTCGGTCCAGCCGAGGCTGGTGGCGCCGATCAGCACGTCGTCCTGGAACTGCAACGACAGGTAGCGGAAGTTGCCCTCGTCGACGAGTTCGACGCCGGTGCCGCCCTCCTCCTTCTTCGCGCCCCACCACTGGCCGAACGACGACGAGATCAGGCCCAGCGTGTCGAGCACGTTGATGGCCAGGCTGCCCTGCGAGACGGTCGCTTCGCCGGCCATGTTGTGCGCGGCGACGCGCGCCTGGTCGACGGCGTTCGGCTGGATGGCGTTCAACTCGGGCTGACCCGAGTGGAAACCGATCGCCTCGACGACGTCGCCGGCGGCATAGACGTCGGCGACGCTGGTCTGCATGTGGTTGTCGACGCGGATGCCGCGTCCGATCTCGATGCCGCTGCCGGCCAGGAAGCCGATGTTGGGCCGCACGCCCGCCGCGCAGATCACCAGGTCCGCCACGATAGGCGTACCGCCACGGCTGACTTTTGCGACCAGCGCATCGCCCTGCTGCTCGATGGCGGTGATCGCTTCATTGACGTGCACCGAGACGCCCTTCCGCTCGACCCAGTGCTTGATCATGCCGCCCGCCTTCTCGGTCATCATGCGCGGCACCATGCGGTCGCCCATCTCGACGATGGTCAGTTTCGCACCGCGCGCCGCCAGCGCTTCCATGATGATGCAGCCGATGAAGCCGGCACCGAGCTGCAGCACGCGCGCGCCCGGTTTCGCCTTGGCGGCGATGGCGCGCGCGTCGTCCAGCGTCCAGCAGGTGTGCACGTTGGGCAGGTCCATGCCCGGCACGTCGGGCCGCACCGGATGCGAGCCGGTGGCGATCAGCAGCTTGTCGTAGCGCTCGCGCTTGCCGTCGGCCAGTTCGATCACCTTCTTGACCGGATCGACCCAGCTCACGCGCGCCTGGAGCAACTGGATGCGCCGCTTCGCATAGTGGTCGGGCGACTTGCGCAGGTAGGTGCCGTCGACGCCGATGCCGCCCTGCAGGAAGTAGGGGATCGCCATCCGCGAATAGGGCGGCTCCGCTTCGTCGCCGATCAGGACGATGTCCGCCTGCGGTTGCAGGCGGCGCAGCGTCTCGGCGGCGACGAGGCCCGTGGGGCCGTTGCCGATGATGAGATGTCTCATCTACAGCCCCAGGCGCTTCAGCGTCTCCTTGGACGGCACGCCTTGCGCGTCCCAGCCGCGGGTCTTGTAGTACTCGGGCCGCATCTTGTCGATGCCGTTCACCAGTCCCTTGGCCGGGCCGGTCTTGGCCGGTTCGGTCTTCAGGCGCGGCGGCAGGTCGTCGTCCTTGGCGGTGAAGCCGGCGGCGAGGTTGAACTGGCGCTCCATGTTCCAGATGCGCTCGCCCACTTCGCCCAGCTTCTCCATGGTCCAGTTGCCTTCGCAGGCAGCGTCCAGTTGCGGCTGCACATCGGCCAGCGACCAGGCGAACGAGGTGAAGATGCAGATGCCCGCCGAGTCGAACACCGCCGTGGCGTCCTGGAAGGCCTTGACCAGGTCGGCCTTGCCTTCGGTGACCAGCGGGTCGGTCTTGACGGGGATGCCCAGCACCTCGGAGGCGACGGTGTAGCTGCGCAGGTGGCAGGCACCGCGGTTCGATGTCGCATAGGTGAGACCCATGCCCTGGATGCCGCGCGAGTCGTAGGCAGGAAACTCCTGCCCCTTCACCGACATCGAGAGTTCCGGCTTGCCATACTTCGCGCACAGCCGCGCCGAGCCCATGCCGAGTTCCTTGCCGAAGCCCTCGCCGACCGCGGTCATGCGCGCCAGTTCGCACAAGGCCTTGGCCGAGCCGAACGGCGCGTCCATGCCGATCTGCTCCTTCTTGATGATGCCCAGTTCGAAGAGCTCCATCGCGGCACCGACGGTGGCGCCGAAGGAGATCGGATCGAAGCCGTCCTCATTGCAGATCAGGTTGGCGTATTGCAGCGCCTCCAGGTCGCCGACGCCGTTGGCCGCGCCGAGCGCCCAGGCCGCTTCGTACTCGAGGCCGCCATTGGCGCCCCAGTACTCGGGCTTGTTGACCACGCTGAAATGGGTCTCGTCGATCTTCGAGATGCGGCCGCAGGCGATGGTGCAGCCGAAGCAGGCAGAGTTGGCGACCAGGTGCGTCTTGCCGTCGGTCGGGCGCTTCTCGCGCATCGCCTCGGCCGAAATCTTGCGCGCATCCTCGAACTGCACGTCGCGGTGGTTGCGGGTCGGCAGCGCGCCCATTTCGTTGATGACGTTCATCAACACCTGGGTACCGTAGGTCGGCAGGCCCTGGCCGGTGACGGCATTGCCGGCCAGCACCTTCTTGCCGGCCGCCGCGGCGGCCATGAAGGCCTTGGGATCCTTCAGGTTGCCGACACCCAGCGTGCCGCGCACGGCCACCGCCTTGAGGTTCTTCGAGCCCATCACCGTGCCGACGCCGGAACGGCCGGCGGCGCGGTGCAAGTCGTTCACGACACAAGCGTAGAGCACGCCGTTCTCGCCTGCCCGGCCGATGCTGGAGATGCGGATCTGCGGATCCTGGTGCGCCTTCTTGATGGTCTCCTCGGTCTGCCAGGTGGTCTTGCCCCACAGGTGCGCCGCGTCGCGCAATTCTGCCTTGTCGTTCTCGATCCAGAGATAGACCGGCTTCGGACTCTTGCCTTCGAAGATGATCATGTCCCAGCCGGCGAACTTGAGTTCGGCACCGAAGTAGCCGCCCGAGTTCGAGCAGGCGATGGCGCCGGTCAGCGCGCCCTTGGTCACCACCGAATAGCGGCCGCCGGTCGACGCCGGCGTGCCGGTCAGCGGGCCGGTGGTCATGATCAGCTTGTTGGCGGGCGAGAGCGGATCGACTTTCGGATCGACCTCGCTGACGAAGTACTTGGTTGCCAGGCCGCGCTGGCCGAGATACAACTGCGCCCACTCCATGTTGAGGGGTTCGGCTTTGCAGGTGCCCTTGCTCAGGTCAACGCGCAGGATTTTACGGGTCCATGCCATGATGTTCTTCCTCCTCGATCAGGCGCTGGCGCGCGCGGCGGTGTCGGTCTTGCCGGCCCAGGCGCGCATCTTGTCGAGCCCGGTCCAGTCGGAATCGACGAAGGTGATCGCCGCCGTCGGGCAGGCTTCGGCGCAGGCCGGATGGCCGTCGCAGAGATCGCACTTCTGTACCTTGCCGGTATCGGCAACGTAATTGACGGTGCCGAACGGACAGGCGATGGTGCAGACCTTGCAGCCGACGCAGACGGCCTCGTTCACGACCTTGGCACCGGTCGCCGCATTGATGGCAATGGCATCGACCGGGCAGGCGTTCATGCACCAGGCTTCGGCGCATTGCGTGCAGGTGTAGGGAACCTTGCGGCCTTCGTGCTCGAAGTTGAACACCTTGATGCGCGACTTGGCGAGGTTGAACACGCCATAGTTCTCGTACGAACATGCCATCTCGCACTGCAGGCAACCAGTGCACTTGCTGGCATCAATGTGCAGTGATTTCTGCATATCGATCTCCTCCGTTGGTTTAGTTTTTATCTGTTACCGACCAGATATGCACACGCTAGCATAAGCACCCGCGATCAACAATTTGCATCGCAGCATTTGCCATTACTATGACTACGGTCATCTACCCGGAGGAATGATGATCGCGTGGCGCAGCTTCGCCGGCGCATGGGCGAATATCGCCGACCAGACGACCACCAGCCAGAACACGACACCGCGACTGGCGGCATCGATTGCCATCCAGCCGACCAATGCCAGCTTCACCAGGACTGAAATGCCCGAGGCCTCGCGCAGATGGGAAGGCTTGCTCCAGGTATCGAGCCCCAGCATCGCGAGGCCCGTCGACCAGAGCCCGATCACTGCTTGGTTACTTGACACCGGCGCGCCGAGCAGCGCGGCGCCGAGCACGATCACCGCCACCAGGTGCAGGCCGCGCAGCAGCACGCCCAGCCAGCGCTGCCCGGAAAAGGTTCTACGGTCCATAATCAAGGCTCACCCGTCAAGAAGATGTTGCGCCTTTCTACCATGGCCGAGTCGCCGGATACCATAGAACGGGAAGTCTGGGCCACGCCGGCAGAGTTCCGCCACGGCCTGGCGATGGCGTTCCCGGACGCAGTCCGCGAAGAAAATTGCCTCTTCAAGGTGATCGACCGGCGGGCCGCCATGGAAATCGCGCTGACCGAGCTGCCGCCGCGCGTGATCGCTTTGTTGGCAATGCCGCGCATGAAGGTCCGCATCTCGATGACGGCAGGCACGCCGGAACAGAGGCAAGCCATGCTGGCGCGCATGGACCGCGCCATGCAGCGCGGCGGCGGCTGAGACCGACTAGAGAACCGCGTCGCGGCCGATGCCGGCGTGCAGGAGCTGGCGGCGCAATTGGCCGAGCGCTTCGAGCTGGATCTGGCGCACCCGCTCGCGGGTCACGCCCAGGTCGTTGGCCAGCGCCTCGAGCGTCGCCACTTCGTTGCCGTTGAGGCCGTAGCGGCGCTCGATCACCTGGCGCTGCTTCTCCGATAGGCGCGACACCCATTCGGCAATGCGCTGCTCGATTTCCGACTGTTCGAGCTGGTGGTCGGGCGCCTCCGAACCGTCGTCGGCAATGGCGTCGGCGACCGACAGGTCGGGATCGACGTCGAGCGGTGCATCCAGCGATGCCGTCCGCTCGTTGTAGGCCAGCAGATGGCGTACCTCGTCGACCGGCCGGTCGATCAGGCGCGCGACGGCCCTGGCATCGGCGTGGTGGTCCGGATTGGCGTCGGACTCCAGCCGCCGCAAGGCGCGCAGCACCAGATTGAGTTCCTTGACCACATGCACCGGCAGGCGGATGGTGCGCGACTGGTTCATGATCGCGCGCTCGACGTTCTGCCGCACCCACCAGGTGGCATAAGTGGAGAAGCGGAAGCCGCGCTCGGGGTCGAACTTCTCCAGCGCGTGGATCAGGCCGAGGTTGCCTTCCTCGATCAGATCGTCGAGCGGAATGCCACGATGCTGGTAGTGCTTGGCGATGCTCACCACCAGCCGCAGGTTCGCTTCGATCATGCGCTGGCGGGCGCCAAAGTCGCCGGCCCGCATCGCACGCGCCAGGTTCACTTCCTCCTGGGGCGTCAGGAGCGAGCTTGCGCCCAGCTCGTTCAGGTAGAGCTGGGTGACATCGTCGATGAATTCGACTTCGCCGCCGACCTCGGCGGCCGCGGCCAGTTCCGCGTCCGGGTCCGCGGCTACCTCGTCGGGGAAACCGTCCTCGTTCACTGGCGCAACGGCAACAGCTTGACCGGATCGACCGGCTCGCTCTTGTGCCGGATCTCGAAATGAAGCTTGGGCTGATCGGTTCCGGAACTGCCGACTTCGGCGATCTTCTGCCCCCGGGTCACCGTCTGGTCGCGCTTGACCAGAATCCTGCTGGTATGCGCATACACGGACAGGTAATCGGCATCGTGCCGAACGACGACGAAATCGCCGTACTTGTCGAGCGCACCGACGAAAGTCACTTTGCCACCGGCCGCCGCCTGGATCGGCTCACCCTTGCGGCCGGCGATGTCGATGCCGCGACTGATTTCGCCGCCGTTGTTCTTGCCGAAGCCGCGCACGACCTTGCCGGCCACGGGCCAGGTCCAGTCGATACCGTCGGCTGCGGGTGCCGGAGAGGGCGTAAACGGCGGCACCGGGGTGGGCACGGGAACTGGCACGGGCGCCGCCTGCTCGGTCGGCTTCGGCGGCGCCATACCGCCGTCCATCGCCCGAACCTGGGCCAGCGCCGCATCCGAATAGGCCACCTTGCCTCCCTTCGGCTCACGCACCACACTGGCGCCGCTGCCTGGCGCCGCCGAGCCGCTGGACGCGGGCGCACCGTTGTCGCCCACCATCACGATCGGCGCGGGCGCCGCGATAGGCTTGATCTCGACGACGCCTTCGGGCGGCATTACCCGCAGTTCCTGGCCAACCTCGATCCGGGTATCGTCGGTCAAGCTGTTCCAGGTAACCAGATCATGCGTGGTTGCGCCATGGGCGAGGGCGATGCGGTAGAGGTTGTCGCCCTTCTTGACCACGTAGTAGCCCTCGCGCGGCTGCGCCGGAACCGTGCGCCCGCCTTCGACGACGACCGGCGGATTGGCGTCGACGACGGCAACCGGTGGATGGCTGCCGCAACCCGCCAGCGCCAGCAATGCAATCAGGCAAAGAAATCGCCGCATCTCATTCAACTCCCGGCAACAGTGGCACGAAGCGCACCGGATCAAACCGCGTTTCGACGCAGCCCTTGTCGGTCCGCTCAAACAGACACAGGGACTGGTCGATGGTTCCTACTGGCAGCATCAGTCGTCCGCCCGGCGCCAACTGGTTCAAGAGCGCCTGCGGCACCGAGGGCGCCGCCGCCGCAACGATGATGGTATCAAATGGCGCTGCTTCCGGGAGGCCTGCCATGCCATCCGCATGCTTGAGCCGCACGTGGGACAGTTTGGCGGTGCGCAGGTTCTCGCGCGCCTGGGCGAGCAGCGGCGCCAGGCGCTCGACGGCAAACACCTGGCGGCTCAGGGTGCCGAGCACGGCTGCCTGGTAGCCGCAGCCGGCGCCGACTTCGAGCGTCTTGCCCAGCGAGTCGCGCCCGGCCAGCAGCAACTCGATCATGCGCGCCACCACATAGGGCTGCGAAATGGTCTGGCCGAGGATCAAGGGCAGGGCCGTGTCCTCGTAGGCGCGATGCGCCAGCGCCGCGCCGACGAAGATATGGCGCGGCACGGCGGCCATCGCCGTCAGCACGCGCTCGTCGCGGATACCCTGCTCGCGCAGGCGCTCGATCATGCGCGTGCGCGTGCGCTGGGAAGTCATGCCAATACCTTGCAGAACCGTCATTTGATCAGCCATTCCTGGACGGTGCCGATCTGCCCGGCGTGGGTGAGGTCGATCTGCAGCGGCGTGATGGAGACGAAACCGTTGGCGACCGCGTGGAAATCCGTACCCTCGCCAGCATCGGCGGCTTCGCCGGCGGCGCCGACCCAGTAGACGGTCTCGTCACGCGGCGTCACCTGCGGCACCGCCTTCTCCGCCTTGTGGCGGCGACCCAGGCGGGTGACGCGCAGGCCGCGCACCTCGGGCTCGTCGGGCACGTTGACGTTGAGCAGCACCGGCTGGCCGAACTCCTCGCGCTGGAAGCGTTCGACCAGTTCGCGGGCAATGCGCGCCGCCGTGGCGAAATGGCCGCCACGCTTACTGGCCAGCGAAATGGCGATCGAGGGCACGCCCAGCAGATAGCCTTCCATGGCGGCGGCGACCGTGCCCGAGTAGATCGTGTCGTCACCCATGTTGGCGCCGAGGTTGATGCCTGAAACGACCATGTCGGGAATGTCGTCGAGCATGCCGGTCACGGCCAGATGCACGCAGTCGGTGGGCGTGCCGTTGACGAAGTAGTAGCCGTTGGCGGAGCGGCGCAGACGCAGCGGCCGATCGAGGGTCAGCGAGTTGCTGGCGCCGCTGCGGTCGCGCTCGGGGGCGACCACGGTGATGTCGGCGATCGGCGCCAGGGCGCCGGCCAGCGCCTCGATGCCCGGCGCGAAATAGCCGTCGTCGTTGCTCAGCAGGATGCGCATGGCGGCGTAGCAGGGAAACGTGTCATGAAGGTTCGCGGCGACAAGGACACAAGTATAGCGAATAAGCCCTGCCGGACTCGACTGCCTTGCCGCCGCGCAGCATTTCCGGGGGCTTGCAATCGCGAAACTTCAGTCGTATGATTCAAACGACCGTTTAAATCGGACTACTCATGGGCGCCACCAGCCAGACCGCTACCGCCGACAATCGCGACACGCGCGAGCGCATCCTCGATGCCGCCGAGGCCGTGTTCATGGCCTGCGGCTACGACGGCGCATCGATGCGCCAGATCACGGGCGATGCAGGCGTCAACCTGGCGGCGGGCCACTACCACTTCGGCAGCAAGGAAGACCTCTTCAAGACGGTCCTGTACCGGCGCCTGCGCCTGCTCAACCAGGAACGCCTGCGCGTGCTCGACGAACTGGAAAGCAAAGCCGACGGTGCGCCGCTCAAGCCCTCGCAGATCGTCGATGCCTTTTTCGGCACCCTGTTGCGCACGGCGATCGCCCACGGCCCGCGCGGCAGGACCTTCCTGCGCCTGATCGGCCGGACCCTGACGGAACCCTCGGAATTCATCGCAACCGTCCTGTCCAAGGAATTCGCGCCCGTCCTCGAACGCTACAAGGCGGCCTTGTTCCGCGCCCTGCCCGAGGTGCCAAGAGAGGAAATCGTCTGGCGCTTCCATTTCATGCTCGGCGCCACCTCCTACGCCATCGCCGGCGTCGACACCTTGCGCCTGGTCACAGACTGGCAGACCGGTGCCGTCGACGACGACCTCGACCAGTTGCTGCCGCGCCTGATGTCCTTCCTGCTCGGCGGCTTGCGCGCCCCCCTTCCCGCGGCGACAGCCGCCCCATCCACCTCGCCCACCCGCGGCAATGGCCGCAACCGGAGGAAGAAACCATGACCGCTTCCATGATCCTGATCGGCGTGCTGGCAGCACTGACTTTGGTGCTGATCCTGCCGCCGCTGCGCCGCGCCCTGATCACGCGCCACATCTATGCGCTGTTCAAGCGCATCCTGCCGTCGATGTCCGACACCGAGCGCGAGGCCCTGGAGGCCGGCACCGTCTGGTGGGACGGCGACCTGTTCCGCGGCAATCCGGACTGGCGAAAGCTGCTCGCCCTGCCGACGCCCAAGCTGACCGCCGCCGAACAGTCCTTCCTCGACCACGAGACCGCCGAAGCCTGCCGCCTGGTCGACGACTGGAAGGTCTCGCACGAGCAGTACGACCTGTCGTCCGAAACCTGGCGCTACATCAAGGACAAGGGCTTCCTGGGCATGATCATCCCGAAGCAGTACGGCGGCCTCGAGTTCTCCGCCTACGCCCATTCCCAGGTGGTGATGAAACTATCGACACGCTCCTCGGCGCTGGCCGTTTCGGTGATGGTGCCGAACTCGCTCGGCCCGGCCGAACTGCTGCTGCACTACGGCACCGCCGAGCAGAAGAACCATTACCTGCCGCGCCTGGCCAAGGGCCTCGAAGTCCCGGCCTTCGCGCTCACCTCGCCATGGGCCGGCTCCGACGCCGCGTCGATCCCGGACAGCGGCATCGTGTGCAAGGGCATGTACCAGGGCAAAGAGGTACTGGGCATGCGCGTCACCTGGGACAAGCGCTACATCACGCTCGCCCCGGTGTGCACCCTCCTCGGCCTCGCCATCCGCCTCTACGATCCGGACGGCCTGCTGGGCGGCAAGAAGGATGTCGGCATCACCTGCGCGCTGGTGCCCTACGACCACCCGGGTGTGGACACCGGCAACCGCCACCTGCCGCTCAACGCCGTGTTCTGTACCGGCCCGACGCGCGGCAAGGACGTATTCATGCCGCTCGACTTCATCATCGGCGGCCCGGCCATGGCCGGCCAGGGCTGGCGGATGCTGATGGAGTGCCTTGCCGCGGGCCGCTCGATCTCGCTGCCTGCCTCCAACACCGGCATGGCCAAGATGACCGCGCGCGCCGTCGGCGCCTACGCCCGCGTGCGCAGCCAGTTCAACCTTGCCATCGGCCGCTTCGAGGGAATCGAGGAACCGCTGACGCGGATCGGCGCCAACACCTACCTGATGGATGCGGCCCGCATCATGACCGCCGGCGCGGTCGACCTCGGCGAAAAGCCTTCGGTCGTCTCGGCGATCGCCAAGTACCACGTCACCGAACGCGCCCGCCAGGTGGTCAACGACGGCATGGACATCATCGGCGGCAAGGGCATCTGCCTCGGGCCATCGAATTTCCTCGGCCGCGCCTACCAGCAACTGCCGATCGGCATCACCGTCGAAGGCGCCAACATCCTGACCCGCAGCCTGATCATCTTCGGCCAGGGCGCCGTGCGCTGCCATCCCTACGTGCTGCCGGAAATGCATGCGGTGCAGAATCCGGATGCGGCCAAGGGCCTGGTCGATTTCGACGCCGCGCTGTTCGGCCACATCGGCTATACGATCAAGAACGCCTTCCGCACGCTGTGGTACGGCCTCACCGGCTCGCACACCGTGTCGGTGCCCGACGTCGCTCCCGAGACCCGCCGCTACTACCAGCAACTGACACGCTTCTCGGCGGCCTTCGCCTACATCGCCGACATCTCCATGCTGGTCATGGGCGGCGACCTCAAGCGCAAGGAGAAACTGTCGGCCCGCCTCGGCGACGTGCTGGCCCAACTGTACCTGATGTCGGCGACGCTGAAGCGCTACGAAGCCGAGGGCCGCCAGCAGGAGGACGCGCCGCTGATGCACTGGGCGGTCTGGGATTGCATGTACCGGGCGCAGGAGGCCTTCGAAGGCGTCATCGCCAACTACCCGAACCGCTTCTTCGCCTTCTGGCTGCACAAGGTCATCTTCCCGTTCGGCCATCCCTACGTCGTGCCATCGGACGAGGTCGGCCACCTGGTGGCGAAGACGCTGATCTCGCCGTGCGCCTCGCGCGATCGGCTGACCGCCGACTGCCACCTGCCGGCGACCGCCGACGAACCGGTCGGGGCGCTGGAACAGGCGCTGGCGGCCACCGTGGAAGCCGAACCGATCGAGGCGAAGATCCGCCAGGCCGACCGCGAAGGCCGCTTCGGCGACAACCCGAAGGCCAACGTGCGCGACATCGCCACCGTGGCCTTCGAGGCGGGCGTCATCAGCGCGCCGGAATACGAGGTCATGCGTCGGCGCAACCAGTTGCGCGACATCGTCATCCGCGTCGACGACTTCCCCTACGACTTCGGCGTCGCCAGCGCCGCCAAGCCCCAACAGGAAAGGCGGGCCGCCTGATGAACGCGCCGGTCTACATCGTCGACGGGGCACGCACGCCCTTTCTCAAGTCGAAGAACGCGCCCGGCCCCTTCGCCGCCTCTGACCTCGCCGTGCAGGCCGGCCGCGCACTGCTGCTGCGCCAGCCGTTCGCGCCCACCGACCTCGACGAAGTCATCCTCGGCTGCGCCTCACCCTCGCCCGACGAGGTGAACATCGGCCGCGTGCTGGCCCTGCGGCTCGGCTGCGGCGAGAAGGTGCCCGGCTGGACGGTGATGAGGAATTGTGCCAGCGGCATGCAGGCGCTCGACTCCGCCATCGCCAACATCCAGTGCGGACGGTCGCAATTGGTGCTGGCGGGCGGCACCGACGCGTTGTCGAGGGCGCCGCTGCTGTTTTCGGACGCAATGGTGCAGTGGTTGTCCGGCTGGTATGCGACCAAGACCGTCGGCCAGAAGCTTGCCGCCCTGCGCGGCTTCCGGCTGGGTTATCTCGCGCCCGTACTCGGCATCGTCAAGGGACTCACCGACCCGGTGGTCGGCCTGATGATGGGCCAGACCGCCGAGAACCTGGCCTGGCGGTTCGGCATTGCGCGCCGGACCCTCGACGAGTTCGCCGCCGAGAGCCACCTCAAAGTCATCGCCGGCCGCGCCGCCGGCCACTATGGCGAAATCGTGCCGCTGGTGGACGGCCAGGGCAACATCTACGCCGAAGACGACGGCGTGCGCAGCGACTCGACGCCCGACAAGCTGGGCAAGCTGCGCCCGGTATTCGACAAGCCCTACGGCAGCATCACCGCCGGCAACAGCTCGCAGATCACCGATGGCGCCGCACTGCTGCTGCTCGCTTCCGAAGCAGCGGTCAAGCGCTGGAACCTGAAGCCGCTCGGCCGCATCACCGACAGCGAATGGGCCGGCCTCGATCCGGCGCAGATGGGCCTCGGCCCGGTGCACTCGTCGACGCCGATCCTGCAACGCCACGGCCTCGGCCTCAACGACCTGGACGCGTGGGAAATCAACGAAGCCTTCGCGGCGCAGGTGCTTGGTTGCCTGGCCGCCTGGGAAGACGAGACCTACTGCAAGGAACAGCTCGGTCTGGACAAGGCCATGGGCACGCTCGACCGCGCCAAGCTGAATGCCGACGGCGGCGCCATCGCCTTGGGTCATCCGGTCGGCGCTTCCGGCGCGCGCATCGTGCTGCACCTGTTGCACCGTCTGCAATCCGGCCAGAAGGGCATCGCCAGCATCTGCATCGGCGGCGGCCTCGGCGGCTCCATGTTGATCGAACGTCAATGACCAACCGCAAAGAACGCAAAGGACACAAAGATATTTCATGTCTTTGCACTTCTTTGCGACCTTTGCGTCCTTCGTGGTGAATATATGAATCTCAAGCACTGGAAACTCGAACGCGACGTCGACGGCATCGCCTGGGCGACGCTGGACAAGGCCGGCGCCAGCATGAACGTGCTGTCGGCCGACGTGCTGGCCGAACTGGCGCAACTGCTCGACGCATGCGATCGCGAACCGCCCAAGGGCATGGTCTTCCGCTCCGGCAAGGCAGCCGGCTTCATCGCCGGCGCGGACATCGAGGAGTTCGCGCGCCTCGACAGCGCCGAAGCGGCACGGGCGCTGGTCGCCCGCGGCTGGGACCTCTACAACCGCCTGGCCGCCGTGCGCTACCCGACGCTGGCACTGGTACGCGGCCACTGCATGGGCGGCGGCACCGAACTCTCGCTGGCCTGCCGCTACATCGTGACGGTCGATGAACCCTCGACCAAGATGGCGCTGCCCGAAGTGATGCTCGGTATCTTCCCCGGCTGGGGCGGCATGAAGCGCCTGCCCGAACGCGTCTCGCCGCCCGAGGCGCTGGACATGATGCTCAGCGGCCGCAACATCGACGCCCGCAAGGCCAAGCGCATTGGCCTGGCCGACGAGTGCGTGCCGCCGCGCGTCGCCGAGGCCACCGCTCGCGGCCTGGTGCTGTCGGGCAAGCCGCGCCGGCCGCGGCCGTTGCTGCACCGGTTGATGAACGGCCCGCTGAAGTCCTACGTCGCGGCGCAGGCCAGGAAGCAGGTCGCCAGGCGCGCCCGTCCGGAGCATTACCCGGCGCCCTACGCGATCATCGACTGCTGGGCCAAGCACGACGGCAACGCGCTGGCGACGCCCGAGATCATCGACCGCATCGTCCGCTCCGACACCGCCAAGAACCTGGTGCGCGTCTTCTTCCTGCAGGACCGCCTCAAGGCCTTCGGCAAAGAGTCAGCCGTGGCGGCACGCCACCTGCACGTGGTCGGTGCCGGCGTCATGGGCGGCGACATCGCCGCCGTGGCCGCCATGCGCGGACTGACGGTGACCTTGCAGGACCAGTCGCTGGAACGCGTCGCCGCCGCCATTGGCCGCGCCGGTAAGCTCTACGAACGACGCATCAAGGACAAGCTGCTGCGCCGTTCTGCGCTCGACCGCCTGATTCCCGATCCGGAGGGCCATGGCGCCGGGCGCGCCGACGTGGTGATCGAGGCGATCTTCGAGGATCTCGAAGCCAAGCGCAGCCTGCTCGCGGCGCTGGAGGCGAAGATGAAGCCCGAGGCCGTGCTGGCCAGCAACACCTCCAGCCTGCGCCTGGAAGACATCGCCACGACGATGAAGAACCCGGCGCGCCTGGTCGGCATCCACTTCTTCAACCCGGTGGCGATGATGCCGCTGGTCGAAGTCGTCGAGGCCAAGGGGGCCGATCCGGAGATGCTCGCCCGCGCGGCGGCTTTCGTGCGCCAGATCGACAAGCTGCCGCTGCCGGTGAGGAGCGCGCCTGGCTTCCTGGTCAACGCCGTGCTCGGCCCCTACATGCTGGAGGCGATGCGCTGCGTCGATGAGGGCATTGCGCCGGAAACGGTGGATGAAACGATGCTCGCCTTCGGCATGCCGATGGGGCCGATCGAACTGGCCGACACCGTCGGTCTCGACATCGCGCTGGCCGCCGGCAAGCAGTTGGCAGCGGCAGCCGAACCGCCGCGCTGCCTGGCGGAACGCGTCGGCCGCAACGAACTCGGCAAGAAGACCGGCAAGGGTTTCTATGCCTGGACGAACGGCAAGCCGGCCAAGGCCGCCGCAGAGCGGGTGGAGCCGGGCCTCGCCGAACGCCTGGTAACGCCGCTGATCGAACGGGCGAAGGCGCTGGTCGCCGACGGCATCGTCGCCGATGCCGACCTGGCCGACGCAGGCGTGATTTTCGGCACCGGCTTTGCGCCCTTCACCGGCGGTCCGCTGCAGTACGCGCGAGGGTACGGTAACGATTGAATTCGCAGGCAATCCGGGTATTCTGCATACGGCGGACGGGCGCCAAGCCCGCCGACCGTGGGCATCAAAACAACAATGCTGAGGAGATATCGAATGGCCCGATTCGGAATGACTACCGCCGTCGTCCTGGCGGCATTGCTGTTTGCCGTGCCGCTGGCGCAGGCTGTGGAAGTTGGCGGCGTGCGCATCGACGAGCAGGCCAAGGTCGGCACCACCGACCTGCTCCTGAACGGCGCCGGCATCCGCACCAGGATATTCTTCAAAGTTTATGTCGGCGCCCTGTATCTGCCGAAGAAGACCAACCTGGCCGTCGCGGTCATCGAGTCGAAGGAGCCGCGCCGCGTCGTCCTGCACATGTTGCGCGACCTTAGTGCCGACCAACTGTTTGGCGCACTCATGGATGGATTGAAGAACAACCACGGCGAAGCCGAACTGGCGAAGCTGAAGCCGGATACCGACCAGTTCGAGAACCTGATGCGCGGCATCGGCAATGCCAGGACCGGCGACGTGATCGGCATCGATTTTTCAGCGGACGGCATAGCCGTCGCGTTCAACGGCCAAGCGCGCGGCAACGTCGCCAGCGAAGCTTTCGGGCGCGCCCTGCTCAAGGTCTGGCTGGGCGACAAGCCCGCCGACGGCGATCTGAAGCGCGCCATGCTCGGCGGCTAATCGGGGAGAAGACGATCATGGAAAAAATCTGGGCACAGAGCTATCCCGCCGGCAAGCCGGCCGAAATCGGCCCGCTGCAGGAATCGTCGCTGGCCGAACTGATGGCAAACGCCTGCCAGCGCTACGGCGACTTGACGGCGTATCTCAGCATGGGCAAGGGCATGAGCTATGGCGAGCTCGACCGGCTCTCACTGGAGTTCGCCGGTTGGCTGCAAAGCATCGGCCTGGGCAAGGGCAGCCGCGTCGCCCTGATGATGCCCAACCTGCTGCAATACCCGATCTGCCTGTTCGGCGCCCTGCGGGCAGGTTGCGTGGTGGTCAACGTCAACCCGCTCTACACGCCGCGCGAACTCGAGCACCAGATGAAGGACTCCGGGGCCGAGGCCATCGTCGTGGTAGAGAACTTCGCCCAGACGGTCGAGAAGGTGCTGACCCACACCAACCTCCGCCACGTGGTGGTCACGCCCATGGGCGAGATGCTGGGCGGCCTCAAGGGCATGCTGGTCAATTTCGTCGTGCGTCGCGTCAAGAAGCTGGTGCCGCCCTGGCATATCCCCGGGGCGGTCAATCTCCACCATGCGCTGTCGACCGGCCGCCGCCATGGCTTCAAGGCGCCCGAAATCGTCCTCGATGACCTCGCTTTCCTGCAGTACACCGGCGGCACCACCGGCGTCGCCAAGGGCGCCATGCTCAGCCACCGCAACATCGTCTCCAATGTCACGCAGGCCACCGCCTGGATCACGCCGCCGGTACGCGAACGCCAGGAACTGATCGTCACCGCCCTGCCGCTGTATCACATCTTCGCGCTGACGGCGAACTGCCTGACCTTCCTGCGCGTCGGCTCGACCAACCTGCTGATCGCCAACCCGCGCGACATCCCGGGCTTCGTCAAGGAACTCAAGAAGCACCCGTTCACGGTCATCACCGGCGTGAATACGCTGTTCAACGCGCTGCTCAACAATCCCGAGTTCGCCAGGCTGGATTTCTCCAATCTGCTGATCACCCTCGGCGGCGGCATGGCGGTTCAGAAGCCCGTCGCCGACAGATGGCAGGCCGTTACCGGCAAGCCCCTGATCCAGGCGTACGGCCTGACCGAGACGTCTCCTGCCGCAACCATCAATCCGCTCGGCCTATCCGAATTCAACGGTTCGATCGGCCTGCCGATTCCCTCCACCGAACTGTCGATCCGCGACGACGCGGGCACCGAAGTCGCCGTGGGCGCGGTGGGCGAAATATGCATACGCGGGCCGCAGGTCACCAAGGGCTATTGGCAGCGCCCGGAAGAGTCGACCGCCGCCTTCTATCCGGACGGCTATCTGCGCACCGGCGACGTCGGCTATGTCGACCCCAAGGGCTTCGTCTACCTGGTCGATCGCAAGAAGGACATGATCCTGGTGTCCGGCTTCAACGTGTACCCGAACGAAGTGGAAGAAGTGGTCGCCGCGCATCCCGGCGTACTGGAAGTCGCTGCGATCGGCATTCCGGACCCCCACAGCGGCGAGGCGGTGAAGATCTTCGTCGTGCGCAAGGACCCGAACCTGACGGCAGAGGAAATCATCGCCTACAGCCGCACGCAACTGACTTCCTACAAGGTGCCGCACCACGTCGAATTCCGCAACGACCTGCCGAAGACCAACGTCGGCAAGGTCCTGCGGCGCGCACTCAAGGAATAAGCGCCCCTCAGGCGATCGCGTTGATGACCCGCCCCGTCATTTGACCCTGGGCATTGACGACGGGCTGCGGCGGCGGGGGTTCGGCTTCCGCATTGTCCGGCCGAGTGGGTTCCGGCCGCCGAGCTTCGGCGGCCTGGCGGCTCTGCTCCGCCTGCGCCGCCTGGTTGGCTTGATCGGTCCTTTGCTGAGGCTGTGGTGGCGCGAGGTTGGCCAGACTCACCGATTCGATTGCCATTTTGCATCTCCTTCCGGATTGCCCGGATCAAGCAGCCACACTGACAACCTGCCCGGTCACCTGCCCCTGCGAATTGACGACCGCATCGCTCGGCGTCGTCTCCACGGGCACGCTTTGAACCTGCGCCACCCGGTCATAAACGGCCGACAATCGGGTTCCCATGTCCTCGACCGTCCTGACGGCGGCAATGCCCCGCGACGCCTGATCCGCGTTGGCCTCCGCCTTGCCCGCCTGGACCTGCAGCGAACGGGCATTGTCCTGGGCCCGACTCACCTCCCGCTGCGCCGCATTGGCCTGGGACCGCAGCGACCTGGCCTGCTGCTCGGCCCGATCGGCATCGCGCTCCACCAGCGACAGCTTGAACTGCTGCCACGCGGACTGGGTCGCGAGTTGGATGCCGGAAGCCGAGGATGCCATAGCCTTGTATCAGAGGTTTGTATCCGCTACCCATCGTAGTCTTTCCCGGCCATCGGCGCAAGGCGGGTGCCATATGACAGAAGCGATCCCGCCAACGAAAAGGGCCTAGCGATTCCTCACTAGGCCCTTGTTTTTCTTGGTCGGGGTGGCGGGATTCGAACTCGCGACCCCTTGCACCCCATGCAAGTGCGCTACCAGGCTGCGCTACACCCCGACGTGCGCGAATTGTAGCAGAAGCTCCGGGCCTGTCGGCCCTAAACGCGCAGCAATTCGACGATTCCGGCCAATTCGGCGCGCAAGGAAAAGGCTGGCGGCAGGGATGATGACTGCGCGGTCGCGCGCGCTGCCTCGGCCTTCGCGGGCACGTCGTCCAGGCGGTTGCGGGCACCGCTGATGGTGAAGCCTTCGTCGTAGAGGAGTTGCCGGATGCGGCGCACCAGCAGGACTTCGTGATGCTGGTAGTAGCGGCGGTTGCCGCGCCGCTTGACGGGCTTGAGCTGGGTGAATTCCTGCTCCCAGTAGCGCAGCACGTGCGGCTTGACGCCGCACAGTTCGCTTACCTCGCCAATCGTGAAATACCGTTTGGCCGGGATGGGCGGCAACTCATCCCTGTGGTTGCTGGCCATTCAGTTGCGCCTTCTCGACTGAACCCTTGAGTTTCTGGCTGGCGTGGAACGTAACGACGCGGCGGGCGGTGATCGGTATTTCTTCGCCGGTCTTGGGATTGCGGCCCGGCCGTTGGGGCTTGTCGCGCAGTTGGAAATTGCCGAAGCCGGACAGCTTGACGCCGTCACCGACCTGGAGCGCGATTCGCACTTCCTCGAAGAAAGCCTCGACCATGTCTTTAGCTTCGCGTTTGTTCAAGCCCACTTTGTCAAAAAGCAGATCGGCCAGTTCGGCCTTGGTCAGCGTCATCGCTTCACTTCCCTTGAATTCTTATTAGCCACGCAAGACG
>JACRIZ010000103.1 GCA_016235765.1 Rhodocyclales bacterium | reverse complement strand
TCGCGCGGCGTCAGGCTGTCCAGCACTTCCTTGACGATCTCGCGCATGCTGCCGTGCAGGGCCGCTTCCATCGGCGCCAGCGTCGCGGTGTCCTCGATGAAGTCGCCCAGGTGGGAGTCGTCGTCGTCGCCGATCGGCGTCTCCATGGAGATCGGCTCCTTGGAGATCTTGAGGATCTTGCGGATCTTGTCCTCGGGCATCTCCATCTTGATCGCCAGCGTCGCGGGATCGGGCTCGGCGCCGGTCTCCTGGAGGATCTGGCGGCTGATCCGGTTCATCTTGTTGATGGTCTCGATCATGTGCACCGGGATGCGGATGGTGCGCGCCTGGTCGGCGATCGAGCGGGTGATGGCCTGGCGGATCCACCAGGTCGCGTAGGTCGAGAACTTGTAGCCGCGGCGGTATTCGAACTTGTCCACCGCTTTCATCAGGCCGATGTTGCCTTCCTGGATCAGATCGAGGAACTGCAAGCCGCGGTTGGTGTACTTCTTGGCGATCGAGATGACCAGGCGCAGGTTGGCCTCGGTCATTTCGCGCTTGGCGCGGCGCGCCTTGGCTTCGCCGGTGGACATCTGCTTGTTGATGTCCTTGAGTTCCTTGAGCGGGATGCCGATGCGGTCCTGCAGGTCGATCAGCTTCTGCTGCTCTTCCAGGATCGCCGGCGCTGCACGCATCAGCAGCGCAGAATAAGGCTTGTTGGACTGCACCTCGTGCTTCAGCCACTCGAGGTCCGTTTCATTGCCCGGGAAGACCTTGATGAAATGCTGGCGCGGCATGTGCGCCTTGTCCACGCACAGGTGCTGGATCTTGCGCTCGTGGTTGCGCGCCGCTTCGACCATGCCGCGCACCGAGTCGCACAGGCGCTCGATGGAGCGGGCCGTGAAGCGGATGTTCATCAGCTCGTTGGAGATCTGCTTCTGGATGCGCAGGTAGCCCTTGTCCTGCGAGCCCTTCTTGATCAGCGCCGCCATCGACTTGCCGAACAGGTGATGGATGGCCGAGAAGCGCTCCAGCGCGTCCTGCTTCAACTGCAGCAGCGATGCCGACACGGCACCGCCGCCGTCCTCGTCCTCGTCCTCGGCTTCGTCGGCCTCGATCTCGGCTTCCTCGTCCTCGGCGAGTTCCTCGATGCCTTCGTTGACCGCGTTCGGGTCGATCAGGCCGTCGACCAGCTCGTCGATGCGCATTTCCTCGCGCGCCACCTTGCCGGCCATGTCGAGCATCTCGGCAATGGTGGTCGGGCAGGCCGAGATGGCCATCACCATGTGCTTGAGGCCGTCCTCGATACGCTTGGCGATCTCGATCTCGCCCTCGCGGGTCAGCAGCTCGACCGAGCCCATTTCGCGCATGTACATGCGCACCGGGTCGGTGGTGCGGCCGAATTCGGAATCGACGGTGGACAGCGCCTGCTCGGCCTCCTCCTCGACTTCCTGTTCGTCGACCTGGGCCGGCGCGGCCTCGGTCAGCAGCATGTCCTCGGCGGCGGGCGCCTGGTCGAAGACCTGGATGCCCATGTCGTTGAAGGTAGAAATGATCGACTCGATCTGCTCGGCATCGACGAGATCGTCGGGCAGGTGGTCGTTGATCTCGGCGTAGGTCAGGAAGCCGCGTTCCTTGCCCAGCGCGATCAGGTTCTTCAGGCGGGTGCGCTTGGTTTCGAGGTCGATGGGCGGATGCGCCGGGGCGATGTCCGGGGCGACCCGCTTCTTGCCCTTGCCTTCCTTGACCGGCTTCGCTTCGACCTTGGGCGCCTGCGGCTTGGTCTCGACGACCGGCGGGGCCACGGGCTCCTTGGCGACGGCCTTGGCGGGCGCCTTGACCGGAGCCGGCTTGGCGGGCGCTTTCGCCGGCGCTACGGCCTTGCCCTTGGCCACGACGGGCGCCTTCTTGGCCGGCGGGGCCTTGGTCGCCGGCGCCGGCTTCTTGGCGGCGGTCTTGGCAGGGGCCTTCACGGCGGCCTTGGCCTTGGTGGCCGGCTTGGCGGACTTCGCGGTTGCCTTGGGCATGATGTTGATTTTCCTCGAATCGTGTCCCTGGCGCCGTCCGTTGCC